>MKUL01000035.1 GCA_001897795.1 Alphaproteobacteria bacterium 41-28 | reverse complement strand
GTGGAGTGCTATTGAAAAGATTAAGTATTCCTTCTCTTAGAGAAAGATAGGCTGATTATAAACTTAAAAAGTCGAATTTCTTAAACTCTCTCAAAAAAGTCTGGATTGCTTCCCCTCGTTTTCACGGGGGTCGCAAACTTTAGCCCCCGGCTTGAACCGGGGGACGGTTGGGGATTAGCAACGAATGTGCCACCAGTTCGTCTTTGCGAGGAGCTTTGCTCCGAAGCAACCCAGAACTTAAGGACACTTTTTTTTGCATTTCGTATTTTCCCCGGACACTTGTGCGCAGAAGCAGGAACCCAGGAAGGTATTTGAAATAAAAATATTTTTTGCGTTTGTAGCTTCTTTAGCAAAAAAATTCATATAAGCTTCTGTTTTTAAATATTTTTCCTAGGTTCCCGCTTTCGCGGGATTGACGCTGGGGGGATGACGAATTACTTAAGGATTGCACCGCCTTCATCTAAAAAGGTAGGACGTTGATCTGGACCGAGCTCCTCACGAAATGATTCAAAAGACTTTATATCTTTTTCTCCTTCGAAATTTAAAATGGAAGTTGGTAAGTCTTTATTAAAAGGCCTACTCACTCGTCCCCCGCTCAGAGGAGCAGGAGCACCCGTTGTTCCAGGGAAGGTGAGGGGAAGGTTTCTAAGGGACCTTACGGCTAAAAAACCAAAGGCTTGGGCTTCTAGTGCATCTCCATTCCATCCCTTATCAGAAGCCTTTTTCACTTGAGCATTAAGACGTTCTTCTATCATTTGAAGGAGGGTAGGATTGTGGGCTCCTCCGCCAGCAACGAGCCAGAGCAATGGTTTTTGAGGGAAATGCTCGGTTGCTTTTTCTAAGCAGGCAACGGTAAAAGCGGTTAAAGTTGCCACACCATCTTCAAAAGGAAGAGATCTGACATCTTCCAAGCAATCTACAAATGTTTTGCGATCTAACGCCTTAGGGGGTTCTTGGGTAAAGTAAGGGTGAGAAAGCCACTGAGTTAAAATTGTACCATTCACTTGGCCCATTGCAGCAATTTTTCCTCCCTCATCCCAAGAAAGTCCTCTGTTTTCCCTAACCCAATCATCGATCAACCCGTTTCCTGGCCCTGTATCAAAGGCTAGCATTTCGCCTTCCTCAGCACCTATCCAGGTTACATTGGCCACACCTCCGATATTAAGAATAGCAATGGGCTTGGGTAAATCTTGAGACAAAGCTTGATGAAAGATAGGAACGAGAGGAGCGCCCTGTCCCCCATGAGCCACATCATTGAGGCGAAATTGGTCGATGACAGGAATATCTGTGAGAGAAGCGAGGAGAGGGCCATCTGCAATAATGTGGGTTTCTCCAATTTCACCTTTTTGACGAGGAGGCTTGTGAAAAAGGGTTTGTCCATGAAAACCAACGAGATCCACTTCAGAAGGTGTTAGTTGGGCTTTTTCTAATAAGGCAAAAATAACGTCAGCGTGGTGCTCGGTAATAACTCTTTCGAGGAGGGTCTCTTCGGAACCTGGTGGTCGCCCATAGGCTTTGAGAATTTGATTCCGTAATGTTTTAGGATAAGGGACATAATGCGTAGGGCCAAAGGCGTTAACTGTTATTCCATCCGTTTGAATAAGGGCAGCGTCGATTCCATCCGCAGATGTTCCTGACATAAGGCCTAGGGCCCATAAAGGTTTATTTAAAATTTGCCTCAAAGTTCCCTCCTCATGAACTTAAAAAGACTTGATTGCTTCGGGGCAAAAACCTCTCGCAATGACGGAGTGGGGGAATCGTCATTGCGCGGAACGTAGCGACAAAGCAATCTAGAAACTTAAGTTCATTAATGACTTTTCCATTTTTGGTGATTGATGCTTCTTTTAAGTTAGCATTATAGCCATTACAAAGAATCCTTTGTGTTCTCTAGCTGACTTTCCCTTTTATCCTCTTTTTGATCCTTTTCCTCTTTTTCTGTGGAGCAGCTATATTTTTTTGAGAATGAGGTTGAAACCCCTATAAAAGCTGGACTCTCTAAGACAGAGAGGTTTTTTTCAGCCCACGCAATAAAAATATCAACAATTTCTTTATTTGAAATATTAGCTGGAAAACATATTTTTATAAATTCATGTTCAACATCGACAATATTTCGATAAAATTGCGCCGCATTGGCTGCACTGATAATGAAGCCATAACAAAAGTTCTGAGATTCCGTAGATTTATCTTTACAGGTCGATAAAAGCTCTTGATTTGTAATGCTTTTTCCAAAGAGGGAAGTTGGTACTAAGCAGATGATGAGAAAGAGAAAATATTTTTTCATTAGATAGTGCCTCAATTTTTTATAGTTTATATGAATTCTGAATGAAGTTCACTTGTTTTTTGCCATCTCACCCTATATTTTTTCTTACCAATAGGGATCAATCTTGAAAGGGTAGGGAGATATGTCAGGTTTTGCATCTCAAGAATACGAAGGAATTGTAACCTGTGATAAAGATCCAACAAACGTCCTTCGTCAGCGAACACGCCCTATCATGATGGATGAATGGGACTCGACACACGCAACCGTTCAGAGATTGTTGGACATTCGCGAAAACGTTTTGCGGGGAGGGGCGGGGCTTGCAGCTCCTCAAATTGGGATTAACCATCCAATCTTTATTTATACTCCTGATCGAACAACGGAGAGTTTAAGAATCGTCATTAATCCTTCGTTCGAGCCCATAGGTGATAGGACAATTGAAGGGTATGAAGCGTGTTTTTCAGAACCTCTTCGGTGTGCAAAACTCAAGCGTTGGGAAAAAATAAAGGTTATTTACCAAACTAAAGATGGAGAAGTGGTAGAAGATGTTCTTGATGGTTTTGCCGCGAAAGTTTTTCAGCACGAAATGGATCACTTAAACGGAATTCTCACGATTGATCATAAGGACGCGGAGGTTCTTTCCTTTACAAATGCTCAATCTTTTCAAGATCATATGCAGCAAATTCATGAGGAAGATTCGAAGCGGTATCCTAGGCGCTTAAAAGTTTGAACAAAATATAGTAGATATCAGCGGTTTTTAATTTAATGGGAAGATAATTTTATATGTAGATGACTATCAGTAGCCATAGCATATTTCTTTAGAGTTCTAAGATTTACAGATTTTGCACCACTTTCTAGCCGTGCAATAACAGACTGAGTTGTTCCCATTCGTTTGGCTACTTGGGTGTGGGTCAGGTGTGCTCTTGCATGAATTAACTCACGAGCGACCTCGAATTCGGACTTGAGATTTTCATATTCTTGTCTGTATTCTGGATCTTTCTTCCATTCTTCCGCAATTTTTTTAAATGGTGTCGTTTTACTCATCTTCCACCTCACATAACCTTTTTAATGATATATCAAGAGGCCTCAACCTACAATTTTGAAAACGCCTTCTATCCACGCCCTTGATAACTGACAATTTTGTGAGTTACTCATGCATGATAGAGTACATCAATTCGTTTGTCATCCTTGCGAAAGATCACTAATGGCCGAAGAAGTATGCTTAGGAGAGATACCATAAGTTAAGACGCATAATATATATTATGGAAAATAGGATCGTTTTTTAGATTGCTATGATGATATGTTCATGTGAGCAAATCCTTGATTTATCCATTTTATAAAAGTTATCTCTTCCCATTCGTTTCTTATTTCTGTACAAGAATAAAAACTTCTGCCAAAGTGTCACATAAGGATAAATATTATGATACATCTTGAATCGTTAAAAAGTACCTCTGTTCCTAACCGTCCCTTTGGTTTGTTGAGTCAACGTCAACCCTTTAAGGAAAAGAGAAGACTTAAGCTGTTTGGTCCCATGGATATAAGTGGTATTTTTGTGGGGAAAGTTTCTTCACCCATACAGGTCCCTCTTTTTGAATCACGTGTCCAAGCAGGGTTCCCCTCACCCACTGATGAATATAGTGAGGGTAGTCTCGATCTGAACGACTATCTCCTTCCCCACAAAGCGACAACATTCTTTGTTCGTGTAACGGGAGATTCAATGACCAATGTTGGCATATTTCCTGGGGATATGCTTGTTGTGGATCGATCCCTCAGTCCCACTTATGGAAAAATTGTTATAGCCCTTTTAAATGGAGAGATGACCGTTAAACGTCTTGAGAAATTTAAAAACAGGCTTTTCCTGTGTGCTGAGAACGATGATTACCCTGATATTAAAGTTACCGAAGAGGATCACTTTGCCATTTGGGGTGTTGTGACGAATGTTATACATTCGCTTTTGTAAAGAGTACAATTTGGCTTTCTAAAAATATGATATGCGTTGAGGAAATTTTAATTATTATCATGTAAATCCTTAGATGTGAGTTTATGTCATAAATTGAATGTTGAGAAAAATTAAGATTAAAACAGGAGAGATTAAAATGATCAGACGTCCCTATCGCTTATTTTATTTAGCTTTAACCGTAGCTCTTCTGATCGCCGTTTCTTCATTTAATCTTCTTGCAGAGGATCTATTGGATCAGAGGACCTCTCACCTAGAAATGACAAGCTCAGCCTTTCAAGACAGTAAATTTATCCCTCCTGAATATACAGCGGAAGGGAAGGATGTTTCCCCTCCTCTCGCTTGGAAGAATATTCCAAAAGGAACACGTTCACTAGCTCTCATTAGTGATGATCCTGATGCACCCAATGGGTGGGTTCATTGGGTCCTCTACAACATTCCAGCGACGCTCACTCATATTGATGAAGGAGGAAAAAACCTTCCATCAAGCGTTCTTCCCGGGACGAATAGTTTTGGAAACTTAGGCTATAATGGCCCAAACCCTCCTCAAGGCGTCCATCATTATCATTTTAATCTTTATGCACTGGACGCCATTGTACCTCTTAAGAAAGGGGCAACGAATAAAGAGCTTTTGAAGGCAATAGAGGACCATATCCTGGATGTCGTGACCCTGACAGGTCTTTATCAAAAGAGAGGTTGAGCGAAGTTTTAAGATAATTCCTCATTTTTAGAAATTCTAAAATTTTAATAAAATATAAAGATTGCATTTTTAAATAGTCCTTATTACACTCATAATATCTCTTTGGGAGGTTAATCTAATCGAAAAAATAAGAGGTTTTATGAAAAAGAAAGAAAAATTAACCCTATTGTTAGCCATATTTGTTTCAATTTCTGCTATTTCAAACCTAAACGCTGGCATGAGAGATCAGGATGGCGAAGAAATTGCTACATCATGTTTGAGGTGGCTTGTCTGTTGTGCTAATCCGAGTCGACAAGATAAGGCAGAACATTTTTATCAAAAAGGAATGAGAAAGAAGGCTCATTCTAAAGATTTCATAGAATCCGGGGGAGATGTTGATGAAAAAAAAGCTCCTTTTGCTCCACTGATTTGCGATAATGCTATGGAACAATCCATTATATCCTTAGGTGTAAGTAAATATCTCGGGCATCAGAAAGCTGGAATCGAATACGAGGAACTTTTGTTTAATTATATAGGCAAAGAAAATACAGAGGAAGGAGACATGAACTCAAATCAAATATCCGATATTATTCAAGAGAAATATTATATTCTTAACCAGATTTATACAATATTAAAATCGAATATTAATGAGTTATCTATAGCTCAAAAAGTGGAAGAGGAGAGGCGTGGTCTAGAAAATTACTTTGAAGTCTTTAATCGCTCAAAAGTAAAAGTAGCTTTAATTCCAGCGAGCCCCGCGAAGAGGCGTAGCCCCTTTCGTGCGAATAATTAAAAAAATAGAGAACCTTGAACTATTCTAAAGGTATCAAAGTAATCTTATTATTTTTGATCCCAATGGCGACCTTCCCTGTCTTTAAAGCCAAAGCTGCGTTTCCAAAGACCTCTCGTCGCAATCCTTTGAGCTAGTGAATCTAAAGAACAGATAATTTTTTTTGTTAACTCTAGCTTTGGATAAAAAAATCGGTTATTTCTATGTAACTCATTGAGAAAAAACATTATTTTTTCCTTCTCCGTGTCATCCTTGCCCCCGTTTATCCTTATAGGATAAATTGTTCCTAATTACATAAGCGGGGGTTTGCCAAGCGAAGCGGGCATTAGCATTTCTTGCCAAGGATGACATTATCTCTAAAATTGATAAGTAGGTTTGCATGACTCCTTATCCAAAGCTGAAGTTATGTTATCTATTGCATAATTTTATAATGATGACTATGTTTTCTTATAAACGCATTTTATTTTTTGGAGTTATTGATGAAATCGTCTTTTCTTGTTCTCACCGTGTCTTTTTTATTAAGTGTATCTCACCTAAAAGCAGGATTCGATATTGAAGAAATCTTAAAATTATCTCCCGAAGAGGCAGGTCACAGTTTACAAAAACGCCAACTTAAACTTGAGAAAATTATTTCAACAAAGAAACACAAAGATCTACTTCAAATTCCTGGGTATTCTGAAGCTCGAGAAGAACAAATAAAAGCTCTTACATCAGCTTTTAAGACATTGAATGCAAAAGAACAGTCAGAACAAATTGAAGAATCTATTCAACTTTATAACAAAGCTAAAAATAAAATTATTCGATCAAAAACACTTCTTAAACAAGTTAAAAAAGTTGAGTCTTTTATAACAGAAAGAAAAGGAGTAGAGCTTCCTGTTAAACTGGTTTTTGGTGAGAGAAATACTGAAACTAAGCTTCACTCCGACGAAAGTTGGATTTATTTCGATGAGTTTGAGCATGACCCAAGTGGAAGGCCTCACATCCAAGGAAATTTCAATGACGTAGAGTTACTTCAGTTTTTAGCAACTCGATTGGGAAGATCATTGGACGAAGCAGTTTTCTCGGACGCAACTTCAAAATTTATGATTTGGAATTCAAATCATTTAAGAGCATTGGTAGCTCTCTTAAAGGAAACGGGGCAATTCATTTTCAATCCAGCAAATACCCCTGATCAGGCATATAAAGGAACACCTCTTTATGATAGAGGAGATATTTTAAAAGAAGCAAAAGTACTTAACGTAGCTGACTATTCTTTAGATGCATTACCTAGATATGTAAAACTTCCAAAGATTGGGGTTACAGTAGAAGAAAAAGAAGACCCTGTATTTCTTGAGAAATTTAAAGAGTTGACTGATAAATATAGGGAGATGATGCCTTATAGTCCACAATCAGTCGGTGAAGAAAATTTTAAGGAAAGAGCCTTTCTCCTTAAGCTAAGAGAACTCGCCCTCCCATCGATTAATGCTTTGTATCTAGATGATCACGAACTATGGAAGCAATCTCTTATAGAAGGGTCTAAAAAAGAAAATATTCTAAACGCAGTTTATAGAGAGGTTCATATTCCACAAACAGTGCGGGTTTTTGAGCAGTTCTTTAATGAAATAGAAGTTCAAGAAGATGTCCCCTACCCCATCCCCACAGCTTGGGATAGAGGAGGACAAATAAAGTACACAATCGTTAAAGCCAAATACCCAAAGCTTTAAATCACAGTTCTTTGGTTTATTCTAACGGTATCAAAGTAATCTTATGATTTTTGATTCCAATTGCAACTTTTCCCGTCTTTAAAGCCAAAGCTGCATTTCCAAAGACCTCTCGTCGCCATCCCTCTAGGGCGGGCACTTGGGGATCGGGAGAACGAGCAATCGTTTCTAAATCAGCACTTGTGGCTATCAATTTCGGAGCGACGTGATATTTTTCAGCCTTAATTTTCAAAAGAAGCCGTAGCATTTCCATCAATGCAGATGCTCCAGGAGGAGAAGCCCCTTCCTTTTTGACTTGCGGACAATCTTCAAGCGGCAAGGCATGAGCTTTTTCAATAAGCTCCAACACAATTTTCCCGTCCTTCCCTTCTATGAAAGAGGAAGAAAGTCCACGCATCCGCCCCAGTTCAGAAGCGGTGCGTGGAGAGGCCGCTGCAAGCTCAATCATGACTTCATCCCGTACCATACGTCCTCGTGGAATATTTCGCTTTTGAGCTGTAATTTCTCTCCAAGCTGCGATCTCCCTTAAAATGGCGAGCATACGTGGTCTTGGCGTACGAACTCTGATCTTTTGCCAAACGTCATAGGGATCAATCATGTACGTTCTGGGGTCCGTAAGGATGTCTACCTCTTCTTGGAGCCAATGGAGCCGATCTTCTTCCAGAATCCTCGCATAGAGCTTTTCATAGATAATGCGTAGATGTATGACATCCCCCAAAGCGTAAGTCAGCTGTTTCTCCGTTAAGGGGCGTTGAGCCCAATGGGTGTAGCGAGAGGATTTATCAATAGATACCTTGGCGTATTTTTGAACAAGAACGTCATAGCCCACCGATTCTCCGAAACCACAAACCATTCCTGCAATTTGTGTATCAAAAAGGGGTTTTGGAATTTGCCCCGTCAAATGATAAAAAATTTCAACATCTTGGCGCCCGGAATGGAAGACTTTGATGACATGTTGATTTTGCAAAAGATCAAAAAAGGGTTGGAGATCCATTTCTTTCACCAAGGGATCAATCGCCACGGCCTCATCGGCCAGTCCAACTTGGATAAGACATAGCTGAGGCCAATAGGTTGTTTCTCTGACAAACTCCGTATCTACCATAATATAGGGCGATTTTGCGGCTCGTTCGCAAAAGGCCTTTAGATCTGATGTTTTTGTAATTAAAGTCATCCATTCTCGTTATCATTGAACGCGAGTCTTGACAAGAGACTCAGAATCTTTAGGACTATAAAACTGAAATTCGTCAACAAGAGTAGAGCCATGTTAAATCCTTATCGTACACATACCTGTGGGGCCTTACGCCTAGGAAACACAAAAGAAATAGTCCGCCTTTCTGGGTGGGTCCATCGAAAACGAGATCATGGACAACTTCTCTTCATTGACCTCAGGGATCATTATGGAATTACCCAATGCGTGATTGATACGGAAAGCCCATATTTTCGGGAAGCTGAAAGTATTAAACTTGAAAGTGTTATAACGGTGGTCGGCCGTGTTGTCGAAAGAACACCTGAAACGGCAAATTCCCATATGGCAACAGGAGAAATTGAAGTCGTTATTGATGAAATAACCGTTCAATCAAGGGCAGATATTCTTCCTCTTCAAGTCAACAGTAATGCCGAATTTCCCGAAGAAACGCGGCTTAAATACCGCTTTTTGGACTTAAGACGCGAGAAGATGCATGCCAACATGGTCTTGCGCAGTCAAGTTATTGCTTCATTACGCAAAAAAATGATCAATCAAGGCTTTTTAGAATTCCAAACCCCCATATTAACAGCCAGTTCACCTGAAGGGGCTCGCGATTATTTGGTTCCCAGCCGCCTCTATCCGGGTAAGTTTTATGCTCTTCCTCAAGCCCCTCAACAATTCAAGCAACTCCTTATGGTCGCTGGATTTGATAAGTATTTCCAAATTGCCCCCTGTTTTCGTGACGAGGATGCGCGCGCAGATCGCTCTCCAGGTGAGTTTTATCAGCTCGACTTTGAAATGTCCTTTGTGACCCAGGAAGATGTTTTTGCAGCCATCGAACCTGTTCTTTATGAGGTTTTCGTTGAGTTTGGTACGGGGAAAACCGTTAACTCCCTTCCCTTCCCTCGCATTCCCTATGCCGAATCTATGCTCAAGTATGGAACAGATAAACCTGATCTACGAAACCCTCTTGTCATCAGCGACGTGACGGATGTTTTCCGTGGTTCAGATTTTGGCTTATTTTCAAAAGCCATTGAAAATGGAGCTGTGGTTAGGGCGATTCCCGCCCCTAGCACTGCAGCCAGTCCCCGTAGTTTTTTTGACAAAATGAATGACTGGGCTCGTGAGCAAGGTGCTGGTGGTCTTGGCTATATTGTTTTGAGCCAGGAAGGTGCTAAAGGCCCCATCGCCAAGTTCTTAGACGAGGATCGTCTTCAAAAACTGTATACCCTAACGGGCATACAAGGAGGAGACGCTGTTTTCTTTGTCTGTGATAAGGTAAAAGTGGCTGAAAAGCTTGCAGGCCTTGCGCGGACTCGCCTCGGAGAAGAACTTGATTTGCTGGAGAAAAATGCTTTTCGTTTCTGTTTTATTGTAGATTTTCCCATGTATGAGTATGATGAAGAGAAGAAACAAATCCAGTTTTCTCACAACCCCTTTTCCATGCCACAAGGAGGCCTCGAGGCCCTTGAAACCCAAGATCCCTTGAGCATCCTTGGCTATCAATATGATATTGTATGTAATGGGACCGAGCTCTGCAGTGGAGCCATCCGAAACCACTTGCCCGAACTTATGATCAAAGCCTTCACTATTGCTGATTATACACAAGAAGAAGTCGAAACCCAATTTGCAGGAATGCTCAGCGCTTTCCGTTTCGGAGCTCCTCCTCATGGAGGCGCTGCTCCTGGCATTGACCGGATCGTGATGCTTTTGGCAGACGAGCCCAATCTTCGTGAGATTGTGGCCTTTCCGATGACACAAAAGGCTGAGGATCTGTTAGTTGGAGCTCCTGCTGATGTTCGGCCAGAGCAGCTGAAAGAACTTCACCTGAAGGTTGTTTTGCCACCAACGAAACTACCTATTGGATGAGCCCGTCTTCAAACTGAGCTTCACATCTATACAAGCTTCTTTATGAGCCTTTGGTTAATGTTATAAGCTTTGATTATTCCCTCTTTATAAAATTGAGGCATATTGAGTTCAGATATATTTGATATAAGAAAGCTATTAAATTCAGCTTTTCCAGCTTCACCTTCTACCTCAAATTCGCCTATCTTATCTATCAAATTACATAAGTAACTAACGACTAAGACATTACTTTCCTGTGTGAGGGGATGGTTAATCGTATAAAGATGCGATTGAACAATATCAATCACGCTCACGTCGAAGCCCAGCTCTTCTCGTAATTCCCTGATAACTGCCTCTTCGGGCTGTTCACCTATATCGAGTTTTCCTCCTGGTAATTCCCATTCTTTGCGCTCATTCTTTCTTAACCAAACTTTATGATCTTCAAAAACAATTCCTTTGATAGAAATGGGAACAATATAATAGGGAAAAGTAGTTAATTTATCCAATTCCCGCCCTTCCTTTTTCACTTAATAGAAATTGTACATATCATATTTTTAACAGATGGGTACATAAGTAGGAGACTCAACAATCAAGAAAGATCTCTATGTCAATAAAATATATCACAATAAAGAAAAAACCAACAACTTTTATCCGTTCGTTTGGTGTATGTGTGTTACAGTTTGAAACTATTCCCACTAGAGTTGATCCCTTATGGCAACGTAAGGTTATCGGCAAATACAAACGCCCTGGACGTGATTATAAACTCGATGTTGCAGATATGGTTTTACCCAACACTTTAAAACTTTTTCTTCCTACTTACGCAGTACGTCTAATAATATAAAAGCGATTAATTTAAAGTTAATATGGCAGATCACTCCCCGCACTTCAATGCCTGGCTTATTTTTTTGCATTTTTATGTAACAAAAAAGTCCTCAACTATAACACCCTATACAAACACTAAATGACTCAGAAAAATTTTTAAAATAGGTGTTGACGTGGGCCGAGGCTGTGCGTATAAGGATCAAACTTAAGCGATGAAAAAAGTTAAGGGAGCTTGTTCCTCAAGTTTTTTATCGCTATATATAAAATGTGGGCTAATGCATGTACTCGTGAAAACAGGTACACAAGATAAGCTTAGTCTGCATGTTCATTGACAAGTGAAGAGAGAGAAGGGATATGCGGGAAGCGGCTTGCGAGACGAGCTGTTTTTAACCGTATATCAAGCAAATCAGAGATGGAAACGTTTCTGAGATGCCAAGCGTTTTAAGAATGACTCGTTAATTTATAGAGTAGACCATTTTTAGAGCTATATGCTCTAGAGATAATTTGGATTTAACTCTGAACATTTAGGATTTAAAAGTTGATTTTGAGAATCTTTTGAAACTTGATTTCAGTCTTTTAAACCCGGAAATGAACATGAGAGTTTGATCCTGGCTCAGAACGAACGCTGGCGGCATGCTTAACACATGCAAGTTGAACGCAGAATAGGGCTTCGGCTCTATTGCTGAGTAGCAAACGGGTGAGTAACGCGTGGGAATCTGCCTTCTTGTGGGGGATAACTAAGGGAAACTTTAGCTAATACCGCATACGCTCTACGGAGGAAAGGCTTCGGCCGCAAGAAGAGGAGCCCGCGTCAGATTAGGTAGTTGGTAGGGTAAAAGCCTACCAAGCCAATGATCTGTAGCTGGTCTGAGAGGATGATCAGCCACACTGGGACTGAGACACGGCCCAGACTCCTACGGGAGGCAGCAG
>MKUL01000034.1 GCA_001897795.1 Alphaproteobacteria bacterium 41-28 | reverse complement strand
CCAATTAAAGTGGTACGTGAGCTGGGTTCAGAACGTCGTGAGACAGTTCGGTCCCTATCTGCCGTGGGTGTTTGAGAATTGAGAGGATCTGTCCTTAGTACGAGAGGACCGGGATGGACGTACCTCTGGTGTACCAGTTGTGGCGCCAGCTGCAGCGCTGGGTAGCTATGTACGGACGGGATAACCGCTGAAAGCATCTAAGCGGGAAACCCACCTCAAAACTAGTTCTCGCATAAGAGCCGTGGTCGACCACCACGTCGATAGGCCGGGTGTGGAAGAGGCGTAAGCCTTGAAGCTAACCGGTACTAATCGCTCGATTGGCTTGATTCGCATTCAGTTGATTATCAGCGGCGCCCCGCAGGGCGCCTTCAGTAAGAGCAGTGTTGCAGAAAAGCAGAAAGAAATGAGGAGTAGAGCTTAAGAGCTTCAAATTCATGAATTCTGTTACACTGCTATACTGATCTCTGCTACACTGCTTTCAGCACCGAAGGTGCAGAAAGCTGGTGGGTATTGCGAGGAATCCACAGACGATCCCATCCCGAACTCGACCCTGAAAGTCCTCCGCGCCGATGGTACTTTGGCTTAAGCCACGGAAGAGTAGGTCCCCGCCAGCTTTCTGCCTCTTAGGTAGTATAATTGGTTGTTAGGAGTTAGTTATTAGAAAAGCGTTCTAATTCTCATTACAAATTACTAACTTCTAAACCGTCTTTCTCGAATCAATTTAATGATACGAGTCACAATTTCTCACTCATATTTTCAAACTGTTGAGCGTCATTGCGAACCCCAAAAGGACGAAGCAATCCAGAAAATAGCGATTGGGAAGGAATAAACTAGCCAATTGCTAACAAAAGATACTAGATTCTATGAACAAAATTCTTACTTCTAACCCCTAATCAATCCATCACATAAGTTCTCAAAATTCCGAGAAGTTGCCTTAGGTGACGAACACCTCGTTGATTTATTCGCCCATACCGTACATCCTTTATGAAGATTACAAAATTCACCTGGACAAGCTACGTGGCATATTGTTGAAGGATCGCATGGAGAGCACGTTGGTTCACTCGACCAAAAGCAAAGCGGGACTCCCGGCGTGTGCGTGCACACGCATGGTGTCCACCCAGGTACCGGATTCCGATAACAAAGCCACCCATTCTCTGATAAAGACGGAGAACTATTGAAAACGAGAAAAGCTATCCCGAAAACAAACCCCGTGATTTTATGACTTTTGAGTTTTAAGGTCATCACTATTCTTTCTTTGGTAAACCCTTAGACGTTCTTATCATGAAGAAGTTAAATATTTCTTAATCTTACTCTTTGATTTTTAAGACAACCTTCCCCCGGGGATGGCCAGTTTTCAAATAGAGAAGAGCTTCACTTGCTTTGTCTAATGGAAAGGTTTTATCAACCTGGATTTTAAGAATACCCTTATCAATAAGATCAGCCACTTTAGCCAAACGCTCACTGTTAACGTCCGTGAATTCAGCTATCGCTTTCACATTGTTTTTTGCCATGAGTTCAGGTCGAGGTTGTTCCAACATAGAAACGATGGTGCCCCCATTCTTGAGGATCTTAAAAGACTTTACATAGGTCTCACCTCCAACTGTGTCGAAAACAGCATCGTAATCACGCAAGATCTCATCGAAGGACTGGTTTTTGTAGTCAATCACCTCATCGGCGCCTAAATCTTTAACGTGTTGCTTATTTTCTGCACTCACCGTCGTTGCCACATAAGCTCCTAGGTATTTGGCGAGGGGAATAGCAAAGCTACCGATACCCCCAGCTCCCCCATGGATAAGAATCTTTTGACCCTTGGAAAGCCCCATATGGTCGACAAGTCCTTGCCAAGCACTTACGGCTGCAAGTGGCACAGCAGCAGCTTCTATATAATTAATTTTCGTAGGTTTTAGTGCAGTACGTTCCTGATCGACAAAAACAAATTCAGCGAAGGTGCCTGGCTCACCATTAAAAACACTGGATTGCCCATAAACCTGGTCCCCTTTTTTGAAACCTGAGACCCTCTCACCCACTTCCGTAACCACACCAGAAAAATCCATTCCTAAAGTGATTGGGAACTTTAGATCTAATCTTTCTTTACGAAGGCCTTCGCAAATTTTCCAGTCGATAGGATTTACACCTGCTGCATGCACTTCGATAACAAGGTGCCCTACTGAAGGAGAAGGTTTTTGAGTATTTGTATTAATTTCAATGCCATCCGTAGATCCATATTTATTAATTTGTGCTGCTTTCATGGTCTGAGCTCCTTAGG
Source organism: Alphaproteobacteria bacterium 41-28 (assembly GCA_001897795.1). Classification (GTDB taxonomy): domain Bacteria; phylum Pseudomonadota; class Alphaproteobacteria; order UBA9655; family UBA9655; genus UBA9655. The sequence continues at coordinate 10,058 of MKUL01000034.1, read as the reverse complement.
ATTAAATTATATGAAAGCATACCATTTATTTCTTAATATTAAGCTAAGAGGACTTTCCCATACGGAAACAGCGAGGCTTAGATGAAGCCTCCTCAGGAATGCGTCTGAGGACAATATACGTTGTTCGACCAATCATATCTGCTTGGGCGGTATTTGTAATTTTATAAGTGCATTTCTCACCATTAAAAACACCGTTGCTTACCTCGTATTCACCAGAAGGACAATAGTCCAAACAAATGAACCCCTGCCCTACCTTGTCAACAATCCACTTGAATTGACCATCATAGAGAGGACTTTGTGAATTTTCAAAAATTCTTGCAACCTCTCCGCTGTCTAAGGGATAACATTTTGGAGGACAATCCGGCATCTGGGCTTTACCTCCCTGCCCTGCCAACAAAGAAAATCCTAAGTAGAGAGTTACACTTGCGAACACTTTCATAAGACTCTCCTTTTATTTCATCAGAGGGAGTCTTTAATTTAAACTAAAAATATTAAAATGTTATTAAGCTCCCTCTAACAACCATCGTCTCACCTCTTTAGGCTCTAGGGCCTCCAAAAACCAGTCAAGAACTGGGCTTTCTGAATCAATTTGCCACGCAATATTAAAATGCCCCTTTTTTTTCGCTTGATGAGTAAGTGTAAGCTCTATCAATTCGCCTGTCTTAAGCAGATGGAGAATGCGAGGACGGGGAAGGTACCCTACCCCCAATCCCAAAACTTGAGCTCGGATTTTGGCATCCATTGTGGGTACAATAATTCTGGGCTGATGAGAAATAACTCCAGATGAACGCTTTAGTACAATTTGAGAGGTATCAGAAACAATAATAGTTGGGAAGGTCATAAGATCTTCAGGGAGAAGAGGTATCGTTTTATTTGCAAGGGGGTGATCTTTCCCAACAGCAAAAACGAATTCCACAGAGCCAAGTGTTTGTTGACCACAAATGAGATCAAGAGGGGGTTCCCCTGTAGCGCCAATCACAAGGCTTGCTCTATTTTCCAGCAGGGCATCCCAGCACCCATTTAATACCTCACGAAGAATTCGAATCGTCACTTGTGGAGCCACTTTTCGGAAGTCTTCAATCAAAGAAAATAGAGCTTCAATAGCAAGAACATCATCAATGGCTATTGTAAATTCAGATTCCCAGCCTTGCCTAATATGTTGAACTTCAGCTTTCAGTCGTTCGAAGTTCCTGAGGAGAGGACGCCCCCGTTCAAGAAAGAGCCTCCCTTCAGGAGTTAATGAGGGACGATATTCATTTCGATTAAAAATTTGAAATCCAAGTTGATCTTCAAGCTTTTGGACATGCTGAGTAATAGCAGAGCGAGTACGATAGAGCTTTTCCGCAGCCGCAGAAAAAGAGCCACATTCTTCGATGGCTTCGATAAGGGCGAGGTCATTCACATCAAAATTCATCTGCACCTCAATCTTGTTAAGAAATTTTAAACATCTTGCTTAGAATAATCAAATTTTTTCTTGGAAACAATCATGATACAACTCATATTAATACCTATTATATAAAAATAAGTATAACATTATTTAACAAAGGAATTTAAAAATATGGATATCTTAAAATCTTGTGCAATTGCACTTTCTGTCAGCCTGCTTCCTCACGTTGCCTGTGCTACTTCCTCCTCTCATGAAGAAAATGTTGTTGCATACCAATGGGGAACGATTGACATGAAAGGACTTGAAGCCTTGTTGGATTCTAAAGCACCCCACGCCCTTGTTGATGCACGTACAGATAAGTACTTCGATGGCGCTCTTATTATTGGCGCTGAAAGGCTCCCTTATGATTCCGACCAAACAATGATTGAAAAAGTCCTACCAAATAAGAAGAAGTTAATTATTGTTTACTGTGGAGGGGGAGAATGCCCAGCGAGTAAAAACCTTGCAAAACGCCTTATCGAGCTAGGATATACAAATGTTATTGATTATCATGGAGGTATGCAGGAATGGGAAAGCCATAACAAGCCAACACAACACATAAACAGTTAAATGAGTGCAGAAGCGATCATTTCAAGTGTTCTTTCCTTCTGGTTTGGGGAGCCTGGCTCTCCAGACTATGGGCTTTCAAAAGACTTCTGGTTTCAAAGCAGTCCCAAACTTGATCAGCATATTTGCAATCAATTTGAGCCAATCTATAAAAGAACATTGAATGGAGAATTATCAGATCTTCAAAAAACGCCCATGGGAGCTTTAGCTCTTGTCATTATTTTAGATCAATTCCCGCGAAATATGTACAGAGGAACGCCACAGGCTTTTGCTTCTGATTCTCAAGCTCTAAAAATAGCAAAAGAGGCCCTTGTCAAAGGCTTTGATAAAAATCTCCTTCCATCAGAAAAGATGTTTCTTTATCTTCCCTTTCAGCATAGCGAAAATCTAGAAGATCAGAAAAAATCCATAGAACTATTTAGATCCCTAAAAGACAAAGAGGGACTCAAATATGCTTTAGAACATTATGATATTATCCTTCGTTTTGGCCGCTTTCCTCATCGTAATGCTATTCTAGGGCGGCAAAACACGCCTGAAGAAATGAGCTTTCTTAAAAATTCTGGACATGCTGGATTTGGTCAGATTATGAAGTAACGAAAAAGCTTAAGAAAGGAATTTTTATATGTCCCATCAATCAAAGAGTTCTCACACAAATTTTGTGGTATCTCCTTATTTGACCGCCAAAGATGTTGATTCTGCAGCTAATTTTTATCAAAAAGCATTTCTGTTTAACCTGTCAGAACTCAAGAAAGGTGAAGACGGAAGTGGGATCCATGGAGAACTTAACTTTCAAGATCAATTGATCATGATTGGAAAAGAGGGGGTGTATGAAAGCCCGCTCCAATCACCCATTACTAGTGGAATTGCCTCTCCCATTACCCTTTGCGTTTATTGTGAAGACGTAGATAAATTTTACAAGGAAGCTTTGGATCATGGGGCACAATCCGTTTCTGCTCCAGAAAATATGTTTTGGGGGTACCGGATGTGCCGGCTGCAAGATCTAGACAATTATACCTGGTGCTTTATGACCCCATTAAGGGATGTTTAACCCAAAAATGGTAAGATCCTCGATGAACAACGAGGAAATTTACTATGCGTGCAGATATAAAAGTGGGAGCCTTGCTTCCTGATTACGAATTACCAGATCATACGGGGGTGAAGCGAAAGTTGTCCCTTCTTCAAGGAAATGATCCCATGATTCTTATGCTTGGGAGGGGGATCTATTGTCCAAAAGATCGTCAACAGCTTCATCAGATGGTGCAATTTTCTTCACAATGTGATGTTGGATTCACGCGGATGGTGACCATTAATTGTGATAACTTAATCTTGATCAATGATCTTAGATTAGGCATTGGAGCTCATTGGCCCTTTCTCTATGACCAAGAACGTATTATTTTAAATGACCTTGAGATTTTGGAATATACGGACACAACAAATAATCCTATGATCCCTCATACATTTGTTCTGGAGCCAGGATAAAGATCTACAAAATCTATAATGGGTATTGGGGACGCCCTTCTATGGCGGAGCTTCATCAGGACTTGAGGGAGATCAGTAAGAAATACCGCCCAGATTTCATCATCGATACGCCTGAAATGAAAAAGAAATGGGAAAGTGGAAACAGGGATGACTTTTACCCTTATGGAAAGACGTGGGAGGAAGTCTTCATTCGTATGTCTGGGAATGTGGATCAGTTTTAAATAGAAAAGCCGATTTAAAATAAAAATTGGCGTTTTTTTGGTTCTTCTTAATGAGGATCGTCTTCTCTGTCTCCGCCGACATAACACAGGCGTTGAAGATGGTTTCTATGTTGTTCCCATGGGCGGATTACACGAAGGTGAAACACCAAAGCAAGCGGTCATTCGTGAAGCCGCTGAAGAAGTAAACATCAGTATTGAAGAGGAAGATCTCACTTTCGTCCACACCATGTATCGCAAGCATACCCAGCCGGATGGATCTTTCTTTTATCAACAAGACTTGTTTTTTAGGGCTCAGCAATTTTCTGGAATCATACGTAATCTAGAGCCACACAAGGCAGATGATGTACGGTTTTTCAACTTAGATGAACTTCCTGAAAACCTCACCCCGTTTATTCAACGTGCCATTAAATGCATTTTATCAAATGTCTTATACTCCCAGTATGGCTTTTAAGTGATTAAGCGGAATTGAAAACATTTTAAAAACATTAGACCAGTTATTTAAGATATAATTTTCGAAAAGTTAATAAAAATTATTTTAAATTTTAATAAAAATAATTATATTGATTTCATTTTTTATATGTCCTATAGAAAAAATATTGTTAACAAGATGGTGATTTTTATGAAAAATATTGTATTTTTAATGTCTCTTTGTTCTTTAATTTCAATCCAAAATGCATCTGCTGGTAAAACGGAGAAAGCTGATAAGACAGATTTTGAATTTAAAAAACCCGGAAAACCATACCGTCCAAAGGGTATAAGTAAGCCTAATGAAGAAAAATCTGTCCGTTATACTTTTAGAACTAGCAGGACACCATGTGCTCCAATGAAGACTCCAGCAGCTAGACAAACGTGGGCAAGAATAGCTGAAGCGAATTCTGGAAGATTTGAAGTCGATCCATCCGGAACTCTCTGGCTAACAGAACTAGTAATAACGAAAAAATAGGATACCCCTTAATTCAATCAAAATTTTTATGAGGTCCTACCATATGTAGGGCCTTTTTTTTGCAAAAAGAATTTCTATTTAAAAACTAAAAAATGTTCCTCAGTTTCATTATATAAGCTCAATACTAATATTTGCATCAAATTATTGTAGAAAAAATTGACAGTTTTAAAATTCTTAATACATTCTGCTTCCCATAAACTCTGGACAACGGGATTTATATAATTTTAATCAATGAGTCTCCAAGGATTCTTATCGGTGCTTGAGGCTAGTTATATTAAAATTAACTCTTTTAAGGTACGCCTTTCCTAAACAATAAAAGAAACGCTTATACCCATGGCAGGCTTACGATCATTTTTCAATTGGCAAATAGGATTACTTGTCATCCTTCTGGTCGCTATTGTTTTCTATTTTTTAATTGGAATGGCCTCTTTTCAACCCATACATGCTATCCCTGCTAAAGATATCCCTCTTTTGATAGGTATTATCATCTGTGGCGTTCCTCTTATTTTTCAAATCCTATTTAAGCTTTTTAAACGTGATTTAGGAGCCGACTCCTTGGCAGCCCTTGCTGTGATTACGGCAGTTTATTTAGGAGAATACCTTGCAGGTACGATTGTCCTTTTGATGATTGCAAGTGGAGAAATATTAGAAACTTATGCCATTGGTAAGGCCTCCTCCGTTCTTGAAGCCCTTGCGAAACGCATGCCTTCCATAGCCCATCGTAAACAAAAGCAGTCTATTGAAGAGATTTCGATAGATAAAATTCAAGTTGGGGATTATATCGTTGTTTATCCGCATGAAACATGTCCGGTCGATGGTATTGTCGTGGAAGGACATGGGTCAATGGATGAATCCTATCTTACGGGTGAGCCCTATTTTGTATCAAAGGCCCCTGGCGTTTCAGTAATTTCAGGCGCCATTAATGGTGAATCCTTGTTTGTTATTCAAGCAACCCAACTTCCCCAAGATTCTCGCTACGCCAAGATTATGAAAGTGATGGAAGAATCTCAGCAAAAACGCCCTAAACTTCGTCGGTTAAGTGATCAGCTTGGCGCTGTTTTTGCTCCTTTTGCTTTGATCAGTGCTTTACTTGCCTGGTATGTTTCTGATGAACCTGTTCGTTTTTTAGCTGTTCTTGTGATTGCAACCCCCTGCCCTCTTCTGATTGGCATACCAATTGCGATCATTAGTGCCATTTCCCTTTCGGCAAAACGCGGAATCATTATAAAAGATCCAGTGGTATTAGAACGCCTGCCGACCTGTAAGACAGCCATATTTGATAAAACTGGCACCCTGACCTATGGCCGAGCAGAATTAGAAGAAATCGTAAGCCTTCCTGCGTTTAAAAACGATCATCTACTCCAAAAAACAGCAAGTTTGGAACGTTTTTCCAAGCATCCCTTAGCAGAAGCCGTTTTGAAAGCTGCAGAAAAGTCAGGCCTCACTCTATTGAATGTGAAGCGAGTTTCGGAAAATCCGGGTCAAGGTTTATTGGGCACGATTAATGGGAAAACTATTCAGATTATCAGTCGTAAAACCTTAACCCGTGAGTACCCTGACCAAGTCCCCTACCTGCCCTCACCAAAACCCGGAATGGAAAGTATCATCCTTATCAATAACAAACTCGCGGGCGTTTTTCGTTTTCGAGATACCTTACGTCATGAAGGGTTTTCCTTCATTAGCCATCTAGCCCCTATTCATCAATTTACAAAAATCATGATTGTTTCGGGGGATCGCCTCTCAGAAGTTGAATACCTTGCCAAGAAACTGGGCATCAAGGAAATTTATGCAGGGCAAACTCCTGAACAAAAGGTTGAAATTGTTCGTCAAGAGGCGTCCAAAGCACCGACTCTTTTCATGGGTGACGGAATTAACGATGCTCCAGCTCTTGCTGCGGCAACCGTTGGTATCGCTTTTGGACATCAGAACATCGTCACAACTGAAGCCGCAGGAGCTGTCATTCTCGAAAGCTCTCTTGCAAAAGTGGATGAGTTTATCCACATCAGTGCTTTGATGCGTCAGACCGCTTTGATCACTGCTGGGGGTGGAATGCTCTTAAGCGTAATCGGTATGTATTTTGCAGGGATTGGCATGATTCAACCCGTTGCAGGAGCCCTCCTTCAAGAAGGAATTGATGTTCTTGCAATTCTTTATGCTCTTAAGCTAACGTGGCAATCTAAAATTCACGTGGATATTAAGGATTAATGAATTATCAGCGCATCATGATCTTTGGTCTCCCTGGCTCAGGAAAATCAACGTTTGCTGTTCATTTGGCTCATCAGCTGAAGCTTCCTCTTCATCATCTGGATAAGCATTACTATCGTGAAAATTGGGTCGAGCGAGACAAGGAAGAGTTTTTAAATTTTCAACAGGACCTTGTCAATCAAGAGCGTTGGCTCATTGATGGAAATGCGATTAGGTCCCTTGAAATGCGTTATTCTCGGGCGGATCTTGTTCTTTATTTTTGTACCTCTCGTCCACTTTGTTTTGGAAGACTTATAAAGCGACGGTTTTTCAAGAATAAATCTATTCAAGACAGAGCCGAAGGATGCGATGAACGCTTGCCTCCTCACCTAATCAAGTATATGTGGACCTTTGATCGAAGAGTACAACCTCTGCTTGAACGATTGCATGAAATATATCCGGACGTGCCTTTTTACAAGATTAGAACGACGCAAGATTTGAGGGAGATTTTAAAGCTTTTTTGAGTTTGTCTTAGCACTTATATATTCTCTAAAATCGTCATTGCGAGCCTCCGAAGGAGACGAAGCAATCTAGTGCAAATATTTATTTGCTTTCTCTAGATTGCTTCGGAGCAAAGCTCCTCGCAATGACGATAACGTATTGAATTTTCTTTATTATAATAAACCCTGTCCGGGGTTATAGAGCTCGTGTTATTCTTCTATTATCGCTTTCTTCATCCGTTCGCTACTTTGGGCATAGGGTTTAGCGCTGTCGTTAGATATTCATGCACATGGGTTATGAGCTCAGGAACTTCGTTCGCAAAAAAATGATCCGCTTCAGAAATGACGCGATAGTCGATGTGAAGACCACGCTGTGCCGAAAGCTTTGCTGCAAGTTTCATCACAGAATCTTTTGGGACAATTTCATCCTTTCCCCCATGAAGAATCATCCCAGACACGGGGCATGGTGCTAAGAAAGTGAAATCATACATATTTGCAGGAGGTGCAATGGCAATAAAGCCATCAAGTTCCGGACGACGCATCAGAAGCTGCATACAGATCCAAGCCCCAAAAGAAAAGCCCGCAACCCAACATTGCCGGGGCTCAGAATTTTGAACTTGAAGCCAATCAAGACACGCAGCAGCATCGCTCAGCTCTCCATCTCCATGATCAAATTTACCTTCAGATCGGCCCACACCCCGGAAGTTAAAGCGCAAAGTACTAAATCCTTGATCCACAAAGGCACGGAACAAGGCATAGGTTATTTTGTTGTTCATTGTTCCCCCATGTTCAGGATGGGGATGAAGAATAATAGCAAGGGGAGCATTCCGAACTTTAGCCTGGTGGTAACGGGCTTCAATGCGTCCTACAGGGCCAGCAATCAGAACTTCGGACATAGACTTCCTCATATGAAAAGAAAAGATGCTGTTATTTAACAAATCTGAGTTAAAAAGTCAAATTATATTAATGAATTTTTAATATTAGCACCTTTAGACGTTCATAAAACTCATAGTCATCCTATTAACTATTTCTTTATCATCTTTAGAGTATATTAAAACTAGATACTTGGTTCATTCTTCTGTAATTAGGCGGAGTTTAAATCGTGAAAAAGAAAAGCGAAAATATACAAGAGCCTTTTAAAATTGGAGAAGAGACCATCGAGCCAGGTACGCGTAAAACGGTCCACATTCCTATTTCGATGCTCCCAAATCATGCCACTTTCAATTTAAATCTACGCATCATTCATGGACGTCGCCATGGGAAACGCCTCTTTCTTAGTTCAACAATTCATGGTGATGAACTTAATGGTATTGAAACGATCCGCCGAGTTTTAGCCTCCCCGCAAATCAAACACCTGAGGGGGACTCTTATAGCTCTGCCTGTCGTGAACTTAATTGGGATGCTAAACCAAAGTCGTTATCTTCCTGATCGTCGTGATTTAAATCGGAGTTTTCCAGGATCTGAAACAGGTTCAGCAGCGGCACAGCTTGCGAACACCTTCTTAACAGAGATTGCCCAACACTGTACCCATGGAATTGATCTTCACACAGGGTCAGATAATCGCATCAACTTGCCACAAATTCGGTGTGATTTTCAAAGTGAAGAAACGTTGAAAATGGCACTTGCATTTGGCCCTCCTGTTATTTTGAAATCAAAAATACGAGATGGTTCCCTGCGAGGAGCGGCAGAAAAAATTGGAATTCCAACACTTCTTTTTGAGGGAGGAGAAGCCCTCCGTTTTGATGAATTTGCAATCCGTGCCGCTGTACAAGGCATATTCCGGGTGATGGCAAGCCTTGGCATGATTTCTTCAGAAAAGTCCACTTCTGCAAAAAAATCTCCGGTTATCGCTCCAGCCAGCCGTTGGTTACGCGCGCCGACCACAGGAATTTTCAGGTCGGCTTGTAATTTAGGCAAAAAAGTTCTTAAAGGAGATGTCATTGGAATGATTTCAGACCCCTTGGGAACAAACAACGTTGAGGTGGTGGCGACCTTGGAAGGCATTGTCATTGGGCACACGCAACTTCCTGTGGTTTATCAGGGGGATGCTCTCTTTAATATTGCTTGGGTTCCAGATCCTGCAAGAGCGGAAGCTACAATTGAAGAATTTGAGGAAGAAACCGAACTCGATATGGGTTTGGGAGATCCAACAACCTATTAAACATCCCCTCTTTAAATATTGGCCATTTCATCAAATTCATTTTCTTTTCTTTAGTTATTTGTTATACTGAAAATACGTGAAAAATGAATAAGTTATATTTACTTAAAAAACTTTTGCCTCTTCTTCAAAAGGAAAAAACAAGAAGGAAGAACAAAGCTTCCCGTTATGATTGGCAGAAGTGCGCGAGGCAAAAGCAACTTCCTCCCGAAGGCAACTGGCGGGTATGGTTGATTCTTGCAGGTCGTGGTTTTGGAAAAACACGTACAGGAGCAGAAACAATTCGTCAGTGGGTACGCGAAGGCCTCTGTCAAAGGATTGCTCTTATCGGTAAAACGGAAGTAGAAGTCCGGCAAGTTATGGTGGAAGGCGTATCAGGTTTGTTGTCTGTCCACTCACCAATCGAAAATCTTATTTATAAACCGACTAAGCGGCAGCTCACCTGGCCAAATGGTGCAATTGCGACATGCTATAGCGCAGAAGCTTATGAACGTCTGCGAGGATCTCAGTTTGATGGAGCGTGGTTGGATGAACTAGAGCATTTTTGATTTAAGTTTTTACATTATAGTGTATGATATCC
>MKUL01000033.1 GCA_001897795.1 Alphaproteobacteria bacterium 41-28 | reverse complement strand
TCTGCTCTTCTGCTCTTCTGCTCTTCTGCTCTTCTGCTCTTCTGCTCTTCTGCTCTTCTGCTCTTCTGCTACACTGTGCTATGATCCTGTTATACAAAAAACAAAGAGCAAAAAAGCCATGGATCTGGAAACAACCTATTTATACAACATCCTAGGATTTCTTCTGGCTGCGGTTATGGTTGTGTTTTTGTTCCGGCGTATGAAGGCAAGCCCAACGTTGGGGTATTTGGTCGCAGGAATGCTTGTTGGCCCGCATGCCTTGCGAATCGTCACTGATCCGACAGAAACACATTTTTTGGGGGAAATTGGGGTCCTTTTTCTTCTCTTTACGTTAGGATTAGATATACCTCTTCAACGTCTTCAAGCCTTAAAAAGTTATGTTCTAGGCCTTGGCATTACGCAAGTTGTGGTGACAGGAAGTATTTTTACTTTCATTGGTCTTTGGGCAGGATTACCAAAAGAAGCTGCCCTCCTTGTAGGAGGCGCCCTTTCTTTGTCGTCAACTGCAGTTGTCCTTCAAGTCTTGCATGATCGAAAAGAGCTCGCAACTCGGTTTGGACGGGTTTCTTTTGCAATTCTATTATTCCAAGACCTTGCCGTTGTTCTTTTACTGATTTTGACAACGACCTTAGGAACGAAAGGGGCAAATATATTTTTGGAACTTTCATACGCCACGCTGAAAGCGGCTGTCGTTTTAGTCTTTATTATAGGATTGGGTCGTCTTGTTTTTCGTCCTTTTTATCGTGCTGTGGCAACGGGTGGGAATGCAGAACTTTTTATGGCTACAACGTTTTTAGTCGTATTAGGAACAGCTTTTATAACTGAGATTGCAGGTCTTTCTCGGGAATTAGGAGCCTTTTTAGCGGGCATTCTTTTAGCTGAGACGGAATACCGTCATCAAATTGAAGCAGAGATACAACCCTTTCGTGGCCTTTTATTAGGAGTCTTTTTCATGTCCGTGGGCATGGCACTTAATTTCGTTGCTTTTATTAAGGTTTTTAGTATTGTTTTAATTATTCTCTTTTTTATGCTTCTTTTGAAAGCCCTGCTCATTTTTTTACTTTCAAGAATTAATGGGTTAAAAATTTCCACAAGTATGAGAGTCTCTCTACTCCTGGCTGGAGGAGGGGAGTTTGTTTTTGTAATTTTCTCTCCTGCGATTGCCCAGAAATTCCTTCCTCCTGGGTTTGTGGATACTTTATTTTTAGTGGTTATTCTTTCGATGGCTTTAACACCCTTTTTGGCAATGCTGGGAAAATGGTGGGCGGACAGATTACATACGCATGAAAATCGTATCGATCCAAGAATGGAGACTGAAGAAGTTAAGGAACTTCAAAATCATGTCATTATCGCGGGGTTTGGGCGGGTTGGACAAATGCTCGCGGATATTTTAGCCTCTCGCTTAATTCCTTTTGTCGCTCTTGACATTGATTTGCATCGCGTGACGGAAGGAAGGGCAAAGGGATACCCTGTATTTTATGGGGATGCTAGGCGCCGTGAAGTGCTTAAATCTATAGGCGTAGAGCGTGCAAAAGTCGTTGTCATTACTCTCAACGAGATTAATCCTTCTGTACGTACCGTGATGATGTTGCGGCGCCATTTCCCAGATATACCTATTTGCGTGCGGGTTAAAGATCACAAGCATCAGGCAAAACTCATGGGGTCAGGGGCCCGTCTTGTTGTTCCTGAAACAGTGGAACCTACAATTCAATTAGCTACTTCTATCCTGCAACTGATGAAAACGCCCTCTGATGAAATTAGCCAAGTTATTGATGCTTTTAGAAAGCAGCAATGGATGGTGACTGATGGGAAGAAGAAGGATTGAAAAGAAGTATGCGTAATATGTCCTCTTCCAGAAGGACAAATTCGATATAATATGTCCCTATAGAGAAGGATATATTTTGCTATGAAGACGTAGCTTCACGTTTTTGCTGAACCCCCATTAACAAAAAAAATCATGAAGCTTTGGCTTCTAAAATTTCAGGATACTTATCAGGATTGGCAAGGCAGTATTGGATGAGGGGATGGGAATCGTCAAAACTTTCAACTTCAACAAATTCCACAAATGTGCCTTTTTTAAATCCGCCTCGGTTATCTCGTTTTTGAAGACGTTCCTTCTCAATGTGTTCCCACCTAAGTCCAAATTTTTTTGAGAGGGCATATAGTACCTCCAAAACATCTGCCATTTCTTCCTTGAGCTCTTTTGGGTTGTCGGCTTGACAGACCTCTTCAGCTTCTTCTTTGAGTTTGAGCTTTAAATAATTGATATGATCTTCGGGGTCTAAAAGATGCATTTCAACCGATCCTCCCAACTGCTGAATGCGGTCGGGCATCTTATCTCTAACAAGAGTTGCTACTTTAAATCGTCGTGTGGGTGTCATGACAACCTCTTTCTACCCATAAATGCATTTTCAGATTATCTTACAAAGAGTATAAGCTAATCTCAATTCTCTTTAAAGAATCAGGTTGGACTTTCAGATGAACTCGGTTATACAGGGTTTTGTTAAATAGAAAGGAGAATGGTATGCCAAAGATGACCTTTATTAAACCGGATGGAGAGCGCGTGGAAGTCGATGCCCCAAACGGCCTTTCTGTTCTTGAAATTGCCCATCAAAATAGTGAGAAGATTTTCCTAGAAGGTGCTTGCGAGGGATCTTTAGCCTGTTCAACCTGTCATGTGGTTGTTGAGCCTGAATGGTACGAACTTTTATCCGATGCGACAGAGGATGAGGAAGATATGTTGGATTTGGCCTTTGGCCTTACCCAAACCTCTCGACTGGGGTGCCAAATTATCATGCGTCCGGAACTTGAAGGCCTTGTTGTGCGCCTTCCAGCGGCGACTCGAAATATGCTGGTGTAATACGGGTTTAAAAATTCTCTTTTAAAAAGGTCCTAAGTGCAATCGCGTTCATACGCTAACCACAACAGATCGCATATGATGAGCAGGAGGTGAATAATTTATTCTTCCCGTATTCTCGCTGATAAATTTATTCACAGATATGTTTTTTTAATAAAGGACTTACAGATTATGGGATGGCACAAAATAATATGAAACAATATAAAAAACAACCGATCCAGAATCATAGTTCAGCTACAAACTCAAATGTCACGGAAGACAAATTAGGAATTCCTAACAAAATTAATACCTGCAGCAAGGATAAGCTTCTGGAATTTACCGCTCTTTTTTTAAAATATAATAAGCTGCTTACGAGTAGTGCCGTGGATTTACCAGAAATAAAAGCAACACCTATTGAAGTCATCGTTCATAAGGCAAGCAACATTGGACCAGGTATACTTGTTGAAGATACATCTCTTGATGTAGAAGGAACTGATATAGGTATTAATATCAAATGGTTGTTAGATAATTTGAAAGATCTCAAAGGAAAGAAAGCCGTGTGGAGAGTACTGCTTGGATTCCGTCAAGGAGACCTCGTGTATGTATATGAAGGAGCCGTAAAAGGAAAAATTGTGAATAAAACTGGAAATAGCGAATTTGGTTTTGACCCATTCTTTCTCCCTGAAGGAAGTCAAAAAACTCTTGCCCAGGAAAAACCTGACTCTGTCAATGCACGTGCGTTGGCTGTAGAAGCTCTTTATAAAGGTAATCCCCTTGTAATTCTGCCTATTATTATGGAATGGGATGGTCCTTGGCAATAATGTAAGGTATAAAAAAAGGTTGTATATTTAAGTACGTAACATAATTTAGCACAAAAAATAAAAATTGAGAGTTAAGGCCATAGGTAATTTTTTCTCTACTTAACTGACTTCTCCCAGCGCCTTAAAAAATTTCAAAGCAATTTCGGAAAATATATTCATACTCATTCCCTTAAAAAATTCTTTGATTTTTCTTGGTTGCGGGGGCAGGATTTGAACCTGCGACCTTCAGGTTATGAGTCTTAGGAAATGCATAAACCACAACTTTTGAGAGTAACTCGCAACACATAACATTTTGATTTATAAAGTTTTCTTTCTTATGGGAAGTTGCCCCGTTTTGTGCTTTGTTGCCAGCTAGTGTCCCATGAGTGTCCCTTGAATATTAAATAGATGAGAAGACTATTTCGAGAGCGGATAAGAAAAAAGAGAAACAGGGGTGGGTTTATAAACTTCCCTTTATTTGTCTGCTCTCCAATACTTAAGAATATGCTGGCACTTGCTTTCAAGGATAGCTTGTATTTTTCCATATATAGAAGCAGGAAACCCTTTTTTCTCTAATTTTTTTGAAAGAGAAAGAGCTTTTTCAGGGAGGTCATTTGCAAACTTTTTAAGATCTTTTTCTATTGTGTTTCTTGCAAGTTGAGTGTCTGGAACAAGTTGGTGCCAATGCCTTAACATAACTTCTTCTGGTTTGTATTTTCCACCTATTTTCATAGCCATTTTTTTGCTTAACTGAGGGTAGACATCTGTACTTATGAGATCGTAAACAGGCGCCAAACGAGGCTTTCCTTCCTGATAAAGAAAAGAGTAGTTTTTCGCATGTGCATCTGCATTTCCAATTAGGTAATTGAAAATAATGGTATGAATAAACATAATTTTATCAAATGCAGGGCGAATGCTATATTTTTCGATTAACTCTAAACAATCTTTTATAGAAGGTCCACCTTCATTTTCATATTTGAGCTCTGGAGGGATACTCAGTGCTTGGCAGAAGTCTTCTTGATGAAGTCGGTGATGGTGGTCTGCTGTTCGATCATATCTCTCTATAAGGAGATAAGGGAGAGATTCAGCCCATCTTATTTCGACAGGAGAAACAGCTAAATTCATCTCTTTCGCTAAAACCATGCAAAAATATTCATTAAACACACTCTCAGGAATATCTGAAATAGGAGGTTTAATAATATGGGTTGTAGGAGATGTACCTTTTGTAAGGGCTATTTTATTATCGATGAGAGCTACAGCTAATTTATCTTGTGCACCTGCCAAAGACATACGCACATCTTTTTCTCCGGCAAGTAAAGGGCGTTGTGAAAGCATCAGTAAAATTTTGTGAAGTTTTTCCTCATCTAAATACTCATAATCCTTTGGCCTCTCCTTGGGAGGGATTTGGCCTTCCGGGTAAAGGGAAATAGCGCCAGCACATTCACCGCCGATGATTTCCAAAATAGCAAAAGGATTTTTTTCTGAAACGCCCAATAACTTAGCTACACGATATCGGGCCAAATCATCAGGCAACAAATTAGAGAAAAAAGGTCGAACGATGGAATCTTCATAAAGTTTATCACCTAATGGCAATGAGACAGAAAGAGGATAAGCCTTATGAGAGGCCAAGTAATGAGCATCATATATAAAATTCAATCGCCCATTTTCATCTTGAGTAAGCTTTCCAGTCAATTTTTCATCGAAGTAAACAGAGAGAGTACGCATCATATCAAGCGTGCTCGCCCTTTTGCCGGAGATAAAGTTCCAATCCCAGCATTGTTAGAACTTTTAGAGCTTTATTAAGATGACAACTCTCTTTTCCCGATTCTAGATCAAGAACAAAGCGGCGCCCTGTTCCCGAAATGCTTGCTAGTTGTTCTTGCGTTAATCCTTGAGATTTTCGAGTTTCCCGAATAAGTTGTCCCAAGGCTTGCGTTGTTTTAATTTCTTTCACTTTTTGCTCCTGATCAGGAACAGTATATATTATGAATAGATAATTTCAAGAAAAAATTCCTGGTCGGGAATAAAAAAACTTCTTGCCTTTTAGAAAAAACACCTTAAACTAGAAAAGCTAGCTCATCCTGAGGTAGCGCGACGTAATCGTGCGGAAACACAATTACGCCGCTGACCACAATCGATACTGGAGGTATCCATCATGGCTAGAATGACCATAGCTCAACTTGAGCTTCTTTCTCAACAACTCTCTCACGAATTGGAAACTGTTAAGCATCTGACGTCTAAAGCATGGATCGAACTCGGTCTTGCTCGAGATACGTTAAGGAGCCTTTCATTGACCTATGATGAATGGTTGAAGGAGAAAGAGCTCAATCGAGAGCTTTAATCCTTATTTTCTTCTTTAGATTCTTTTTCTTGAGTGGTTTGACGGCTCGGGGCAAGAGCTCGGCTGGTTGGGTAATAGGAACGTCGAGCTTGCGGTGTAATATCCGTTATCATGGCCAGCTTTATTTCCCTGAGTCAGCCCATCCAGGTGGAGTTCTATAGAAGAGGTGGGGACAGCGCTGAGGAACCTTGTGGTCTTGAGTTAAAGGGAACACCTTGCGACTAAGTGATGTTCCCTGAGCTGAGGATTAGAAGGTTCCTCAAACATTTTGTAACCCATAAGCAACAAACCATTCTTCAGTTCTGATAGTTATTGAAAAATTCTTTTTTCTAATGATTTAATTCTCATAATTTTGTATTATTCTTCAATAGAATTAATGAAAAAACGTAAATACAACTTGATATAATCATAACTATATTCAGAAATCATAATCGATAAAATATATTACTCTAAGGTTTGCTAAAAGGAGAATAATATGCCTAGCCCAGACCACAAAGACTTGTCTCCCCAAATTAGTGGAGACTTTACTGATTTAGAAAAAGAAGCTTTGAAAGAAATTTCATTAGACATCATAAAATCTGATCTTCAGCAATCTCTCAAAAAACTCCATCAAGGACAGATGGACGAAGTTGCGAAAAAAATTTCCGATATTAAGGAACAATGTGTCAAAGAAATTCGAGAGAACCTCGAGAAAAATGTGAAGACACAACTCGAGACGCATTTTCAAAAAGTCGTCCAATCTTGCCAAACTGATATATCCAAAGCGCTTTCTCCTTTCATCAAAAGCGCTGAACAAGACATTAACAGTCTCAATAACGCCGTTAGCAAGGCACATTCTATTTGTCAAAGTATTCAGGAAAAATATGCCTTTAGGTGGGATAAGCCCTTCTTCACCATCATTATTTCAACGGCGATGACCGGAGCTTTTATGAGCCTCATACTTTTCCTTATGCAAACCTCGCCTTTGGCGGTGTTTCTTATGAATACAAAAACAAGAGAAATCTATAATGCGGGAGTCCAGAAGATGGAATCTGATAAAAGACTTCAAGATTATATCAACGAGAAAAAAGCTTTAGAATCCAGTAAGAAAAAGAAATCCTCACGATGAGAATTATCTGTTTTGAATGGAGAGAAGCCTCGAAAATGATACAGTGTTATTCAAAAAATTTCACGCTTCTTACTCTTGGCTGAGGTTCTTAAGCTTACCCTGTATCCGTATTAAGTGTGGTGAATCTTCAGGAAAGTTAGTTTTTATAATTTCTAGAGCTTGTTTTAAGTAATCAGTTGCTCTCGCTTTAAAATCACGAGATTGTTGCTTCATACTTTTGTCATTTGCATCTGCAGATTTCTTAATAAATAGGCCGGCTAAAGCCTCTAAGATTATATATTTATCGGGATGTTTTGTTTTTTGAACTATTCTCGAAGCCTTAAACATAAGACTTTCAGAAGTTTCCACTTGCCCTTTTAAAAGATAAATTTGCCCCAGGCTAATTAAGGCTTTAGCAGTATGAAGGTCATCTTTTCCATAATTTTTTTCATAAGCCAGTAAAGCTTGCTCAATGAAGTTCTTTGCTTTTTCATAGTCGCCCAGCTCCTTGTAAACATTTCCTAAATAAAATGAAGCACAAGCCACTTTAAGATGAAGTTTGTCGAAATGATTGCTATAAATTTTTAGACTTTTTTCAAGACTTATCTTAGCCTCCTGGTAATTCCCAAGTTCCTTTTGAACGCTTCCCAAATGTGACAATACCCAGGCTGCCCCAATATGTTCATTATCATTAAATTTCTTTCTATAAATTTCTAAACTTTTCTCATATAAATTTTTAGCTCCTTCAAAATTTCCTAGGTCTCTATAAAGATTTCCTAAATGCAACAAAGTCCAGGCAAACTGAATAGGATCACCCGAAAATTTATTTTTTTGACGTGTGAGAGCATGTTCGATTAAAAGCCTACCTTTTTCATAGTTCCCCATCTCTCTATAAATATTTCCTAAATGAACTGAGACCCAAACAATACCCCACTGCTGATCTAAAATGTCTTTGTAGATTACAAGACTTTGTTCAAATAGACTTCTAGCTTTCTCATAATTACCTAGTTCTCTATAAACGATTGCTAAAAAGGTTAACATTTGAGCTATTCTGGCGTAGTCTTTGTTTTCTAAATTATCTAAAATTTTTAAGCCTTTTTCAAGTAACTGCTTTGATAACAAATACTTTCCAAAATAAAAATAAAAGCATCCTAACTTCCCAGCTATGCCCCCTCTCATTTCACTCGTTATTAAATTATCGTGACTCAAAAAGATCTCAGAATGAGTAACTAAAGCTTTCATTTTTGAAATATTTTCATCACTAATTATTTCGCTTATAGTTTTATCTAATAACTTGAAAGTTCCTTGAAATAATTGTGGTTTCTTTTTTAAATTTAATATTTTTATAAGATAAGCTAAACTAATGCCCTGAACGCTGCGATGAATTGAAAAAGTGGAACCGAAAGGAGATGACGAGGATTGATTTGTGATAAGAGAATATTTTTTTAAATTATAGATAAAATTATCAACAACAGTTTCGCTTTTGTACGTCCTTAGCAAGCTTTGAGGAATGTTCTGGGAATCAAGCATGCTTATAAAGAGTAAAAGATCACTAAAATCCTTATGAGTATCTAAAATATGTTGTAAGGAGAGAGTAATGATGCCATATCGAGTTTTTGTATAATCCCCTGCTTCTTTTAGAAGGTTTTCCTGCACATTGATAAAGTCCTTATTATTTTCGGTTACACTCTTTAAGTACGCTGCATAGGGGATATTGGTCGCTTTTAAATAATATGCCGCGACCGATACATCGAGGGGGTAAGGAGGCAGCGCTTTAAGAAATATTTTAGTTTCCTCAATTAGAGCTAGCTTTAAGGAATGATTATGATCATTTGTCATAATTTTTGTGAAGAGGCTAAGTTTTTGCTCTGGAGTCAATTCTCCAACTTGAATAATGCTATTAACATGCTTGTTATTTTCAATGGTACCATCACGTGTTGTTAGGATGATTTTTCCCTGTCCCCATGTTTTAAAGTCGTGAGGAAAGTGTTTTTGAATATCGAGAAACTTTTCTATGTTATCGTAAATGATAAACCAGTGTAAATGAGATTTCAGACGCTTTTTTACAAATTGAATGATTTTATCTTCTCTTTCTGCGGGATTTTTTATTTCCTGAATTGCCCTTAATATCTTTTTATCCCCCTCTGTTGCGACAAGTGCTTGGGCAAGGTTTTCAAATGAGGTTCTTAGGCTTTCTTGTGTTTCGGCATTAATCTCCCAAACGACTTTAACTTTTTGCTGATGAGCATACTGGCGAGCAAGGGTAGTCTTTCCCGCTCCTCCCGGCCCTACAAGGGCAATAGTTTGAATATCCTCATGTCCTTTAAACTTATCATCTATCTGAGCAATGAGTTGGGGACGATCAAGAAGCACGGATTTTTTTGGAATAACTAAATCTGGTCGAATGGGGTGATTTGCATCATCTGGATTCCACACACGAGTTACAAACCAATAGCCCATAAAGACAACAATAAATGGGACGAATAAAAGAACCCATCTTAAATGATGGGTGAAATGATTTTCTGGTTCTTTCTCTTTTAAAAGGGGCTGTGGTTGTTGGAACTCAATAGATCCATGTATTTTTTTATACTTATCTTTAAAATCAGTTACGACTTTCTCAAACTCAAGATTTGGGCAGAGTATTTTAAGAAGTTTAATAAAAGAAAAATAGTAGTTTTCATATTTCGTAAAATCTATAGTTTTAAGATCCCTAAATTTTTCAGGAATGTTTTTATGACTCTCCTTTTCTTGAAGAACAAAAAAGATCTCCTTATGGCTTTTCTTCACTTTTTCAAGAAGCGAAGAAATATCATTCTTTTCATCTAACTTAGGAAGAATATAAATGGCATACTCACTTTCTTTTTTACGAACTGTTGATGAAATTGTAATTCCAACAAGTTTTAAATGAGCTTTAAGATGAGATAAGAGAGGATTTTTGGTATTTTTATCCTTCTTATGAACGATGAGGAGTATAATTTCCTGTTCATGTCTCAACTTAAAAATATCTTTCAAGCTTTTTTCAAAAGCTATCTCAATTCGTAAGAGGGAGTAGTATTTTCTTAAATGAATAAGTCTGTCAGAGGCTTCAATAAAATCAATGATACCTTCCCTCGTATTACAGTCTAGCTTAGACATAATATTGCGAATATGAGTTTGAACAGTTCTTGGGTTAATAGATTGAATATTCTTTGAGGTTTTTTTCGGTTGGTGTTTAATTTTGCCTTTGGCAGTTGGTTTAAGTAGTAAAAGCGAAGCTATTCTTTTTGTACTCCAGCCGTTAAGAACACAAGCGATTACATCAATTTCTCGCTGAGTAAAATGAATACCATTAATTGTTGAGAGGTATTTAGAATAGAGCTCTTGAGGAAAAAGAATTTGTGTGTTTCGCATAAAAACTTGATAGTGCTCGCATAATTTTAAATTAGCGGAAATAGAAACAATTTAATGAGAAGATCTTTTTTTGTAAAGATCATCACATATTTTTGATAGGGATCTACGTGCTTATTACGTAGATGCGCTCATTCAAGCGAAAAAAATAAATTCCCAAAACCTTGTTTTGGCTTCTTCATCTCTTCCTGAGAATCTTTATGTGTGTTTTCGACAGATATACTTTTTCACCTAAAACTAGAAAATTAGACACAAGAGAACCTTATTTTTACCTCCCGACCTCCAATAAGGTTCTCGAATACTTAACATCTTAAAAAGGAGAAATTATATGACAACTAATAGAAATAATATTTTATCAAATAAAAATCTGATTGGATACAAGGATACGTTATTTGATAAACAAATACTGAAAAATATTTTTAGTAACATGAACACAACTAGGAGAAAAACGATGAAAAAAACAAATTTATTCATACTTTTAATAACGTCAAGTTTTATAACTCACAATGCATATTCAATGGATGGTGATGGTCATCCTGACGAACAACATCGACGTCCACAAAATTCTCGCCCAGAAACACGTATTCTTGAAGAAGAGGGCATAGAAATGAAAAAAATTGATCATTGCCATTCGAATGGAACAACAAGACAGGAAGATTTGGATGAAAGTGAAAAAGATACCCTCAAGTATTATGCCTCTCTACAGACCGCCGAAATCAGACAAAAGCATGAAGAGGAGGAAAAAAAATTTAAAAAGGACTTTTTATCAAAAGCTTTAAAAAGACAAGGAGTATGTCTACCGAAAGAATTAAATTTTTCACTCCTTCTCAAAATATTTTGCAATGACCAAGAAACAAAGGAGCTTTTTTTTAATAACCAACCGCTCGGGACGGAAACATGGAATATTTTGGGAAAAGTGCTTAAAGACAATAAAACTCTTGAAAAGGTTACTTTTAAGGCAAGCCCAACAACAGAGAGAGTTTTCAATTCATTACTCGAAAGGCTTAGCAAAATTCCCACACTCACGACATTAACATTAGAAGCTATGGACATTACTAGTCCTATGCCCACTATACCCATGCAGGAATCAATACAACCGAATAGCTATGCTCAGCGAGATACACTTAGACTCGATAATGTGTATTTCTTTGGTACAAATATACTTGCTAATTTAAAAATCCTTGATTTAAGCAAGAATAACTTGAGATGTGAAGGTGTTTGTAATTTAACTGCAATTCTACCTAGCTGTTTTCCTTTATTAAAAATTCTTTATCTAGATGAAAATGAGATAGGAGATGAAGGAGCTAAAAGATTGCGTAGGTTCTTAAAAATGAATAAACCTACGAGAGGGGGTAGTAAACATAATTTTTATTTAGAAGAGGTTCATATTTATAACAATAATATTTCAAATAAGGAGAAAAAAATATTAGATAGAAAATATAGAGAAAAGACCCCTTACAGGCATAGAGGTACAAAGGTAATCTTTAGTATATCGGAACTGAGAGATCACCTATTATGCACATTGAGAGAAAACCTGGAAAAGAGAAAGGTTCAGATTGATAAAATGTGTAGGAGATTAAATATTCGCGACTAAAGACAGGACGAGAAACATCATGACAGATTTATTCCAGAAATCAACTGATGCTTTCTAGAAACCTCAAGAAAAGAGTATTGAATGAGTTACATTATCGGTACAAAAGAGGGAGCTGTTTATGATGCAGCCTCCCTCTTTCCTTTATGGGTAAACAAATGTAAAATTCAAATAGAAAACTCCTTCTGATTTATCATTGATAGATCTTGGCCAATGTGAAGTGGAATTGATTCTAAAGATGCCTTTGCTTGCGTTTGGATACGATGAAGTTCATGAGAAGTTGGGGATTCATTACGGAAGCAGAAAAAGCCCTTATATGTGTGATTCGTAGACATGGTTACAATGAGCTTGTAAGATTAAATCATGTCTCCCCTTTATTTTTTAGCCT
>MKUL01000032.1 GCA_001897795.1 Alphaproteobacteria bacterium 41-28 | reverse complement strand
GCTTAGCCTGTCGCTATGCGTCGCTTGCGATCAAGCGCTGTCGCCGAAGGCAGACGTATAAGCGCGCTTAGCAAACTTTTAAAAAAGTCCACTAAGACAGCTCTATCGACAAAAAGTCGATAATGATACACAAAATTATTCATGCTTATATGGAAATATACTTAGTTATTTCAATAAATTATGTTGATTTATAATAATAAATTTGGTAAATTAAGTCATCAGAAAACAAAGAAGGATTTCGCATGGCGAACAAACTGCTAACCCTCGAAAAACAGATCCAAAGGCTAAGAGAGAAACGGAACAAGCTTTACACACAGCAGGCCGTTCTTTTTTATAAGGAGGTTGAAAAGATTTTTAAGGATGGTTTTTGCCGGGGTCTTGTATTGGATATCCTGACCCAGACCTATGAAACGGCTTCCGCCATTCAACAACAGGAGTGGGAAAAGCGTGCTCCTTCCTTTCGCACCAGGTTCCCTGACAGCAATTGCAAAAAGCCTCAAACGACTGAAGCAGCACATCATCAGGGCTGAAGAGAAAAGGTATCGCATGATGAACAAACTTGAGCTCACCTCTCGCACCGCTAGAAAGGCAAGAACTCGCTCTCTAATTGCAGTAGGGGGCCTCGCCTCAAAGGCAGGCCTTCTTGACACTTTTGGCATCATACTTGGAGAGGATCTTCAAAAATCTCCCCAGATGAAAGAGTCGGCTGCCGCTTTGTACAAAGGTTTCCTTATTTTGGAGGAAATGGCCCGGTCCGAAGATGTACTCAGTCTATGGGCAAGGCAGGGGTTGGAGGAATTGAATGAAGCTTCAAAAACAGAACCCAAATGTAAAAATTTGTGATAACGCTATTTTTTGTCTTCCTAACTCTCTCAAAATAGTATAAATATCATGGCATCCGTTTATTGACTTTTTCCAATTTCCGGATGTAATGTTAATTTTAAAAATATATCCTAAAAATGACTTTTCCTATTTTTTGGATGTAATAGATTTCCGACGCTGTGCGTCGGAAATTGGAACTCAACTTGTGTTCCTCATAATGCCCCTTAGCTCTCGCCGGATAATAAGAAGATGGAAAGATTAAATCATAACCTCTCCACCAGCGTACTACCAAAGATTCACCATTACACTCCTCTTCCATTTTTATCTTTTAATATCCCGTGAGCTAAGGGAAGGGAAATAACCTCAAAGTATAGGGTTTTGAAAGCAATTCCCAGCATATACCACACTAAGCAAATATGTCGAAAATCGTTCTCAAAAACACTTAAAAGATGAAAAATGGAAGAGAGAGCTTAATGCCGCTCATGCTCGATGCCTTCCTCCCCTAACCAGCGATAATAAACCTTAAAAAGGTCTCTTAAATCACCGCGAAGCAATTCATGTTCAAGCCAGGCTTGAGACATAAGATCTTCAAGATGCCTAAATCGACGAGTTAGTTGTTGAGAAATGCGCTCGAGTTGCGCTACATTATTTTCAGCCATTGTCAACCTCATGCGTTGGCGTGGTTAGCGGCGCATTTGTGTTTCAGCACTCTTGCGTCGCGCTATCTCGCTGCGAGATAGCATTTTTAGTTTAAAGTCTTACTCTAAAAAAGCAAGATAATATTTTTTATAGTTTTCAAATAATTATCTAAAAGATTTCCGAAAATTTGTTTTCTTCTTGAAAAAGATACTATCATATGATAGCATCTCTATATGCCCTATAAACCACCTTTTTCTATTACACCGCGCATCCTTGCTCTATCTCAAAGTATATCCCATGCCCTCGGCGTGCTAGAAGGGGAAAAGCTTGACACGGAGCCTATTAAATTAAGGCGAGAAAATAATATCAAAACTGTCCAATCATCGTTAGCCATTGAAGGGAATAGCCTAAATTTAGAGCAGGTGACATCCCTTTTTGAAGGGAAAAGAGTTATTGGGCCTAAAAAAGACATTGTCGAAGTTCAAAATGCTATTGCCCTCTATAATAAGTTTGATCAGTTAAATCCAACATCTATGCGAGATTTTTTAAGCGCTCATGCAATCCTTATGAAAGACCTTATCAAGGAAAAGGGGAAATGGCGTGAGGGAGGTGTTGGCATTTTTAAAGGCCATAAGGTCGCTCATCTTGCTCCCCCTGCAAAGCGTGTTCCTAAGTTAATGGAAGATTTATTTGAATTTATTAAAAAAGACAAAGACACTCCTTGGTTATTAAAAGCTTGCATCTTTCATTATGAACTTGAGTTTATCCACCCTTTTATGGACGGAAATGGGAGAATGGGAAGATTATGGCAACAGCTTATCTTAGCTAAAGAAAATCCTATTTTTAAATTTATTACTGTAGAAGAACTCATCAGGGAAAACCAAAAAGGGTATTACCAAGTTCTAAGCCAGTGCGACAAAGAAGGCAATTCAACAAAATTTATTGAGTTTGCCTTGGGGCTAATTCTTAAGGCCCTCCAAAGCTATAGAAAAGGCACAAGTGTTCGTCTAAATGATGCTCAATCCCGCTTGCAGTATGCAAGAAAAACTCTTGAAGAGAGGTGGTTTTCTCGAAAAGAATATATGGATGTTTTTAAAAATCTTTCTACTTCTACAGCGAGCCGTGATTTGAAATTTGGAGTAGATAACAAAATTTTAGAACACAGAGGAAGTAAAAACCAGGTTACCTACCGCTATTTAGTATTCTAATGATCAAGCTCTCTCTAGGCTTTTAGTCCGGCTGTTCTAGATTTTGCGCGGTAAGCCACTCTTTTACTGCCTTTATCCTTTGATCCAACCAGTTGTTTTTGTAGTGATCTTCATAAGGAAGAGTATTTAAAACGGCTATAAAAGCATCTTGGTAAGCAATTCGTTGAGCTTGTGTTGGAGTTTGTTGGCCATCATGCTCGGCAATGGCGATACGTTCTTCTTGCTCTTCAGAAAGGGAAGAGAGCTGCAATAAAACTGGCTTCGTCGGTGTTATATTTTTTGTTTCATATCTTGTTTCATGGTAGATAGGTCGTGAAACAAGATTTATGCCCTTTGTTTCACATTTGTTTCGTTGCTTATTTTTCTCTAATCTTTCTAATGCCTTGAAAGCTAAAGCTTTTAATGAGCTTGTTTCATGCACGTTTCATCCCCTGTTTCATGATTTGAGGTGTGTTTCACTGTTTCACACCCAAGTACGTGAAACATGAAACAAGCTTTATTCGCTTTCCAATGACTCATGAAGAACACTCCTTCTTTTGCCTCTTTAAGCCTGCGATTGACAGTTGCAGGACTTAACCCTGTTTCGAGCGCAATATCTCTTTGCGTAAGTCCCTCTTTTTTTAAGCTAATGATTTTATCTATTTCACAGTCTTCAAGATTCCGAAGGCACCAGCCGAATGTTCCATTCTCTTCCTTAAGCCAGGCTTCAAAAGGTGCAGCTTCTTCACCATAAAAGCCTCTAGCTTTTTCATAATGTACCTCAAACCTCGCACCTTCCCTTGGATCATAGCTTTCTGGTTTGCGAAGAGTGATGACTGTATCAAGCAGATCCTCTTTCCTTGATGTCCCTCGTTGCCCTCCAGTTTTGTTAGAATGATGGATGAGAAGGACAGAAATGCCTCGTCTTCGTAAGATGAGAAACCATTCTTGCAAAGGAATCCAACTTTCTCCCTCATTTTCTCTCCCTCTCCTGCATAAAGCTGAATAGTTGTCGAGAATGAGAAGCTTGACATCTTTTAAGTGCTCTTCAATAAAGTGCTGTCCCTCAAGAGTTGAAAGATCAGGTATGCCTTGATTTTGGATATCTGGGGTAATGATCAGCAGGTTATGATCACTCGTGACTTCAGCCTCGGCACTATTTATAATTTTGGCAAGGCGTTCTTGCATGACAGCTAAGGGCATTTCCCTGTCGATAAAGAGGACCTTATTTGGTTTGCAGGTTTCCCATTTTCTATTAAACATCTGGCCCCCGGTTGCAACTGTATAGGCAATCATCAGTGAAACATGGGTTTTGCCAATTCCCCGGGGCGCGTGCACTATAACGAGCCCTTGTTCAGGAATAATGGGATTCAGGATCATTTCTCGAGGCGGAATTTCCAGGGATAAGAGTTCTCTTATACTTAAGGCTTTTAGGGTTGTGCTTTGGGATGAATTATTGATTCGGCTTTTTACCTCTTCCAATCCTTCTAACATGTGAAGATCATTAAAGTCTGTTGGCTGGGTTTCTATATCTTTAAATTTGGGAAAGATAGCAGAACAGCCGTATTTCTTTGCAGCTTCTTCCGCTTTTATGCGGCCAACATTGCTTTCTTTCCAACAATCCTCGTCGCCTGCAATAAGGATGGGGCTTCTTGGAAAGGCTTTCTTTAATTCCTCGATGACTGAATCAAGGTTCCCCGCATCAAAAGCAATGACTGTTGCTTGCTGGGTTGCCATATAAATACTTGCCCCCGTAGCATAGCCTTCGGTGACAATGATGGGTTTTCCTTCTTCAAGAGAGCCAATGGTATGGAAACAGCCTTTCTTCCGGCCTCCTGTGAGAAACTGTTTTGTTCCATCTGACCCAATCCATTGGAGGCTCCAGAGTTTACCTATCGTGTCTCTGAGTGGAATGACCAGGTATTTTTTGCTAAAGCGAACGCAAAAAGCCTCAACCTTCTTCCTTATAAGGTAAGGAGACTGCCCTTCTGCGCTTAAAGCGTTCCATTTATCTAAGGCAGTTAAAGCAACTTCTTCCTGCCTTTGGTGCCCCTCTTCATTTATTGATTCTTTTGCTTTTTTAATTTGTTCAAAAAGCTGCTCTTTATCTAAGCCAGGAACATCAGCCGTTTTTAAACTCCATTTTTCATGGATATCTTGACTCCAGTCCCCAAAAGCTCCGGCTAGGCCATAAAAGACGTACCAGCCATCTTTGTGACCTTTTTTACCAGTCGCAAATCGATGAATGACGCCATCAGCTATGATCTCCTCTCCCAAATCAATACCCGATTGATGCATAGCTTTAACAAATTTTCCCTCATAGCCCCAATGTTTTTGGGCAAGCGAGGGTTTGAGGGCCACATGGGAGTGGCCCTGCCCTTGATAAAATGTTTGGTGCATATGTCCTCTTAATGGCTATCTTGAGTTATCATTAGCGACATCTGAGGACTTATTTATCGTCTGCCTTTCAACAAATTCTAGAAGATCGCCATAACGGTACTTGGCAAGTCTTCCCACCTTTACGACAGGAAGGCCATGCCTTTTTGTTGATTTCCAAATAGCAAGTGTGACTTCTTTTATGCCTAAGAAGTCGGCGGCTTCTCTCCGACTTAAGAGGCGGTTTTTATTGGATTCTTCCATAGATATATCCTTTCTCATGGGTTATGGATTTTTGTTTTATTTTCAGGTAACTCAGCGAATTCTAAGTTTTAATCCTGAGTAATCTGGGTAAAAATCGCCATCCTTAATAAAATTATAAGTAAAAAATAAATAAGATTTTTTACTTAATTTCCTAAGGGATGAGTATGAATATATTTTCTGTCGTTTCTTGATATGTTTCGGGAAGTATTGAGCAGTTATTGTGTCAAAAAATTGCCACCTCTAACTGGACTCTCAATCTATGTTTACTGAATGTCTAATTATACGTTATGTTTCTAAAATACCCAGCCTACGCTTATTGTATATCATATTTCATGACGTCTTGCAAATTTAAATTTGGCAAACTTGAAACTTATTCAGCCATCGCTCATAATGTAAATTTTATCTTGGTTTTATGCTCTTCTGAGCTTCATCTCCTTTGATGGTTTGCAACATAGCCTGCGTGGCTTTCTCAACGGATGCTCTCACAGGATCCAAATTTAACCTAGCATAGACAGCCGTAGATTGGGAATTTTTATGACCTAAGCTATGGCCAATCATATAGCTATTGGCCCCCGTTGCCGCTTGCCAACTTCCTAAGGTTCGTCTTAGATCATGGAGCCTTAAATCTTTAATACCAGCTCTATCTAAAATTCTTTTCCATCCCATTTTTGGCTCCATCAGATGGCCTGTTTTGCCAGATCCTTCAAAGACCCATTCTCTTCTTCCATACTTTTCAACACGAGTTTTTAAAATATCGATAACTGATTCGACAAGATGGACTCTTAAATGCTCTCCATTCTTAGTTTCGGGAACTAGCCACTCTCGCCGTTCAAAATGAATATCTTCCCAACGCATAGCCAACACATTTGACCGCCTTACCCCCGTAAAGAGGGAGACATAAATATAGTCTCGAATGGTATCATTTTGTTCTGCATCCAAACTTTCAAAAAAACTAGGGAGCTCATCAGGGTGGAGAAATCGATCTCTTGACTTTTCCTTAAATTTCTTAATACCTTGAGCAGGATTCACTCCTTCCCAGCCCCATTCAATAGCTTTATTATATATGGCCTTAATTCTTTCAAGAAGCCGATTAGCTTGATAAAGCCCATTTTCAGTCCTAATTTTTTCGTGAAGAGATTGGATTTCTTGCTTAGTGATAGCTGAGAGTTTTTTCCGAAACCAATGACCTAAAAATCTTGGTACAGTTCTTGCATCAGCCTGCCAAGTTTTTTTATTATGCTTGCTGTATCTCTCTAAAAACAAAGAAAACATGTCTTCAAAAGTTGTTTCTGCCCGAAGTTTTTTCTTTTCATCATTAGGATTTTTACCCTTTAACATTTCCGTAATAACCTTTTGAGCTTCAGTTCGAGCTTGCTCAACGGTCATTTCAGGATATTTGCCTAATGTTACACGAATGGGTTTCTCATTTAATTTCCGGTATACTTTGAAAGACTTTGAACCTTGTGCAGTTACCATCATTTCAAGGCCTCTTACTTTAGTATCATAAACATAAAAACGCTTTCCTACCTTAGGTAAAGAGAGAGAATCTAAACTTTTCTTTGTAAAATTAAAGCTTTTATCTCGTGGTTTCATGGTCTCTCCCTCAATTTCTTTTCAAAATCAGAAAATTATGATTAGCAAATCTAACAACCTTTTTCGGTATCCCCGGGTATACGCCGGGTATACTTTAGACAGCTATTTTGGCATAAATTGATAAAATTTTATCGACATGAAGGTAGCCATTTCTCATGAGTTTGTAAAGGTTCTTTTAATTTTAGATAAGGACATAAGGTTTAAACTTTGTGGCTGTTAACCACTGGGTCGGCGGTTCGAGTCCGTCCCGGGGAGCCAATCTACACAAAGATGTTTTCCAAAATTTTGAGAAGCTCAAGAAGTCTTGGTGCCGCACGGGTCCGTAAAAGAAAAGAAATAAAGAGGTATAACTTCTATTGCTTAAAGCAGCTGCAAAAAATTCCATGAGAGGAAATTGCTTGAGTGTTCTAGAATCTCTCGTGCATATCCTCGTAATGAGTAGGTCGAACGGTCAATCACCTCTTCGACACCAAAGATTCTGTGGTTTTGAGTGAGTTTTAAGGTAGGATAAATTTCCCCCGCATACTATATGGTTTAATCAAAAGAGCTAAAAGGTGAGCTGCAAAACCGAAGCCTCACTCCATTGTTTCTATTATTTTTGAACCAAACACTTATCAGCAAACTCTCGAATGGGTTGTAGATCTCCTTGGTCAAGCTCTCCCCTTATAGGTTCGCCAACAGCATCTAAGGCAAATCCTACTTTCTCTGCACGCGCAATTTTTAAAATCTGATCTCGCGTCATGTTTGCAGAAACAATACTCATTGAATTTTTGCTATAAGTCGTAACATATCCGTAATTCGCTTGAGTCCATTCCTTATTCTCCGCAGGGCTTACCGGTGTTAACCTAATTTCCTCAGTGGTCTTGTCTTTATGAGTAATTTTAAAGAGAATGGGGGAATTGGGCTTAAAGAATGAATTTTTGGCATAACCCTGCAAACAAAAGTGTGCGAGAACCGTATTATTATCTACTTTATCTAAATTAAGCTCAAGCCTATATGATCCAGTAAAAAAGCCTGTCTGGAATTTTAACAAATTATCTTTTAAAGAACAGGAGGGGGAATTTCTAAACTCATCGTAGCCCGTTTCGATGCTGTATCTATTACATCCCATTAAAGTTAGGAGTAGAATAAAGTTTAATTTTAAAATTGATTTATATGACATATTAACCTCACCTCATTTTAATATTTAACACGTATCTTTCTTAATCACGTCTCTTTTACCATTTTTAGATAACCTGTTAAACGTATTTCTGTTATATATAAATAATTTGATTTGTCTAGAAAAGTGTGTGCAGTTTTTTCGTGCTCGGGAACGGCTTTTTTAACAGGTGTATCTTCTTCTCTTTCGACTTTAGCCAAAACAGAAGATAGGTTCACCATGCCCGCCATTAAGCTGAGAAGGAGAATTGATTTTTTTATCACGCCTCTTTTACCATTTTTGGATAATCTGTTAAACTTATCTCTGTTATATATAAGTGGGTAAGTTTGTCAATCGCTATGGGGACAATGGGAATCATTTTTTCGGGACCAGAAGTGGCTTTTTAAACGCAAATCAACAACCCCATCGGTTTTAATTCTTCTCGAACAGTAGCAATATTGTCCTCAGGAATCCACCAAGACCAGAGTTTATTATTTATGAGAGTGTGAAGCTCTCCATGTTGCGGGGACGACTCAATCCAACATTGAAGAGTTTGGTTTCCTATCTTCTGGTCTAAATGAGGCTTTGAAAGAAAATTAATAGGATAGATATCTCTAAACATTCCTATCCTATAATTCCCGTCGCTTCGACCATATTCGATAGACCATTGAGTGATTTGCTTTGCTTCTTCTGAAAAGGCGTCAATTCCTGAAAGAACCCCAAAGGGATAAAATGTTGGTCCCTGTCGAAACTCTCTCTGATATCCATATCCATACGCAGGTTGCAAATAAGTATAAAGATCTTTGGCTAACGTCTCTAGGTACCCTCTCTCAAACCTTATGATCTGATCATCCCAGCATAAAACTAAAGTATCTCGTGGTGATGTACAGTCTAGATGTGCAGCAAATATAAAGTCAAACATTTCTATTTTTACCTTGGGAGGAAGAGCAGCGATCCAAATTCCTGTAATTTCTTGAAAATTATTCTGCTCTAATCTTTTCTTACCATTTTCAAACTTTATCGTACTTCTTCCTTTGACACAGTTTTTGCCAGTGATGTCCATTTTTATTGGGATTACTCCTCCTTTCTGAAACCACCTCTCTATATAGTTAAACCAGCCTTTTAAATCTATGGAATTCTTCTGAAAACCGTGTAACACTAAAGTACTTGCTAAAGGACCTCGTTTAATGTCAATTACCATTTTTTTATTTCCTTAATAAACTCGTTCCTGAAAGTTCCTTGCATTTCTTGCGGCAGTTGTTCATTTGTTCTTTTCATCCTTTGCATCAAATCCACTGGCCTATCTGATCTACTCGGCACCTCAACCTGATGAATTTTTCCATCTCCTGTTTTATAGGTAATATCAGGACGTGTATTCGGTTTTATTTTGCTCCCACTGGGTAACATGCGGTTCATACCTCGGTTTAGCATAAGAGCCTCAACATCATTCCTCTTTGCAATTTCAAGAGCTTGCCGATAGGATTCTTGAGCATGTCCATCCGTTTGTGTTTTTTGTCCTGTACCGATGATTTTATTTTTGTACTCTTGACCCGGCCTCACTGTCCATGGTTGTTCACCTTTCTTAACTTTAACCCCTCCAACATTCTTTGTTGTGTTTGTCTCCCTTGGCAAAGAACCCGGTGCTTGAATAGAATTCTGCGGAGCTTTTTGTGCTGCAGGAGCCGCGGGCGGTGCTGTCTGCGGGGCTTGGGGATTGAATGATGGTCGATTACCATTCGGTCCTGTTACATTCGGTTTTGGCTTTGGTGCTGGAGCAAGAGCTGGTTTGCTTGGTACTGTCGGAGCTTGCAATGCTTCAGGAGTCTTCTTGAGTATAGCTGCCTCTATATTCTGGCCCGGTTTCTTTACGGACTGCTCGACCACCCTCGCAATGGGCACGGCTTTCTCTCCCAAACGTACCCATCTGATTCCCCTCCAAATAAATTGGGCTCCATATCCAGCCGTTCTTAAAATTCTTAAAGGAGGATAAAGGGAAACCAATTCTACCCCTAAATCTATAGGGGTTACATTTGTTCCTGGGATTTCTGTCGTAGCTAATTCTCTCAGAGCCTCCGCGTTTTCCTGTTGTACTTTTTCTGATTCTGCATAGGGAGTTGGGTGCAAAAAATTATTATAAAGCGCATTTCTCGCCGCATCATCAGCCTTAACAACATCAAGCTTCAAAGCAGGAGCAACGAGTGCCGTTGCAATGCGACCAGCGTTCGCTGCAGCCTCTCGGCTACCAAGCGGTTTTTTCGTCACATCCGCTACCGCTTCAGCCACCATCGCGCCTACGGCTCTCGAAGCTGCTAAGTCACCTATATTCTGAGATGTAAGAGCCGCTTCTATCGTCCCTTCCCCTGCTGCTAAACCACCGTGAGCAACCATTTGCGTGACTCCATCAATCTTACCCGTAGCTCTGGCATGACCGATGTTCTCCGCACCCCATCCCCCAAGGGTATCAACCCCAACGTTTACGGCTGCTTGGCGAAGGACTTTCCCAGGATCTTCCCCTTGTGCCAGAGAAGGTACGGATTGCAGTCCATTGCGCACAAGGCTTTGTTCAAGATGCTGGCCAATTCCCCTTGGGTGGGCTGGCATTCCCAATCCATTTAAAACAGCTTCTGTAGCTATGCTGGTTGCAAGTGAGCAAAGATTCTCCTTCTGGGCCATTACTTCCAGCGCTTTGAGCGGATCTCCATTGCTCGCAACCAATGCATGGACCGCTTGAGTGGCCAATGTGCTAACTCCCGCCGTTGCTCCGGCTCCAAGCATTGTGCTTCCCGTCAGAGTCGCAACTGTTGTTGCAATTCCTGCGCCTGCTGTCGCAGCCGTAATAACGACATTAAGAATAATGGCAGCAGCTGGACTAAGGGTTCGTGTTTTTTGGTTCCACTTTTTATGTAACTCTTCAACGGCATGAAATTTAACTTTGGGATTGTTTTGGAGGCCCTTCAGCCATTCCATCCCTTTTCCGTTACTCAGCTGTGCTAAGGAATAGCCCCGAGGAATGTTAACGTGAATAGCGTTACCAAGTACCTCCACTCCGAGAGGCGCTTGGAGATTCTGAATCCTCTTCGTTTCATGGATGCTTCCCTTATTTTGAGACGAGTGTATGAGCATATTTTCGCTCGTCTTTTGCTTACCTTTTTCAACCCTCTTCGTAACCTCTGTGAAGTGGGTGTTACCTTCGAGGGAACCCAGCTTTATGGCTCCCTCTCTGGTTTTCATCACTGAGCCCTGATCACGATAATCTTTTATTGACGGATCAGCTATGCCTGTACCAGCTCTAATTTCGTTAGGTTCTTGTGTGATGATCGTTTCTTGCCGCGTCGTTTTCGTACGACCGCCAAAAGGTTTCTTTTTTGAAGTCTCAGACGTTATTTGACGTATGTTAGATACAGCCTTGTTTGTTACCGTTCCTTGAGTCAAAGAGTCGAATTTTCCTCCTACACGGGCTGTAAATCCTTCCCTAATCCCATTTCCTTCAACGCGGTTGATAAGATTTCCGCCGGCCTTAAGCTGAGTTTTTTGATGAGATTCTGTTTGTTCATGCACTCTATGATGTTTTCTTCCTGTCCTCCTTTCAGAAGAAAGCTTCGTTGCACCCCAATACTCATCACCCCCACTATAGAAAATCAAGTCTCGGGCTGAGTCAACTTCGGTACCAGTGAGGCTCAAAAGCTCATCTGCTATAATCTTTAGATCTCCTTTAAAGGATCTCAAGATGACTGGACCCCGGGGTCTATCTTGGTAACCTCCTGGTACAGGCTTTCTATCTACAATTGGTTTTGAAATAACTTGTCTTGCATGAAGCAAGACATCATTCCCCTCGATGATGCCCCGATTCATCAACATCGTTTGGATATGCGCAATAAAATCCCCATTGACAGTGAGCTTGGCTTTGTTATCAAGACGACGCGCCCTAAGATGGAGCGTTCTATCAATGGTAAGATTTTTTCTTATATCGATATCTGTCTCTGTCAAGTGAGCTTCCAGCACACGGGATTTTGTTTGGTTCAAAGCATCCAGAAGATCCATGTCTCTGACGGTGAGATAGACGGAATCAGCGCTTTGAAACCCATTAAATCCCCGGTTGTTTTCCGCATTAAGCCTCAGGGTTTCTACAGCTTCATTACGAGACTCAGAGGTATCTACATAGCTTTGAGGCGCATGAATGTTTGTATTTCTCGCAAAGGTTTGACCAAGCTGTTTGACGGTAGGTGCCGAGAAGCTTAGATTGTTCTGAATCGTTGCTTTGCCCCTATGCTGAATGGAACCTCCTTCAGCACTTAAAGAGCCTGCGGTCGTGTTACCAGAAATATCAACTTTTGGTGCAGTGATTAAAACATCTTTTGTGGAAGTCAAATTGCGGGCTTTAACTTTTTTTCCCCATTAAGGTAGGTATCTCCTGTTGAACTGACAGAATCAGCCACTATTTGAGTGCCCGTCAGTCTATGATATTCCCCCTCTAATGTGCTAAGGGTAAGAGCAAGATTTTGCCCTCCCTCAATGAAAGTCCTTCTTCCTCCAACGATTGATTGATCGATGCTTGTTTGTTGACCCCTAATAATGGCATCACTCGCTTCACTTTTCATTTTACTTTCATCGAGACTCACATTCTTACTAGAGCATTTTTGATTTAAGTTTTTACATTATAGTGTATGATATCCGTGTATTAAAGGAGGAT
>MKUL01000031.1 GCA_001897795.1 Alphaproteobacteria bacterium 41-28 | reverse complement strand
TCCCAGGACGATGGTCCCCATGGGTTAGGCCAAAATTAGCTGAGTTGGTTGAAAAGGTTTTAAAGTGTGTCGTAATCGTTTGATATAAATCCTGGATCAGGGGCTCTTCTTGACACGCATAATCCCAAGTCTCACACCACAAATCTTCCCAAGTTAAAAAATGATGCTCTGATGCAACATAACTTTGCGAGGCTTGATGCAATTGAGCTAGAGCGCGGCCCCACGTTAAATAAGCTTTTTTATCTGGATAATCAAAATGCATGATTTGCCCTGGTACTTCACGGCAAACATGAACAAAAAATTCCAAATCCTCTTGGTGTACTGTTTCGACATCATTTCCTGCTTGGGATACCACCGGTTCACAAATAGGCGTACCACATAAAAATAAATGTTTCTGAAAATCAATGGCACTCAAAAGCTCACGCGCTTTTCGTATTTTTTCATGGGTCATGCGCAGGTAAAAGCCTTGTCCATTAGATTCAAATCGATAAACACAATTAATTTGATTATTGATAAGCTTAAGATGGGTAGGGTTTTTCACCCATTTTTTTGCAGCCTGATTTGCCGTTTTATCCGTAATTTTTTTTAACGTGGTCTCCCAAATCATGCTTGAATACCTTTGTTGTTTAGATAATCAGCTCTGGATAATCGATAAAGCACATGCCGTCTCAAGGGGCTATTGGGCTCCAATTTGGGATGATCAAAATCATCCTTGGTATTGTGTTGTAAACCAATTTTTTCCATAACACGTCTTGAGGCTAGATTATTCACTACTGTAAA
The DNA here is from genome assembly GCA_001897795.1 of Alphaproteobacteria bacterium 41-28. Lineage (GTDB taxonomy): Bacteria > Pseudomonadota > Alphaproteobacteria > UBA9655 > UBA9655 > UBA9655. Next base: position 1,373 of record MKUL01000031.1, on the reverse strand, counting down.
TGAAACTACTTCGGGAAGATTTAAAGAGGTAAATGCATAATGCAAAACCGCTTTTGCTCCTTCCGTAGCATAACCCTGATTCCAATGCGTTGAGGAAAGTCTCCAACCAATTTCAACAGCGGGGGTAAAGTGCGCTTCAAAAGAGGGAGTCATTAACCCTAAAAATCCGATCATTTCCCCTGTACTTTTCAGTTCAACAGCATACAAAGAAAATCCCTTCTCTTTATAATGTGCAACAATCCTCTCAATGCCTGCTTTTGTAGCACTCCTACTCCCTATGCCTGGTAAAAATTGGCATACTTTTTTGTCTTGATCAATAAGTGCCATAGGATCAAGATCAGCTTCCTGCCATGTTCGTAAAATCAGACGTGACGTTTCAAGAATGTTCATGGGACCCTCTATAAGAAAGCATGTTTATCATGAGTAGGTAATTGGCGTCTTCACTGTATTGCGTGGGAAGAAAACCAGCCTTTTGATAGCACGCAATGGCTTGCTCGTTTCCAATTTGCGGATCAACCACAACAGCTTTAAATCTGTAGAGTTGTTTTGCAATAAAACGCCTTATAATTTGTCTACCCAACCCTACTCCAAGACACGATGGCTCTGCAATAAAAAGGTCGATACCAGCCAATTGTTCAGGTGTGAACTCGTCAAACAAGGAAGCATGATTTCCTGAAATTCCTTCGGGTAAATGGTCGGAAAGACAATAGTATTGAATAAAACCAATTGGTTTTTGATTTAAATAAATAATAAAACTCGGGACTGGATCAATACCTTCAATGCGGGGCGCGTACTTTGCACTAATATCTTCCAAAGAAAACTGTTGATTTCGTGCATATCCTTGTTTCACCGTAGGCTCTGCAAACCATTGGGTCATTAAGTTCAAATCTCTTTGACTCAATGGTTTAAATTCCAGTTTCTGATTTCGACTCCCATAAACCAAGGAGGTCCAATCCAAAATACGACGCACTGACTCCTCTGCTGAAAGGAGGCTCACATCAAGAGTCATTTCATACGGCTCTTTGCTAAAATAAACATCTTCTTCAAACAGTCTTTTTGCAATGAGCGCCTCATCTTGTGTTTTAAAATAGCCTTTTCTATCTGAATCTTTTAAGCGTTTAACAAGCTCTGCACCATTACAAATCAATCGGATAGGAACAAACACAGCTTCCCGTTTTTCAGCAACGGTTTGTACTTGATTAAAAAACTCCTGATGCCAGGAATTATTCGCTAAGAGCTCATAGGTAATAACAAGCTCGTTTCTTTAGAACAAACCTCAGTCATAGTATCAAAAATCACATCACGGGCCTTGTTAAGCGCTGCCCATCCTTTATCATCAAGAGACCAAAATACTTGAGCATCGTTACCTAGAA
>MKUL01000030.1 GCA_001897795.1 Alphaproteobacteria bacterium 41-28 | reverse complement strand
TGACGATGTTGCAGAGATGGTAAAAAATCCTAGAAAGATGAGCGAGAGTACGATCAACCATTTTTATAGGCGATTGGAAGGGATTGGCAGAGACTTTCTCTGGAAGCCTTTGTTAGAAAAACCATCCATCATTGCAACTCCTAACCCTGTAACAACGCCACAGATCGATTTAAACAAGATGATTGAGCTCGTGTTGCCTGTTTCAATGCCTTTATTGCAGAGTAGCCCAACTCCCTTGGCTTTGGGACATTTGTAAGCTTCTCATAAGAAATAATTAGAAAAGAGGAGAAAAGAGAGATAGCCATCAACCACACGATCCACCTGACATCCCTGAAGTTAGGGAAAAGAAAGCTTCTCACCTCCAGGGAGATAATGCAGAAACGCAAAATATACCTCCCCTATCTACTCTACCTCTTAGCCCTCCTCCTTTACCAGAAGAAGAGAAGAATCCTCTTCCTTCCCAAGGAAATCCTGAACCTATTTCTCTTCCTCTCCGTCTTTCGGAAGGTGACGGGGAAAGAGTTCTTTCCTCTGAATTTCATGTTGTCGTTGAAGAAGAGAAAGAAGAAATTGGAGTTCTTTCTTCGGCTGTAGAAGGCGGGGATCATCTTCCTTTCCAAGAAAATCCTGAGTCTCCTGCTCTCCCCCCTTCTGAAGCTGATGAGGGAGAAGTGAGGCCTGCTGTATCTCTTTCTCTTGTTGAAGATGACGAGGAGGATTCTTTTACCTTACCAGCAGGTCTTGGGTTTCAGATAGAATTAAATCCGCTAGAAGGAGACCCTCTTGCCGAAGATTTGTTCATTCAAGAGACTCCTTCTCTAAAATATTTGCGGCTTTTAGGAATCAATCCTAAAGACTTAACGGCTGAGGAATGGGAAGCCCTGGATAAAGTCCTAAGGATTGAGGGAAGCTGGTGGAAAAATTATATTGTTTGGGCGAATTTGGAGGCTTCCATCCATAAATGTCTTTTTGCTTTGACAACGAACAAAAACGCTGTCCATAGGAAAAAGCAAAGAGCTTGTTGTAATCCTTTGTGGCTTCACGGCGGCCCCATTCCCTTGGATAATCGTGCTGCCATCAAAAGAAACATCGTCTTAAAAACATTTGGAAACTCTTTAGAAGAGGGTACCATCGAGTCCATCCATACGATTCTCCTCGCTTTGCTGGGATATCAAATTTATGAGATTTCTACGTCAGGCGAATGGCAGTTGGACATCGGTTCTCTTGCGAGTTTTTATTTTATGGACTCTGATACTGTTAGCTACTTAGGAATCATTAGAACGCTTCATGAGTATCCTGGTTTATTTGCACTTCTTGGGGTACCTCTTGTTTATGCCGTTGCCAAAACCTTATATAATTTTTTCCAACTCTCTGAACCGACTGACAAGGCTGTTCGTAAAAGTATAAAAAGTCTCACAAATCGGTCCAAAAAATGGGATTGGATAGTCTTTAATGTCCTTTCTGTCATTCCTTTTGCTTCGTCTCTTTTAATGTTTCATCCCCTGAAAAGAAAAATTATCAGTCTTGCATCCCTCATTCTGTGGGAGGGTAGGCTTCCCCCCCAGATGTACGTGCGAGAAAACGCCTTTACGGCTCTCTTGGATATAGCTCATAATCGCAAGGGATTTAGCAAAATGATGGCCCTTGAGAGTCTCGCCCACCTGACCCATGGCATGAACATAAGAAATTTAATTCTGAGGCCCGATGATTGTGAGAGCCTGTTACATATAAAGCTACGCGCCTTTCATGCCCTTAAGGAGATTTATAAAGACCTTCCCATCTATTCCCTTAACAAATTCAGAACAGCTGTTCTTTTATGGGAAATTGGGCAAAGTCCTTCTTGGCTTATTTCTATAATAGAGCCTATCAACAAAGCCATTCGGGCCGCCCTTTATGGATATACGCTTTATGGGATCATTGATGTTCTGTATAAATATTTTACCTGTCCTGACATATATCTCAATTCTTTTTCATGGGTAGGGGGTCTTGAGCCCTATGCGAGCGACTATAGCCAGGACTGTTTTGATGCTCAGGTTGAGGTCTTTAATACTCTTCTGGGTCAACCTGCAAGCACCCTCGTCGGTGGTTTAGGCCACTATCATTTCACTGAACCCTATGATTTAGACCTTTCCAATAAGGACATAGAGGGGCCTGTCATTGCGGAGATTGTGGAAGCGTTTAATCGCACAAACGTTCCCTTGAATTCTTTGAATATTAGTTATAATCCAATTACAAATTCTTCAGATATTGCTCGAATTTTGATGGCCTTACCAGCTGAGATTATAAATCTTGATCTATCGAATATTAATCTGAATATTGATCCTGGGCTTGCATATCCCACCTCTCTTCACTTTTTAGGATTAGGGCAACTGACAGGGCTTCAAAGCTTAAATATATCGAATAATGGCCTTTATCCGGGTGATATTGGGGACATAGGGCAGGCACTTCAAAACCTCTCTCATCTCAAAGAGTTAAGGCTAGGAGAGAAGGGAGAGAGTGTTGAGGAGAATTTCCCAAATACAAATATAACTCAAGTTGCTCAATCTCTTAAGCCCTCCTTGACCCTTCTCGACCTTACTAATTTTGGTCTTTATTGGGATCTTGAAGGACAAATCGCTCTTGGCAATTCTTTAGCCCAAGTCCCTACCTTAAAAGAGCTTTATTTGGGAAGCACTTCGATTTGTAGTGGGGTCTCAATAAATATAACACTTACTAATGCAGCACCTGTTGCTCTGGCTCAGGGACTGTCTGCCCAACAGAATTTGAGTATTTTAGATCTAAGCAATAACGCGATTGGATCTTCGCTCGGCGAGACGATAGAGGAGGGGACCAGTTTTTTCCTTAGCTCTCTTCCTCCTTCCTTAGCGGATTTAGATGTGAGTAATAACTTCATTGGATACTACTATTCTTCTGGGGTTAAGGCTCTTGCGCAAGCCGTTCAGCAGATGTCTGAGCTTACTTCTTTTAAAGCAGGAAGAGGAGTTTACGTTAATTTGCTTGGTACCTCACCTGATTTTTTAAAGGCTCTTCAAGGGAAGCAAAATCTAACTGACCTTGATCTCTCTTGGAATTCTTGTAATGATACCCTCCAAATAAGAGACCTTCTGCAAACAATATCTAACCTTGGAACCCTTGATCTTTCCAATAATCAACTGACTCAGGGATCACTCCTAGCTCCTGTCTTGTCAAACTTGCAAAAGCTTACAAGTCTTAATTTAGGAGGTAATAATTTTACAACCGCTGATCGCGAGAGCATTTGGGAGGCAACGTCCTTTCTTGCACAAAGTCCGTTTCCTCTTGATGAAGACCTAAACTATACATCAACATATTTAAAGAGTTTTAATTCCACAACAACATATTTAAACTTATCAGGACTTATTCCAAATGATCCCACAGCTTTTGAAACCATCATGCCTTAAGTTGCCACTCTTTTTCCAAATTTAACGGCGTTAGATTTATCGAACAATTGTATAGTGACTGTTGCTGATCACACAGGCATAATAGGGGGGATACAATCTTTAATCACCTATTTGCCACGACTCACTAATCTTCAATCCCTGAGAATGTCAAATGCTTTTAACAATGCTCCTTTTTACGATAATGTCATTGCAGAGTTAAAAAATTTCTCTCAAATAATAGGCCAACTCACAAATTTACACACGCTCGATTTTTCAAATACTCAATGCTTATACGATGATTTTTTAGGAAAAGGTTTAGAAAACGTTCATTCTTTGACATCGATAAATCTTGCCAATTGTTGGGAAGCTGGTTCATTTGTTTGGCAGGGAGGCGTTCAACTCATACAGGGATTGCAGGCACAACCCAAGCTTCTCTACTTGGATTTATCATATGATACAATAGGCGGGTCTATAAAAATTATAAAAGATCCAAATTCAACCCTTGCCATAGCCAAAGCTCTCAATTCCTGGCCTCAACTGCAATCTCTCAATCTTGCTTATAATGCTATAGGATATGATGATCCCGATAGTGCCTCCATTTTTCTCGAGCAACTTGCGGACTTGGCATTAACAGTTAACAAACAAGGAAGAACGCTTACAGTTGACCTTCTAGACGGAATAGATAGCGAGAGTTTTGAATGGACTCAAGGAGCTAAGGTTCTTCAAGCGTTGACGCAACAGACAATTGAAAACGCTTGTGCGAGTCAAATTTGTACGGGAGATCCCATTTCCAAGCCTACATCCTCAGAGAGGCAAGCTCGTGGCTTTCAAAGAGGATTAGCTACATCTGACGCCGTCAGCTCACATCAAGTCCCCTGGTATTCTCCCGCCAAGTGGGTTACGGCTTTTCAATCCTGGTGGAATGGATCACCCCAAGCGGTTGACATGACAAATCCACAGATTCAAGCTTTAGTAAGACTACAGAATGAATGTGAGCGTCGGATCAATAAAGCTGATACAAGGACTCCTGATCATTGGTATCGTTTTTCCTTAGAGGATTTGCGCAACGATATTGGAGAGGTGGCGAGAAAACCTACCAAGATTACCGATGAGTCGATCAACGGTTTTTATAAGAGGTTAGAGGGAATTGATAAGGATTTCCCTCGAAAGCCTTTGTTAAAAAAACCATCTTTCTTAGCAACCCCTAACCCTGTGACAACATCACAGATCAATGCAAAAAACACAATTGAGCTCGTGTTACCTGTTTCAATGTCTTTATTGCAGAGTGGACCTGCTCCCTTGACTTTGGGGTATTAATGGGCTAGAACTGAGGGGTCAGTAGTTCCTGCTGAAAGATCCTCAGCATCCGTCCAAAGTTTTTGAGGACAACATCTCAGATGAGACGAAGACCCTTGGGACGACCACACTCATCAACCACCAACTTTGCCGAAAGTTAAGTGGTTGTTTAAAGAGACAACTCCTTTTGATTTAATTTCAAAAGATCTTGAAGAATGTGATAGGTTGTTGCCTCTAAAGACGTTTTCGCTTGAGTTTGGATATAGTGAATATCATGAGGTATTGGGCCGACGTTATGAGAAGATAGATGCCTAAAGAGTAAATCTCCTGTATTTCGTCGGAGGAATTCAATTTCATGAGAGCCGTATTCCCTTAAACGTGGGGCATAGGTTTTTCCTTCAAGCTCTTTTGAGACTTGAACCATCTTGGCTATTTGATCTGTTGTAGGCTTTTCTCCATGAGTTTCTTTGTATCGCAAGATGTCCTTAGCACAATACAGAGCAGCCTTTTCAGGAAGGGAATGCTTGGCCACAATTTTCTGGGCTAGAGATTTTGTTTGTTGTCTATTATTTTTGAACTCCTGCTCTGCCCAATCCGGAATATGATAAGATGGGTTAAGGCCTTTCTGCTTTGCTTCAAGATAGAGTCTGCCTTCAATTGAAGCTTGCCGTTGTGCAATCATATGAGCCATGAGCCCATTCCTCGAGCCTTGTGCTTGAGGGTTAGCTTTAGTTTCATCAAAGTGACCTTCCCTTTGCCAATCTTTCATAATTTCCATCCGAATTTCAGGGATACGATTAAGTTCGTATTTGGCTCGTAATAAGAATAGCTTAGTTTCTTCTAGAGTGGGTGTTGTTTCTTTTAGTGTGTGGGAATGGAAAATATAATTTGCAGCTCTTTTCGATTGGATAGAAATTTGCTCTTGAAGCTCAGGTGTGAGGTGTCGCTTTTCTTTTTCAAGGTAGTCATATAGGTGCTTTTCACAATGCTTTATGACGCTTTCAAAGATTAGTTGCCCCTCTATAGGGGCGTGCTTCTCGTAGGCTTTAATGGGTTGAGAGAGGTTTTCTGACTCCTTTCTCCGAGAAAGCGCCTCGGTGGGTCCCTTCTCTGAAAATGTTTGTAAAGAAGGCTGCTCCTTAAAAAGTCCATTTTTTAATTCCTGTGGTAAGCTTCTTTCAAGAATCTCCCTTACACCTTGAGGACCCTTTTGTTTTAGAACGTCATTAAAATCTTCACCCAAATGATCTGGCTTAATAACTGTAACCTCATATCCATTGTCTTGGAGAGCTTGTACGGATTTATGCAGACTCTTTGCCGCAGAAGAATCAGGTGCATCATGATCAGCGTAAATGATAATGCGGGTATGAGGGCTCTCATTCAATGGGCCCCCATTTAATGAGGGTCCATTCAATGAACTCTCATTAAGTATGTTAGGGGTTAGGCGACCGATGTTAGAAAGTCCGAGACTTGCCTTGATCATCTCTCTTACTCCTGTTTCTTTAATACTCAGAGCTGTTTCAACACCTTCAGCAATAAAGAGAATATGGGAACTCTGTGCTGGTTCCCTGTGTTTCCCGTCTTCTCGGGGATGGGAACAGGCTTGGATTGTTACGGCTGATCCTTTAATTAAGCCGTATGATCTCTTTGCCACATCAATCTTAGCTTTTGCTGCTGTTTGAGGATTAAGGAGAGTAAGCTGCACAGCTGTGACTTCTCCTGTCTGAGACCTTGCAGCGACCATAAGACTTGGATGGAGTCTCATTTTATCAGCAGGCAAGTACCGAAGGTCTTGAGGGAGCTCTCCTTCTATTTTCCGATGCTCCCTTAAATACCGCTCAGCAATTGTTCCTTGGATGTCTTTTCCCTTTTGCCAAAGGGCCTGGGCTTTTGCTATTTTTTGTTTCTTTTCCTTAGTTTCTCTCTCTAAAACTTCGTTCTTTTCATTTTTAAAAGATACGAGTTGAGGTTGGAATAAATCACTCTTCTCAGGAGTTAATCCAGCCCAAGAGGCTCCATACTCAACAGCTTCTTTAAAGGAAAAATCTTTTAATTTTGTTAGAAGATGAAGAGGCCCTCCCGACATTTCGCTGTTCTTATAATCAATCCATGCTCCCGTTCGGAGGTTTACAGAAATATGACCTTTCTTGCCATAACGTCGTTCAATGGCTGAGGAAGAGGCTCGATGGTAGGGCTCTCCCATAGATTCAAAAATATGGTCTGCAAAAGAAGTCATGTTTTGTTTAAGAGCGTGTTCCACTTGCCTTGCGTCTAAGGGGTGAGTGGCCTTTTTATCTATAAAAGAGATGGCTTTGGCAGAAAGACTTTCTCTCTGCTCTTTCTTTGTAAAAGTATTCTGTTCAGTTCCTTTAGATTCAGGTAAAGGCTTAAATAAAGAAAAGGTTACCGATTCTTGAGATTTGTTTGCTGGTCTCTCAAAATTATAAAAATCCTTGTTTTTATGGAAAAGATCCTTGATCTGAGCATAAAATTTTTCTGCTGTATTTTTAAAATGATTTGAAAAGGATTTCTCTGCTCTCCTCTTTTGAATGTCTCTTTTGGTATCAAAAACGAGGCTTGTTCCTTTGTTTTCGTCTTTTTCCATTTGATGAATGAGATGAGAAAGATGTGGTGTTTCATCTTGAGACACATAAAGAGATAAAGACTTAGTTTGACGGGTTAAAGCTACGTAGTGGAGGTGCCTATTCATCAACTTAGAATGAAGCACATAGATATGGTTAAGAGTTGACCCCTGACTTTTATAAATGGTCGCTGCATACCCGTGACGAAGACCCTCATAGGTATGAGGATCAACGTCTTTTTTTTCTTGGTTATCAAGGCAAATCGTCATTCTCTTTGTTTCTGGATTAATATGCTCAATGATTCCAAAATATCCATTGGTGAGTCCTTGTTCTTTATCGGTTTTCATAAATTGAACACGATCGCCTGTTGCAAATGTCATCATGCCTCTTTGCGTCTTGCAGGTGACTTCTAAATCTCCTAGCCTCCCTTGTTGGCGAAGGAAGTCTCGGGCCCCTGCGTTCAGGGCATCCACGTCAACGTTTCTATGGGCTAATATCTGGCGTGTTTCTTGGGGGTTAAGAAGGCTATCTCTAGACCAAGCTTTTAAAAGAGCGTTTAAAGACTCTTCCTTCTTGTTATCCCATAAAATGGCTTTGTTTTCCTGAAGAAGACGGACAGCACTTTTGATGTTTCTTTGAAAAAGATCCTCTGAGACAGCCTTTTGCCATGCAACAGTTTGACGTCGAATCTCCTTCAGTTCAACAGACCCATATCGCTCTGCCAAAAAAGAGAATGTTCTCCCTCTTGCAACAGAGCTGAGCTGTCGGTCATCCCCCACAAGAATAAGTTTCGCTCCATTATTTTTTATGACATTGAAAAGTTCAACGGAAAGCTCTGTTCCCAGCATACCTGCTTCATCAACAATAACGAGAGTATTGGAATCAAGCTTCTCTCTCCCATTCTTAAAAGCAAATAAAAAAGAATGACAAGTTTTAGCCTCTTGAAAGCCATTTTCCTTTAAAGCAGTTGCTACCTTATGGGTAGGGGCTAAGCCTAAGACACGATAATTACTGAATTGATGAGCAATCCTAATGGCATCGAGGACATAACTTTTTCCAACTCCAGCGCGACCTTGAATAATAGAAAGATTTTGTCCAGAGCTTACGCAGAGCTCATACGCTTTCCGTTGCTCAGCACTTAAGTTTGTCCCCGCGAAGGCGGGGATCTTTCCGCTCAAGCCTTTACTGATAAAAACAGAGGGAAGAGCAAAGGTTCTTCTCTTGGCTATAGTATCTGCAAATCGAATCAGCTTTTCTTCTTCGCTTCTTACGTCTTGAGTCGTAAAATACCCTGTTTCTGTTTCCTTATCAAAAAGAGAAAGAACACTTTTATCTGATAATATCTCCTCTAAAAGTCCCTCCCTTTCATTTAAAGGCACATGTTTTTTCAGAAAAATTTCTACATCTTTTTTAGAAAAGACAGCCTGTGTTTGGGTGAGAGTTTCAAGGACCATTCTTGGATCTTGTGCCAGTCTCTCATTGGCCTTTTGCAGCACCTGAGACCTTAATATAGCCTCATTCATATGGTGGCGCATTCGAACAGGTCCTAAATGTTCTTGAGGGATAATTCCAATAGGATCAACTCTTAAATGATATCCCTTTTCTTCAAAGTATGTATTTTGCACCTCTTTCCATATCTCTCCCCAAAGATTGGCTTCAACCACATGCCCGCTTCTAATAACAGGATCTAAATCCCGTGCTTTTGCTCCAAATGTCAGTCCATCTTCTGAGAACCTCCGCGTTGTCACAAGCAAATGGGCATGCCAGTTCTTCTCCCCATCATGGGGAGAATGCACGTCCAATTGAGCAGCGATACCTTTCTCAACCAAAGTATTTGTAAATCGCCTAGCAAGTTCGATACGATCTCCCAAAGTGATTTCTGGATCATCAGGAAGAGCGAGGACAAATTCTTTTGCAAGCTGGCTGTTAATTCTTTTCTCGCATCTTTCGACTTCATTCCAAAGAATACGACTGTTTTTAAATCGCGAATCTGCACCTTCGGGTAAGAGAATTTCATGGTGAACATTCCCTCCTCGATCTTTAAAAGAGAAAACCTCTCCTGTTCTCTCACATGGGACAGTATCGCGCTGGTTATAAGAAGCCTTACGACAGGCATTTGCTCCTGTCCTCCTGGAGATATATTCACAGCGCGCAAATTGAATGGCCACGGTTATTCCTTAAGGATGTAAGAAGTTTCCAAATATGAATTACGTCTAACTATCCCCAATACTTTTTTTAAAAATGTCTCTGAGTAAGTTTCTGAAATTTAGATGAAGGAAAAATAAGTTAATTCTTTTAATTTCTCAGAAGCTTCGTAAGAAAGCCCTGCTTATTTTTTATCTTGATGAATCTCGATTTATGGTGTTCTTAAAGTAGCGTTCGTTCTTTAGGGGAAATTTTTTCTAAGTCCTTTACTCTATCATCTCCTGAGCATAAGCGCAAACTCATTTTTGAGTTTGCATATTGCGTATGGGCTGATTTTACAACATAGCCCCTAACGCCCAAGAGGCGATTTTTTGTATTTTGTCATTGTTATTCTAATTATTTCAATAACTTCTTGTTTCTTTTTCTTTGATTTTTTTCCTCAAATTTTATATAATTCTCTCAATAAACATAGCTTTTTTGTTGGAGTAGCGCATGACACAAACCAATCTTATTGAAAAACGAAAAAGGCTTGAGCAACGGAAAAACCGTCTTAAGCAACTGGAAGCTTCCTTAAACATTCAAGAAAGGAAAAATAGAACTCGCAGACTCATCGAGCTTGGTGGACTTGTTTTTAAAGCCAAACTGGAAGACTGGAATTCAAATGCTCTTTTAGGAGGACTTCTGTCTTTAAAAGAAAAAGAATCTGACACGCAACAAATGGACGTGTGGATTCGTCAAGGAGGAGTTGCTTTTTCTTCAGGGAAATCGAACAAACTATGAAAGTCTTGGCATTGTGAAATTGGAAAAAAGCCTTCGGATGAGATGAGAAATTCTCTTAAATCTGCTGGACTGAAATGGGATTCTCTCAGGCAAGAATGTGAAGGCTATGCAAAAGTGGCAAAATTAAAAACCATCTTCCCTGCTCTATTCCTGTTAAACTTTGAGTTTTCTCTTAAGTTCATTCAAAGCTACTTCATGTTTTTGGAACGACATTTTCATGAGATTGTATTCTTTCCACCTTACTGCGGGCATGTCTTTAATGTGATTTATGCCTAAATATTCCCAGTTAGCCTCTCCTTTTTTAACAGAAATAAGAAACTCGCGATCTTGTTGATTGAATGCATCATCAATCTTCTGGATGAGGACTTCTCTTGCCTCTTCAAGATTACGATATGACAGTTTATAATCAGTCATACCTAAAAACTCGTTTTCAAAAAAGGACCTTTGATCCAATCGATTAGGGCTGATAAATTCGGATATAGGTCTACTTCCACTGATCAAATAGACTAAAAACGCCTTTTTTAACTTCTCAGTTATCACATGGTTTTGAAAAAAGACCATGATATCAAATAGGTCTCTTGGATGTTGACGATCAAGAGCCGCACAAAATTTGCTTGCATAGATATCTTCGAACGAAAGAGTGTTAAGACGAAGAATAGTCTCGTATTTTCTTTTAATTGTCTCACAAGATTCTTTCAAAACAATAGGATAAACAGTTCCTCTCAATACGATATTTATGTCCACCTTAATTTCCGCATTTTTTGAAGAAATATTCATTTGCTTGGGAATACCTTCTTTGGTTGTTTGAATTTGTACGAGGGCTTCATGCTTCCTTCGTAGGTCAAGGCCTACTGTATGACAAAACGCTTGATTTTCTTTCAAAAACTCTTCTCTAGAGTTAATCTGCGTGTAAGCTAAATCGATATCAACTGAGAGCCGAGGAAGGTCCGTATGAAAAAAATTAATTGCCGTACCTCCTTTAAGGGCAAATAAGTCACCGCGAACAATTGTTTCTAAAACCTCAAGAAGAAGCTGAACTTGTTTTTCAAAATAGGCTTTCATTTTCATTCTTATCCCATGATCTCGGGTATGTTATTAAAAACTCAGGATCATACCGCCCTTCTTCAACACCTTCTCTTACTCCCTTACCCAAGTTTATTTTAGAGAGATCAAGATTTTTAAGCCAATTGGCGTTTTGTTTTTTAGCAAGGCAAAGCACCAAACGTTTGACCCTTACAGATCTGCATTCTTCTAAAGCTTCTTGCATAAGGCTGTGACTAAGAGAATGTAAATTTTCCATGAGATAATAAGCCTCATCTAGGCTATGATATCTTTTAGAAAGATGCATATATTCTAAAAATCCTCGTGCCGGATTAGAAATTTTTAAACTATATTCTCCAAAGGAATATTCTTTTATACCTATATCTCTAACAAAAAGATTTGTTGGCACATGAATAAATTTTATAGAATTTTTTTCTTGATTGAGCCATTTTGGTAATTTAAATCCAGGTTTTGTAAAAAGAAAAATGTTGTTTTCTTGAAATTTCACAAAATGAGCTTTTCCTTGAAGCTCAAGAGCTGTTTTTCCACCCACATGAAAAGGATACACTTGCTGGAGCCCCCAGACGAGCCCACTCCACTCAGCCCTATCATCTGGCCTTATGAGAACCCCTCGATTTAAATGCTGGGCCCAACCAGAGAATACATATTTTTGAATGAGGGATGGAGAAAATCCTTTTTCTTTTAACCATGCTATAGGTAAGGCCGTATGCATAGGCCATATTTTAAAAAGGGTTTTTAATTTCATTTGTTTTTGTATACTCATGGTATTTATTTTAGCAGGAAAATAAAATAGTACAACTTTAATTTCCTGCTAATATGCATACTTTGGGATTTGTTTAGTTAAGAATATAAAATAATCTTTGGGGCAAACTATCACCTAATAGATATAAAAATGTTTAATATAAGCTTTTAAGATTTATTTTTCTTCATTAAGCTTGCTCCCAAACAGTTCTACAGCCTGCCTTAAAGGCTCATCCGCTAAATGAGCATATCTCTGTGTAGTAGAGGCTTGAGTGTGCCCTAAGAGTTTTCCCACGATACTCAAACTTAATCCGCTTGATACAAGGTGCGAGGCGTGAGTATGACGTAAGTCATGAATACGGACGTTTTTTAAGTTTGCAGCCTCTAATATTTTATTCCAAAACCCTCTAACATCTTGAAGGGGCTTGCCCTCAACTTTTCCCGGAAAAAGGTAAAAGGATTTCTCATTTCTAAATTTTTTTAAATCATGAAGAACACTTAACGCTTTCTCTGAAAGTGGTAAATGTTCCCTCTTTTTTTGTTTTGTTACATGTGATGGTTTCGTCCAAATTCCTTTTTCTAAATCAAATTAATCCCAAGTTGCTTGGAAAACTTCATTCTTTCTTGCTCCCGTTAAAATAAGAAGTTTAAAAGCAAATGCTGTCTTGTGCTTAGGGTATTCATTTAGAGCGACCCAAAGTTGATTGAGTTCTTGTGCATCCAACCAACGATCTCTCTTTTCTTCAGGATAACACTCAATACCTTTTACTGGGTTTTCGGTTCGCAAGCTCCAAGCAATCGGTAAAGAAAACATCTTTGAAAATAATGATAAAAAGCGATTGGCTTGGTAAGGAGTGTTTGCGAGTCGAAGATGGACACTTTCAATATCCCTACGAGAAATATGTTCAACCTTCTTATCTCCGAAATATGGTAATATAATATTCTTCAATAATATGTGATCTTCTTTTAAACTTCTTGTACGTTTTCGTTTGCCATGGCGTTCGACATAATCTTGAGCAAGATCTTTTATGGTTGCTAATTTTTTATAATGCTTTCTTTTTTTCAGCAGGGTCCTCACCATGAGCTACTTGGCCTAACATTTTCTTAGCTAAATCACGGGCTTCTTCAGCTGTAATTTGCCCATGAACACCAATCTTAAATCGTTTAAGAATACGATGCTGATTGCGATATTGAACGCAATAAGTTCGTCGTCCGCTGGGCAATACAACAATTCCAAACCCTTTAAGTTCGGAATCCCAATATTTCAAGGTCTCTTTTGGATCTGGAGAAATGCTTTCTACAAAGCGTTTTGTGATTTTAGGCACATTGACCTCTTATCTACTTTTTAAATGTTAATATCACATCTCTCCCTAATTGTCATCAATTTGTCATCAATTGGGAAAGAAATTACTATATTTTGACGTAGTTTTGGGAGAAGGAGAGCTAGATAAAAATGTTAAAAACCCTAGAGAAATCTTGGTGCCCGCTGCCAGACTCGAACTGGCACGACCTTTCGATCGACAGATTTTAAGTCTGTTGTGTCTACCATTCCACCAAGCGGGCACAGGCAAAACCTTAGCCGTTACAGTCTTTCAAATCAAGGGGGATTCTAGCCGAAGCTGCGCAGTAATTTAATTAACCCGCTCTTGCCAAGGCTTCGGCGGGCAGCCTTCGATGTTTTTTTGTTTGCCAGCCGAAGATTTTTCCAAGAGATTTCGCTCTCCTGATGAGCTAGAGCATTTTTGATTTAAGTTTTTACATTATAGTGTATGATATCCGTGTATTAAAGGAGGATGATCAT
>MKUL01000029.1:14193-24721 GCA_001897795.1 Alphaproteobacteria bacterium 41-28 | reverse complement strand
TTGCATCGCTCTTACTTTGTAAAATCTCCTCATTATATCCTCGCTCTCCTCATCCCTCAATTATGCAATGGTCTTTTTAATGGGATTTTCCTGTTTAAGCTTTTTTTTATTGGTTAATAGATCCATGAGCTTCAGGAGATCTAAAGTCGCACCTGTTTTTATCTTGTTATTTTAAAATAGCAATTGCAAAAAACTATTTTATCTTAGGGAGTCTTTTATTAAGCTCCAAGTGTAAAAAAAGGGTTGTAAAAAAGGCCCGTCAATAAATAAAGCACTTGCATACCCTGGAAGGATCTCTAGATAAAAAGGATATTTCATCTTTTCAAGTCTGTCTGCACCCATGGCATCATTTTTAAAACAATCTAATTCTTGTAATACAGTTATCTGTGGATCACTAATCCATCCCTTCCCAAACGCTTTTAAAAATGCTTCTTTGCATACCCAAAGTTTAAAGAAGGTGTTTACTTTGTCTTCTGACTTCGTGTTTTCCCAGTGAACGCGCTCTTGAGAAGACAATATGCTCGACACTAACAACGCTAAATCAAAAGTATGATCAATATACTCTATATCTATTCCAATTTCATAGTCTCGTGCTATAGCATACAAAACATGATCTCTTGAATGAGAAAGATTGAAATATAATGGTTTTTCTACTAAGCATGGCTTTCCCCAAAGGCCATAAACAATTTCTATATCCTGGGGTTCTTTTTTTAGGTAACCTCCTAGTAAACATCTTAGCATTCCACGTGAAGTAATGAAATTTCTTTGATCCTTTGCATATCTGAATTTGCTTGCCATATGCCGTTCATCCTCAGAGAGAAGAGAAACAAGATAAGAAATATCACTTTTATTTTCGGACAAGCAAGCAGAGCAAATATGAACTTCATGTGACGAGAGAATATACATAGGTAGGAAATATGTATTAAGTGTATTTCTTCTTAAAATTTATATTTTCAGCAACATTGTTTATCCTATATGGAACTTGTAATCAATAGAAATTTACATCATTCTTCTGAAATAGGCTTGTAAAACCAAGAGAATCTGTTTAGACATGCCCGGACGATAATCATGTTTCTTCTAAAACTTCATAATCTATTGTTTGATTTATTATTTTTATCAAATTGCTAAAATTACTTTTTACAAAAAAATGATCTCCAAATAATACAAAGTGGTTGTAATTTTTAGATGTATATTTTTCCCAGGCCATGAGGTCTATTAAAGAACAACTATGATCATGATCGCCAACCATTGTAGTAATATTACAATCTAATACAAAAGTCTCTTTATTAATATAACTTTCAGATATCCTAAAATCACTCCTTATAATTGGTAGAAAATATGATTTAAATTCCTTATCATTTATAATTTCTCTTGGAAGCGCCTCATATTTCCTTATTTCACGAATAAAATTAGTATCATTCAGTTTATGCGCTTCAGGTGCTCTTAAAGGCATATGGGGAGCTCGAATAGAAGCAATTAGCAAATGTTTCGGTAATATGCCTTTTAATAGATATAGTTTTTTAGCTAATTCATAAGCGATAATCCCCCCTAAACTATGACCAAAAAATATACATGGTAAGTTCCCAAGCTTTAAGAAGTCATTAATTAAAGAGTCTTGGACTTCTTCCATTGTATTACATAGCGGTTCACTTAATCTTGTCTCTCTACCCGGAAGTTGTGCAGAGTAGACTTCAACTCTGGGATCAACAGCATTTTTCCATGAATTAAAAGTACTCGCACTTCCACCAGCATGGTGAAAACATATAAGGCGCATGTGTGAGTTTTGTACTTTTTTTAACTGAATAAAACTATTATTATGCATATTTTAAATTCATTTAAGTTCATTTAATATATAATCATGCATGTCCTTATAGTTAATAAATTTATATAATGTCATTAAGGATATATTTACTTTCATTTTATCCTGAATATTATTTTTCAAAATTACTGCAGATAAAGAGTCCATACCAAGTTCACTAAAATTAGATTGTTCCGTAATTTCATTAGCATCAATTCCTAGCGCTTCTGAAACAAAACCCTTAATTAATGACTCTATTTTATTCAAATCTATTTTTGTAGCATGAGCCTTATTTGCAAATGAAGAGACATTATCGCCAACTATTTCCTTCACTTTATTGTCTTTTGAACTGACGTAATCAAAAAATTCAATGTTTCCAATATTATACTTAGTTAAAAATATCTTCCAATTAATGGGAAGAACAGCAATCTGCAATATATTTTTATTTTTTAGTAGATATTCTAAAACTTTTATCCCATTTAGCTTGCTAATCCCTTTGAAACCAGAAACCTCTAAATGAGTTCTCGCATCTACTTTATTCGCCATGCCAATTTTATCCCACATCCCCCAGTTAATAGTCGTTGCATCAATTCCTTCATTCTTTAAGAAATAGGTAAATCCATCAAGAAACGCATTTGCAATTGCATAGCTTATTTGCCCTACATTACCTATTAATGACGTCGATGAAGAGAACATTATTATTTTTTTAATGTATATATTTTTTTGTTTAATGTTGTTATAAATGTTTAATATTCCAGCAACTTTAGGTAACAAAACGCTTTCTAAACTTTCTTTTTTTACATTCTGAAATGTTGCATCTTTAATTATTCCTGCGGCATGTATAATATTATCGATTATATACCCTTCAGACCTAATCATATCAAATAAATTATCAACATCGGATTTCTTTGATATGTCAAAATGATACAACCTGATATTTACACCAGATTTTTTAAGATCTTTCAGTCTATCTTTTACGTAATTGTTGGGCTCAAATCTAGATACGAGTAATATATTTTCTATATTATTGGTAGCTAACCACTCTGATATTGTTAGCCCTATTCCACCAGTACCTCCTGTAATCAAAAATGTTTTACCTTCAAGTTCTGATTTATAGGAAGCAATCGCTTGCTCATGTTTTTTTAATTTTGGGATATATTTATATCCTTCTTTTACGGCAACTCTATCAATATTTCTATTGAATAATATTTCATTCATTAGAAAAGGAAGACATGTTTCATGATCATTATCAAGGTCAATACATTTTAAATCGACCTCAGAAAACTCCAGCTTGATGACGTTCGCAGCAGACCATAACGTACTTTGAATCAAACTAGAGACTGAATGTCTGATATTAATGCTGCTTGATGCCTTTGTTATGATGGTAACAGGCGGGGAAAATGTATTTGTAAAGTTAGTTATTAAATCAATTAGACTTTTTGTTTGTTGAGAAATTCGATCGATTATACCATCTGTATCAAGATATGAGATCTCACTGCTACCGTCACAAAAAAACACTATATCGGTTATTTTTTTATCTAATAAAAATTTAGTATAATTTTCATTTTCAAAATTGAGATTATAGATAGAATTTGATACGCGTTTAAATTCTTTTTCTATAACAATGCAAATTATTTCAATATTTTGGTATGAACTATTTATGTATTCTATTATTTTATAATAAAAATCTATCCCATGTTTTTCTATAACGATAGCTATATTTCTACGTGCTTCAACAGCAATTATATCATGAGTCAAAGATGATCTATGCCACTCAATGTCATAAATAAAATTGTTTATATCTGTATTTTGATTGTTTTCCATATTTTTTCCTAATGAGTTATGTATTTTTACCTAACCAAAATCTCTCTTTTTGAAAGGGGTAAGTTGGTAAGCTGATTTTGGAAAAACGCTTTTCACTTCGACTGAGAAAAAACTCTTTCCAATTAATGTTTGTATTCGTATAACATAGCTCAACAACTGTATCTAAAAGTTGATTAAATTCACTATCATTTGATTTTAGAGAAGGCAAAATTAAGGATTTATCATTATAATATGCTTTGAATGCACTATCTTCAAATTTATTGGGAGTAATTTCTAGAAAAACATTTACACCCATATCTCTTAATAAATCAAAAGATTTCCCTGAAATTGAATTATCTAATAAGTAATTTATCCAATATTCTGAATTGTACAATTGTTTATCAACTAGATCTCCTGAGCAAGCATTAACAAAATGAAATACTGATTGTTTGAAATCTATACTTTCTAATGTTAATTTTAATTTTTTTTCAGGTGTTTCGTCACTTTCTTCTATAGCCTTTGATACCTTATCATGTTCAATTAATATTCTTAATCCATCTTCAAGCGTTAATATTTCACATATGTATGCCGCACTTATCTTTCCTAAACCATGACCTAATACAAAAAATGGTATTATACCCCAAGATAGCCATAATTTAGCTATTGAAACTTCCAATGCAAATAAAACGTATTTCTTATACTTAGAGAGGTCCTTATTAGGTGAATTTGAAAATATTACCTCCAGTAAGTTTTCACCAGTCAAATTATAAAAGATTTTGCCACATTCGTCTAAATTTTCTTTGAAAACTTTATTCTCTTGATACAATTCAGACCCTAAGTTTTCCAAGGGAGTATGGTTTGTTCCAAAAAGAAAGGCAATTTCTCCTTGATATTTCTCTATATCGATTTCTGAAAAATCTGAGTTTACTTTAGTGAAGCTCAAAAGTTTATTAGATAAGTCTTTAATAGAATTAACTTTAAACGCTTTTTTAATAGTATGATATCCCCTGCTCTCATTAACAGTAAAACATAAATCTAATAAATTTATATTATCGTTATCCTTCAGATAATCATAAAATAATAAACAATATTCATGTAGTGCTTTTTTATTTTTTGCACTGATCAAAAATATATTGCTTTGATTATTTCTAAGTGTATCTTCCAACCTTTGTTGTTCTTCATTCAACTCGGATAGTATAATGTGCACATTGGTACCACCTACCCCAAAGGAACTGACAGCAGCATGCCGCGTATCATGGATATTATGTGACCACTCTATTAATTCAGAATTAATAAAAAAAGGGGTATTCTCAATATCAATCAAAGGATTAGGTTTTTTGATATGTAAGGTGGCCGGTATATTTTTATATTTTAATGCTAGAGCTACTTTAATCAATCCCGCCATACCAGCAGCCCAGCCCAAGTGACCAATATTAGTTTTTACACTACCCAAAGCACAGTAATTTTTCTTATTTGTTGAAAAAGCTTTTGATAATGCGGCTACTTCTATAGGATCACCCAGCATTGTACCCGTACCATGTGCCTCAACAAAACTAATATCTTCTGAGCATAATCCTGATTTTAACAGCGCTTGTTTTATTACTGATGATTGACCCTCAGCACTGGGAGCAGTAAAGGCCATTTTCCCAAAGCCATCATTATTAATTGCAGTTGCTTTTATGATTGCATAAATGTTGTCTCCGTCTTCAATAGCTTTCTTAGCTAATTTCAATAAAACGACACCTACTCCATTTCCAAAAATAGTACCCCCTGCATTAGAATCAAATGCCCTACAGTGACCGTCAGCAGAAAGAATCATTCCCTCCTGATAAGTATATCCTTTATTTTGTGGTACTTGTATATTTGCTGCACCAGCCAGAGCAAAATCACATTCATGCTTTATCAAGCTATCACAGGCCATATGAACGGCAACTAAAGATGTTGAGCAGGCAGTTTGTACATTTACACTAGGTCCTCGTAAATTTAACTTATAAGATACTTTTGTGGGAAGGTAATCTTTATCATTTCCAATCATTATTCTTAAATTATTTGCAGAAATCAAAAAGTTTTGGTCATGATCTGGATTATAAATTGGATTTAAATTATTAATAAAATAAGAACTCATGTTAGCGCCCGCAAAAACCGAGGCTTTAGCTCCTATTAAAGACGGGTTGTAACCCGCATCTTCAAAACACTCACTAGAGCATTCAAGAAAAATTCTGTGCTGTGGATCTGTAAGCTGAGCATCCTTTTTATTAAATCCAAAATATGTTGCATCAAATAAGTCTATATCTTCAAGAGCTGACACTGCATTAACATAATTTTCATCATTGGTATGCTTATCATTATTGAAAAAAGTGATAGATTCTATTTTATCACACAAATTTTTCCAAAATATATTATGATTTTTGGCTCCAGGAAATCTTATTGAGATACCTATAATTGCAATGTCTTCATCTCTAACTTTATTCACACTATGTACCTTTATTTATGCTATATGTGTCGACGTGTTTAGAAAACAAACGAATAGTTGGATTTTGAAATATATCAACAATTGATATATGAAAATCATTTTTTTTCAGCAAATTATATGTCTGTGTTACTAGCAAAGAATACCCTCCTAAATCAAAGAAGTTATCGTCAATTCCAATATTATCAATCTGAAAAACTTCTTTCCATATAGCATGTACCATTTTCTCCGTATTTGTGATCGGAGGATAGTATTTAATCAAAAGAGCTGGTCTACTAAGTGGGAATTTTCCAAGTTTTTTTCTATCTATTTTCCCACTAGATGTTAATGGCAGATTGTCCACAAACACAAAGTTATTGGGGATCATATATTCTGGCAGTTTTGATTTAAGAAAAGAAACTAAATCTCTATGTGCCTCCTGCTTATTAGTTAAAACAGATAGATCTTTTGGAACCACATACGCAATCAACACATTCTGGTAATTTAATCCCGGTTTTGTAATGACTGCACATGCATTTAATAAATGATTTTGGAGCAAATTTGTTTCAATCTCTATGGGGTCAACTCTATGCCCATATATTTTAACTTGTTGATCAACGCGTCCTAAATACTCAATTTCTCCATTTTGTAAATATCTTGCTTGATCCCCAGTTCTATAAATCCTTCCATATCTCTCTTTATTGCTCTCATTTTTAGTAATGAACGGATTATTATTTAAAAATGAATTTTCTTTCAATTTTTCATTATCAATATATCCCCGTGCTACCCCCAATCCACTTACACAAAGTTCTCCCCCCACCCCAACTGGCATCAAGTTAAACGATTTATCAGTGATATAAACTTTGCAATTTGTTATGGGTTTACCTATTGTAATATCAATATTAGCTTTTAGTTCTCCCATGGTTGTGTATATAGTTGCTTCTGTTGGCCCATATCCATTGTATAACTTATAAACCTTGGTAATAATTTCTGTTGCAAGTTTCTTACTTATAGCCTCGCCTGCAGTAACAGCCTTAAGATCCTCTTTTCCACACCAACCAAAGTTATTAAGCATTTGCCAGGTAGTAGGAGTCGCCTGCATAAAAGTTATATTATGCGCAGCAATTAAATTACATAAAAGCTCAGGATTTTTTTGCACTTGTTCATCTGCTATCACAACCTGAGCACCAGAAAACCAAGGGAGAAAATATTCTACCACGCTAATATCAAAGGATAGTGAAGCGAGTAAAAGGGATACATCGTGCTCTTTAAAACTAATTATGTTTCTTATTGCAAATATACAGTTTACAATACTATTGTGCTGTACCATAACTGCTTTAGGCACACCAGTTGAGCCCGAGGTGAAGATGATATAGGCTAGATCTTCTGTAGTATTCACTGATGACAGATTGTCTCCAGAGTATCTTTCAAGCTCAATATCTACCTCTTCAACTCCGAATACATCTATAGCCAATTTCTCTTTTTTATTATGTTTTTCTTGAATAGATATGAAAGAAGAAATTAAGTGACCCTTTATGCCTAAACCACTTATAACGAATCGACATTGAGAATTACGGACCATTAAATATATTCTCTCAAGCGGGTAGTTCGGATCAATAAAAACATATGAAGCGCCTGCTTTTAAAACAGCTAACATATATATAAGTGCATTAAGAGACTTATTAAGACATATAGCAACACAAATCTTGGATCCTAAACCATTATCCTTTAAGTATCGAGCAATTTTGTTTGCTTTTCTATTTAATTCTATATATGTAATATTTGTATCTTTAAAAATGGCAGCTATATTGTGTGGAGTTTTATTAACTTGCTCTTCAAACAAACAAGTCAGTGTCTTCTCGGGATACGTAGAGTTAGTATTATTAAAGTGTTGTATTTTAAATAACTCATATTCGTTTAACGAAGTATATTCGGCTATTGTTTTCATTGTATTGTTTATGGCACGTTCCATCTTACCTCAGCAGAGTTAGGTTTGCATGCTCCCAATTCGGGCCTTTTCTAAACATTATGCCGCAATTTATCTAAGCCATAAAAATGAACTTAGCGTATATCATTTATTTTACAAACTTAATATATGAGTATTTGCAAAGTCAACAACTTAACAGCACTTGCCATTGCATAACGTTTTGAAAAGCTGCTTAGAAACTTTGAATTTTTTCTGTAATGGCACTAAATGGCTTTTGTAAGTTTTTATGCCGTAAGTTCACTCAGTATTAATGATTCTTTTTTTAATATGGTGGTATGAGAAGCATCATATACATTTATAATCTTTAAATTACTCGCATTTTTTACAGCCCTTTCAATATTATGGTTACTAACTTCAATGTAAGAGCTTAAATTATCTGCCGGAATAGGTTGAACTTCAATTTGCATGGCTTTTAAAAGAGCTATTTTTGTAAAAGCTAGCTCAGAAGTTATTTTTTGATGTTGTATATTATTTTCAACATCTAAGAGTTTAGCTACTTTATGTATATATGAAATATCGAATCCCTGAGAAGCAAGTTTGCTTAAGTAGTTATCCTTTTCCGTTTGGTACAAAGCATGAGAGTTATCTGAATAATATTTTAGTTTTGTGTCTAATAAATATACCTTGGTATCATTATATCCTTTACTTTCTAAAATAGAGGATATCTCTAAAGCAATCTGCCCCCCCAAAGACCAACCCAAGAATAAGTAATTTGACTGACCTGTGTCTTTCATAACTGATTCAATATGAACTAAGTAATATTCCGCAAGTTTGTTGAGATCTCTTATTAAATTTTTCGAATATAAGTTATATGAATCCACTCCATAACAGCTAAATTTTTCCGATAATGCCATGGCTAAAGGAGCGTATACTTCACAACCACCTGCACCAGGGTGTATCATAAATAGATTTTATTTCACGAATAAGTTTTATGGCTAAAATGCTATTTCCACCAAGCTTAAAAAAGTCATCATGGATACCAATTCGGTTCTCTGGAACTCCTAATACCTTTGACCATATTTGGCATACTTGCCTCTCTAACTCATTTCCCGGCCCTACATATTCCTTTCCTAACATATGCAATGATTGAGCAGGCATTGACTGCAAAGATTTATAGTCCGTTTTTCCATTTACTGTTACCGGTATTCTATCTATGTAAACAAAAAATGAGGGAATCATATAATCTGGTATCTTCTTAGAAAGATATGCTCTCAGATCCTCTGTTAAATTTGCTAGCTTCTCTCCTTTTAAAATTGAAAAATCCTTACCTGAAGAATCAACTAATGTTGCTTCAACTTCTCTTGGAATACTTTCTCCTAAAAGTACCCAAGCAATCAACACCTTATCCCCTTCCTCATTTTCCCTAGCCAGTACTACACAGCCAGAAAAAAAACCAAACCCTTGGATAGCTGATTCTATTTCACCTAATTCTATCCTATGCCCTCTAATTTTTACTTGAGCATCTGCTCTTCCCCAAAACTCCAAGTTTCCATCTGGTAAATATCTTCCTAAATCTCCTGTCCTATATAATCTTAAATTTTTTCCCAAATTAGTATCTACATCAGTTGCAAATAAATTAGGTATAAATCTATCTGCAGTAAGGGCAGGACGATTCAAATATCCTCGAGCAACACCCTCTCCTCCAATGTATATCTCTCCTATAGCACCGATAGGAATAGGTTCAAGATTGCCATCTAAAATGTATATCTGCATATTGGGTAGAACTTTTCCAATAGGAATAGGTTCTTTTATATCTTGAGCCTGCCGTACATAATAAAGTGTTACATCGTCAGAGCATTCCGCAGGTCCATATACATTAACCATAGGCGCTCCAAAAATATCCAAACACTTCTGGTATACTGTCGCAGGAACACTTTCTGCTGTTGCAATAATCCATCTAAACTGGGGAGGAAAAAAATCACCATTAGCAGCAATGCCTACCAGAGCTTCTAAGTATGTAGACACTAACTGAACAATAGTTATTGAATTAATTGCAAGGGCCTGTAAAAAAGAATGGGGATCCTTAACAAGAGATGTGTCAAAAATATGCGTACACCCTCCGATTAAAATAGGAGCAAGCATCTGCCAGACTGAAATGTCAAACCCTTGAGATGCTGTTTGCGCGACTTTGTCATTTTTATTAAGAGAAAGATGGTTAATTAAAAGATAAATGTGATGTATTTTCTTTTTATGCTCAATCATTATACCCTTAGGCCTTCCTGTAGATCCTGAGGTGAAAATAATGAGAGCAACATTGTCACTCGTTACAGAATATTCTGGATCCTCTGTGCGCTCATGAGAAATTGGTTCCCAATCTTCTGTATCTATAATTTCCCCTTTAAAATTCTTAAATTGTTTTCCGGCACGAGAATGTATTAATAATAGCTTTGCTTGACTATCCTCCAACATGTATTCAAGCCGTTCCTCAGGAGAAGAGGGATCGAGTGGAATATAAGCTCCGCCGGCCTTTAGAACAGCTAATATTCCCACT
>MKUL01000029.1:0-14174 GCA_001897795.1 Alphaproteobacteria bacterium 41-28 | reverse complement strand
CGTTTCATCCTCAGGGTAAGAAGCCACTCCTTGGTTCCATGTATGCACAACCTCTTGAAACTTCTCTGAACTTAATAAGCTAAATTGACTCAAAGGCCTTACAATATTTTCCTTATCTATTTTTGATAATAATGTTTGAAAGCTGTCAAAAATACTTTTTATGTAGTTACTCTCATATAAATTTTTTGCATAATTTATATTAAAGGATAAAACACCATCTAACTCTTTAGCTGTAATAGATATTCCAAACTGTTCGGCTTCTTCTTCTACATCAATGATATCATAATTAATTTCTTTGTTAGAATTTATTGGATTATGAAAAGTAAACATTATCTGCATGAGATCCAATAGATCGCATGTATTCCGGGTTAAATTTTGCCCTAATATATTAAGATTTATGTGCTGATGCTCATTTAAATAAATAATTTCTTGATTAATATGTTGAATATTCGATAAGAAACTTTTCTTCGAATCAAAGCTTTTTGGTATTAATGGTAAGGTACTTATGAAAGGGCCAATTACTTCTTTAAATTCAAAAGGCCGATTAGAAAGAGTTATACCCATTGGGAAATTGACCTGTCCTCTTCCATAGGTACTTAAAACATAATAAAGGCTTGTTAATAATATTGAATATAAAGAAACTTTATATTCTAAGCTAACCTGGTTTAATCTGTGATAGATTGAAGTGCTTAAAATAAAATTGAATGAATCACCTTGATTATCAAAGGATAAATTGCTTTTCTTTTTCAAAGAAAGTTTTTCAGCTTGATTAAGCTTATTCGCTAAATCATCAACAGCATATTTATAGCTACTTGTACTCAGCATGTAACTTTGGTATGCAGAAAAGTCAAAGTAACTTAGATAATCTGAACAATTTACATTAACATCTAGATTTTTCATGCAGAGTTGAGAATAAAATTTTAGAATTTCTGAGATAATTAACTCTAATGAATATGCATCTGCTAAAATGTGATGATGCGTTAAGTTTAATACAACCTCATTACTATTATTTATTTTCAAAATTTCTGCTTGAAAAAGCCGCCCTCCATCTAAAATAAAAGGTTCTCTATATCTTGCTGCACATAAGGACTCTAAATCATCTCTATGAATTTCAGTTTCCAAAATGGGGAAAGAGGCCTCCTCTAGAAGGTTGTACCTAAAGTCCTCTTCTATAACTAACCTAAAAATTGAATGTTTTGTTATAAATAATTTTAAAGCAGTTTTTAAATAACTAATGTCAGCTGAGTCAAAACGGATAAACAAGGGAATATTGTAAGTGTAGTGCTGAGCATCTAATTTTCCTTGTAAATATATACCCTTTTGAACAGGAGATATAAAAGGCAATTTGAGTATATCCGGTACTTTAAAAATAGTCGTATTTTTAGCAATTTCTTCTGAGCTAATTTCATTTAATGAAAGAATCTCTAATAGCTGAGATTTACATTGCTTTAAATCGGCCTTAATATGCTCAGGTAAACTTGAACCAGTCTCATGGCTAAAAGCAATGTCTTTATTAGTTTTAAGCCAAATGTATATCTTTTCGCTCTTTAAATGATACAATAAGCTTAAAATATCTGTCATCTTCCAAACTCCTCGTAACATTTTATTTTCAAATTTTTTTCTGAATAAAGTTTGTATAAGTTTCTTGCACAAATTGGTTCATATGGGGCTGTAAAGCCTTATATGCTTGTTCCAACGAAAGTTCATCCTCTTTTGTTAACATATGAGGTTCTGGAGCCTGCTCCACTTCATTTGCAAAAATTAAATATAAAAGATCAATAAGGTGCTTTTTTGAGACGGCATACTCTTGATTATTAGATAGAACTATAAAATTAAATTTATTGATATTTTGTATTGTTTTTGCTCTATCGCAAATATTAAAATGATAAACGAGAAGCTCAGCCTTTTTCCCAATCAAATCAATTAATAAGCTTCTTTTTGCAATATTTAACAAACTAAGTGTAAAAAATTCATTGCCATAAATACTATGAAATAACCCAGCCCTACAAACATATTTCGGCAAATGCCAAGAAGCTAGCAATGTATATGTTCCGATTAAATGATCAAGTAAAGATCTTCCTTTAGAATGTTTTATTTCTTGAGCAGAGCATTTTTTTAAAAAATCTATATATGCTGGTGATATTTTCATATAATACGCCTTATTATTTTCCGTGTGAACTTTATATCATGATATTGGCGGCCTGCAAATTTCTTATAAAAGGTATGGTAAACAGATTTATGTCCATCTTCATTCTAGAGAATTCCTTCTTCCCGTAATGTTTGCTTAGTTGAAGTACTAAAGTTCTTTAAAAGCAGTTTGATAGTGTTATATTTGTATAAATCATTCAATTTAATCTCCATTCCAAGATCTTTGTTAAGACGCCTAACAGTTTGCATGGCAGAAAGGGAGTTCCCTCCTAATTCAAAAAAACGATCAGTAATGCCAATTTTCTCTAAAGGAATTCCTAAAACGTCGGACCATACTTTAGCAACCTTTATTTCACCCATTGTTTTTGGTGCAATGTGTTGTGAGCTCACTTTATATTTTGGTAATTGACTTAAATCTAGCTTGCCATTGACACTAAGTGGCAAGGTGTCAATTAAAACATAATCAGCAGGAAGCATATAATCCGGCAAAACATGCGATATCTTTGCATTTATTATCTCTCTAAGAGATAGACACTCTACCTTAGTTTCCCATTCATATTTATCTTGTTCATCGATACTGCCTAATACCATGCCATACAGAGTATCTTCAAAGGGCGCAAATCCTAGGGCACAACTGCCAATATTCAGAGAATATAAAGCTTCACTAATTTTTTGAAACACCATGCCTGAAACAATATAATTTAAGGAGGATGGTTCTGCTGATGCAGTTAATAAAGCTTTACCGGCTTGCAATAAACCACCTAGATCATTAGCTTTTGTAAACACGTCAAGTCTATCTATGTCAAATACCCGACCTTTATTGTTTGTTTGATAAATTAATCCTTCTCTATAGAGTAGATCTATACCGATATCAGCTTGGGGTGCTTGTTGCTCTCCCCCACCAATTTTAACTGTAAGAATATGAGAATTGTCCCTATCAAAATCTTGATCGACTATAGTGGTAACGTAACCAATATTATTAGCCTCTAACTCATCAATCAATAGGCTTAACATATGCCCTGCCTCAATAAATGCCAACTTTTTCGAAAAGTCTCCATAAAGTGATCTGATAGATGGCCAATTGACCACCAAATGCAATTCATATACTTCACCAATTAGCTCTTTTTCTTGATCAAAGGGTGATTCCATTGAAACTAAGCCATATTTTGTTGGGTGATAATAATAATACCCTGAGCGGAGATCATCGATATCATTATGAATCTTAACAAAGCAACGTACTCCGTAACTACTTCCTGCTGAGGGGTAACGATATTTTGGCAAAGCTTTATTTTCAACATCTAAAGCAGATATAGTGGATAATATTTTAGAAAGTGAGACTTTTGTGGGCACCTTTAATGGGTGAATAATCTTGAGTTTATTTTTATGAATTATACTTTTGACAACTCTAACCAAAGCTTCTTTTTTTATATCTTCATCCAAAAATCTGCGATAGCTCTTGCGAAGACGATATTTATTTTCCTCGACTGAATGGTGTATGTATTTAAAATCACCTAGAAAGTTTAAAAGCCCTTTTTGTTCAAGCTTAAAAGCTTCTATATCACTGCCATTTTGGTATTTATGTTTAGGCACAATGTAAGCAATAAGATGATCAAGACCATTATCTCGTTGCAAATTTAGTACAGCTTTATCTACTCCTGGGATTTGAGACAAAACTGATTCGATTTCACCAAGTTCAACACGGTATCCCCGAATCTTAACCTGAAAGTCCTTCCGACCTAAAAACTCTATCTGACCATTTTTATTCCATTTGCCAAGATCACCTGTTTTGTACAGACGCCCTAATTCTGTATGTCTAATAAATTTTTCTTCGGTAAG
Organism: Alphaproteobacteria bacterium 41-28; assembly: GCA_001897795.1. Taxonomy (GTDB): domain Bacteria; phylum Pseudomonadota; class Alphaproteobacteria; order UBA9655; family UBA9655; genus UBA9655. The sequence continues at coordinate 10,190 of MKUL01000029.1, read as the reverse complement.
CTCGCTATCTCCCCAATAATTAAGGGCAACTCCTATACCTCCAATGCATATTTCTCCTACAACGCCTATAGGACAATGCTCTCTGTGTGGATTTAATATATACATTTTTTGGTTTGGCATAGCGACGCCGTAAGGAATGCTCGCCCATTGTGGATCAACGTCTTTTATTTCATGCCAAATCGACCAAATACTTCCCTCAGTTGCTCCTCCCAAACTCATCACTATCGATCTCGGGCAAAGCTTTTGGATTCTTGGAGGCAGGGAAAGGGGAATCCAATCCCCACTCAACAAAAAGACTTTCAAGGAAGTTATATCACTTTTATTCTCTTCCGCTTCATCCATAAATAGAGAGGCTAATTGTGGAACAGTATTCCAAAGAGTAATTTTATATTTTTGTACAAGTTCTAACCAATGCTTAGGATGCTTTACTTCTTCTTGCCTTGGAAAGACAATAGTTCCACCTACAGCAAGCAAGCCAAAAATATCATAGACTGATAAATCAAAACTCAACTCTGAAAGCGCTAAAACTTTATCATTTGATTTGACCCTAAAGCGTCTATTTACTGCATCGATGGTGTTAAGAGCTCCTCGATGACTTATAGTCACCCCTTTAGGCTTTCCTGTCGATCCAGATGTAAAAATGACATACGCAATATCATCCGCATTAACATTTGGGAGAGATATAGTTGCAAGCAAAGACTGATTATCCAAGGTTCTAAGAGATCTTAATACATCTTCAATTACGAGAATGTATTTACCTTGCATATTCTGGGAAATACCTTTTTCGGTCATTTCTTGCTCAGACACAAGCAGAACCTCACACTCTCCTTGTTCCATTACACTATTAAGCCGGCCAACTGGCCAATCCGTATTTAGTGGTAGATAAGCACAGCCTGCTTTCATAATAGCAAGGGTAGCAATTACTTGGTTATAGCCTTTCTGACTTAAAACAGCGACGAGCTTACACAAACTAAGCTTATGCTGTGCCATAAATTCGATAAGATAACGAGCAAGAAGTTCACTTTCATCCCAAAGCTCTTGATGAGTGTATTCTCGTTTAGCTCCTATATCTACTACTGCTATTTTGGTCTTTGTCTTATGATAAACTTTGCTATAACGATCATGTAATGTCTCTTCGCATACCTTTTGACTACTCGAATTTCCTTGTTGAATAAGTTCGTAATAAGGTAAGTTTGGTGCTGGAAGAGTTTGATTATCCCAATCCATATTAGCAAGTTTTTCGATTAGATCACAGTATGATGCGTGCATCGAGGATATAATATCTCTATCAAATAATTGTTCTACATAATCCCACTCAGCAACAAAACCTTCATCAGTCTCGTAAGCCTTGTTATCAAGCCAAACTTGCGGTGTTTGTGAAAGAGAGAAATTTACTCCCTGATATGATTCATTTAAAGGTAAATCAAAAATACTCTTACCTTGGCTAATATTGCCTAAAACACTTGTGAGGACTATAGGTGCTAGAATTTGATTGACATTTATTGAGCGTTTTTTACGAACCAAGCGTTGAAAATCAATACCATCAAATAAATTATTTTCAATATCTAAAAGGAGAGCTCTATGGGTGCGCTGCAATTCATCTGCAATAGTGGAATTTTTATCATTGTTTTGGTAATCGAATAACTCTAAAACTGTAAAATCGCCGATAACATCATTAATTTGTGGATGCAGTGGCAAGCGATTAAAAAGAGTTAGGTTAATACATAACTTCTCCTGCCCCATCCAGTAGCTTAAAATATGACCATAAACTTCTAGGACTAGAGCTGTTGGGCTAATATGCCGCTGCTGTGCCTTTTGTATAAGCTTTTGCCAAATAGTGTGGGGAATTGTTTTAGTAATGCGAGAAAAACGTGGAGTATCAATTGCTGATGGGTAGGTTCTTAGAGGCAAATTTACGTCGAAGTTGTAGTTTTCAACTTTTCCCTCCCAATATTGTTTGGCCTTATTAAAAAGGGGACTTTGTCTAACCAGATCGTATTGTAGCGCATAATCACGATGGGTGATATATAGCTCTGGTAGTGAAATATCCAAATTGTTATAAAGTTTGATCCATTCATCAAATAAAATCTGGAAACTACCCATATCCACAATTAGTGCATCAAAACTAATATGAAGAATATATTTATTCTTGAATTTGCTCACAACAATATCAAAAAGAGGAAATGCTTCTATATCATACAACTTGTGTGAGAGTACATCTCTTGTTTTATGAACGTCATTCTCATCAGTGCATTCAACTATGCTAATATTGTAATAAGGGTATTCCTTAAGATAATATTGTATATTCTGATTAAAGACCGTTCTTAAAGCTAAGTGACGTTGAAGTAATCTATTAAACGCTTTCTCAAGACGTTCCAGATCAAGAAATCCAAAACTGTATTCAGTGTAAATGTGCGTAGAAACACTACTTAGCTCAAAATTATTAACTCTCCCTAAAACATAGGCCTGTTGAACATTATTTAAAGGATAGGTCTCAAAAAGTTTGTCATGGTTAATTTCTTGGACAACAAAATCCTCATACAGAAACTTCCCTCTCGTTTTTTGTACAAGAGACGACAATGACTCAATCGTACGGAATTGAAAAATATCACTAATCTTAATATCAGATTGTAACTCACTATTAATTCTATTCACAAGACGGATGGCAAATATGCTATTACCTCCGGACCTAAAAAAATCACTATTTATATCTGGCCTATCTTTTTCTAGCCCTAGTACATCTGACCATATATGCCATAACCTCTCTTCAAGCTCACTTCGAGGAGGTTGTAAGTTAATCTGCGATTGGATGGCCGGTTCTGGTAAAGCCTTTCGATTAATCTTGCCATTTATTGAGAGGGGCATTTCATGAATATGAGAGAAAAAAGAAGGAATCATATATTCTGGGAGCTTTTGTCGTAAAAACTCAACCAACTCTTTTTCGTTAACAGGCTCATCAGCAACGTAATAGGCAACTATATGCTTTGAAATCTCACCTTGCTCTAATTTTTCTTCATTATTCTTAACTTCAACAACATTGCTCTTAATTCCTGGAAAATTAGCTATTGCATTTTCAATTTCTCCAAGTTCAATACGAAAGCCATTTATTTTTACTTGAAAGTCTTTACGAGAAATATATTGAATATCTCCATTGGCAAGCTGTCTAACAAGGTCTCCGGTCTTATACATCCTTTTTTTAGCATTATAGGTTCTTTTATCTTGGTATTTAAAAGGACAGGGAACAAACTGTTGAGCTGTGAGTTTAGGTTTTTTTAAGTAGCCTCGAGCAAGACCAAGACCAGCTATATATAGCTCCCCAACAGCACCTGCGGGTAGCATTTTGCCTCTTGAGTCTAAAACATAAATCATTGTATTCGCTAAAGCTTTCCCTATTGAAACCTGAGAAAAACCTTTTTTTAACTCTTTAATTGTTGACCATATCGTTGTTTCTGTAGGCCCGTAAACATTCCAAAGTTGCTTTACATATTGCAATAAAGACTTTGCGAGTGAATAAGGAAGATCTTCTCCCCCACATAAAAGACGAATATTAGAGTTTAAATTTTTTAAAAATGGCATCATCACAGAATATAACGATGGTGTGGCTTGTATAACACTAATTTTATATTTATTGATTAATGAAATTAGTTTTTGAGGAGCCAGAATATCGCTTTCTTTAGCAATAATAACCTCTCCTCCTTTCAAAAGAGGTAAATAAAGTTCAAGTGCGGCAATATCAAAAGCAACTGTCGTAACAGCCAATAGGCGATCAGTTTCATTAAAATTAATATGCTGCCCAACACTTATTAAAAGGTTTACAAGGCTTTTATGCTCAATCATAACACCTTTTGGAATGCCTGTGGTACCAGATGTATAAATAACATACGCTAAATCGTGGCTTCTTATATTAGATCCCTGAGGGTTACAGTTGGAATATGTTGATATTTTATTTTGAGTAATTTTTGCATCAACGCTCAGAATGAAAGGAGATTTATTCGATGATGAAGGATAAGATTTACTAATAATATTTTCGAGTTTTGCGCAATAAGCTTCATTTGTTAAGATAAAATGAGGTTCACTATCATGTATGATAGCTTCAATTCGCTGATCTGGGTACCTTAAATCGAGGGGAATATACGTCCCACCAGCCTTCATAACCGCTAGGAGGGAAATCAACATAAAAAGACTTCGCTCCATATACAAAGCAGCAAAAAAATTTGAATTAGAATGGCAGTGCGATTTTAGGAAATGGGCAAGTTGGTTTGCAGCGTGATTGAGCTCTGCATAGGTTAAGGTTTGATCTTCAAGTCGTGCTGCAATTTTATTAGGAGTAGCTTCAGCATTCTTTTCTAAGAACTCTAAAAATAAAGTTTTTTCAGAAAGTTCTCGCGATGTCTCGTTTGATAGAACAAGAGCTTGGTAGTAGCTATCTTCATTAAGTTGAAGAAGTTCGCTGAAAGTTATTTTCCTATTTTTAAAAAATTTGAAGTTGTTAATTAGGGTATCAAATGATTGAATGATATCTGTAGACTCAAGCCAAACTTTATTCGCTCTGATTTGTAAAGTGCTATCTCCTTCTTTGTAGCTTATGGAAAATGGTTTATTTTGTTCCGTTAGCGCATTATAGTACACAGATACTGGGATTGTGATATTCTCTGTAAGAGCACTTGAGCAGTAAAAAAAATTATCAAAAATTAAAGAATAAGGTTTTTCAAGTTTGTTACATAAAGTAGCGTAACTGTCATCGTAATTAAGTTCGATAAATTTTGGTATTTTTTTTACTTTTGTTATTGGCCAAGAAACACTTTGGAAGTAATCAAAGACATAAACGCCCTCCTGACGACCATTAAAAATCATCATCAAAGCTAAAGATAAAATTTGGACATCATTTGGATGAATCGAATTGGCCTTAAAACTAACCACCTTTGAAGTAGGCGACTCTAAGGAAAAGTTACATAGCTCTTGTCCATTATATAAATATTCACTTGATTGTAGAGGTGCATTGTAACGGTGAACAGATTCAGCCTTCTCAAAAAAATCCATAAATTCGTACAGCTTATTGTGCCTACACAAATTTTTAGGAACGAGCTCATTTTCCGGTTGATCCAATCGACTTAGGATCACTACTGTATCAATAAATAATTCAGTTAAATCCTCAGTTATTGCATCTACAGAGATAGGGTTTGGTAAGCAATGGATATGTTTTTTAATCAAAAATTCATTATTTCTGATTCTAAGCCAAGAACTAATTTCTAAATTGTTATTTTTATTTTCTATTGTAAATAAAATTTTTGCTGCAGTTAGTTCTTCAAAACCAACACCTAGATCAACAACATAATCAACTTTAGGTAAAGGAGAATCCTCTTCAATATATTCAATGCCATGATAATAAAGTTTTTGCCATTGAGTTATTTGTTTAGGCGATATAGCTAAATATACCTGATGACCAACATCTACCAAATAACTAACAAAACTATTTACTAAACGATGATCCTGGCCATTAATAAGGATACGCAATACTTTCAATTCTTTTCCTCCCAGGTTTACTGTTTTCTGAATGAATGATTTATGAGCAACAATATAGAATAAAATAGATTTTATTGAAAGACTTTCTGATGGAAATATTCTGTTAATGTAAACCAATTAAAGTAATTGAAACAACAGGTTCTTGAATGGCTTAACTACTTATCTAGGACAGCCCCTAAATTAAAAATTTCTAAACCTATGGTTGGCATATTTATTATTTATGTATAGTCCAAATTTCCTCTCCATAACCCAGAAAATTTATATAATAGGATTAACTCATTGCAACCGCAACCTTTCTCTCACCTTGATATGGCTCCCTTCCATGTGCCATAAGTAAGTTGTCTAAGATGAGAATATCTCCATGTTCCCAATCAAAAGTTATTTTTTCTTGAGAATAAACATCTCTAATATGTTCTAAAACTTCACCTTCAATTGTTTCTCCATTGCCATAAAAAGCATTTCGAGGAATATTATTTATACCAAATTCATTAATAAGAGAGTTTTTTGAAATTTCATCAAGAGATGAAACATGATAAAGATGAGCTTGATTAAACCAGACAAGCTCTTTACTTATAGGGTGGGTTAGCGTAGCTTTGCATACTTGTTTGGTTGTTAATTCAGGAAACCCATCTTTCCACTGATATTCTATACCTTCTTTTTTGCAGTATTCTTCAACTTCATTTTTTTTATCAGTTTGGAATACATCTTCCCATCTTAAATCTGTACCCTTAGAATAGTTCCGAATATACATGACGCCATGCTCTTCAAATTTTTCTCTTATTTTCTGATCTATTTTTTTATACACTGCGCGGCTATCTGCTATAGGCGTTTGCCCCCCTGAACTAGCAACAATACTACTATAAAAAAATATTTTAGATGGCCAGGAATTAGAATAAGAACACTCATTGTGCATCGAAATTTGCTTTTCTGGAGGGTACTCCGTTGACGTATATATTTTTCCACCCAACCTTGTTCTTGGTGTAGAACGATTTACATATTCAAGAAGGTTAGGTGATACTTTATGAACAAAGCGGTTAAATTCAGATACAGAACTGATATTAAAATTTCTTAATAGGACTCCACCATATTTTAGGATACATTCATCTAACGTTAACATATTTTCTGCTAACCACCTAAACGGATCAAAATCTTTGCTTTTTGGAGTAAAAAGAAGTGGGCCTGAATTATCCGGTATTAAGTTGCTGATATCCATCTCAGAACAATTTGAATGTAGTGGTCCTTTCATCTCACTTCTCCTTATTGATTGGGTTCACTATAGAAAAATATGTTAATAAAATTATAGGAAAATGTAGGTTGTTATAGTGAACGTCAGTTTCCCTGTCTAAATTCTATCCTTTTTGGTAAAATCTCCTATTCTAATCTTAAATACACTAATAAATATATTATATGAGTATTAACTCTTTATATTCACAAATATGTCTAAGCTACTTCGAAAGCCTTCTTTTGAAAAGGTTTACCCAACTTACTGCCCTATCGATCAATTGATATTGATCATCCATTATCCTGTTTTTAAAGGCTATTCTTCCTACAGAATCCCCCTTAATTATGTTTGAAGAGCTGGAGGACGTGTAAATAAATGCTTCAGATTCATCTTTTATGTCATTAATGCACTCTCCCGAGCGCATAAAAACAATAGAATTATCATCACTCAACTTCCATATACCACTTTTTACGTTCTTAGTACTACCCACTTGATCGTCAGTATGGGTAAGTATTAATTGACTAAAATAATTTTTATTAGAAATATGCTGAATATTTAGATTGAATTCATCCACGCTAATTTTAAAATTGACGTCAAAATATTCTAACAGATGAAACAAAAACATAGGTATACCAGCAATACCTGTTACTTCATTAGTTAAAAAACCAGCAGAGGAGATCCTTGGGTTTATTTCTCCAAAGAAAACTTTATTTGTCATTCTGTCCAAAAGATAATCTACGGTAAAGCTCCCTCGAAAATTTTTTTGATTATATAGATAGTTTCCTATTTTTTTTGTATATTCCAGTATTTTATACTTATTTTCTTCGTCTATTACATCTTTAAATATTTCATTACCGCAGGACCCTCCCTCATAATCAGTAAGGTTTCTATCACCAACCAAATCTGTAAGAACAGGACCTAAGATAGTCCCACACCGTGTAGCACATGCATCAATACCATATGGCTTACAGCTAATTTCTTTCATGATTCTCATAGGACCATTATTAAATATCTCATCCTTATATTTAATGATGTCTTGTTCACTTCTGATGAAATAAGTCCCCTCACCTGAACTACCGAGAGGAGATTGTATAACTAGTCTATTACCAAACTTCTTTTTTATATTATCAATATCCGAATGATCATTTATTTCTGCAATATGATAGGGAACACTTGGAATGCCAAGTTTTTCAATTGTTTCAAGTATATCAATCTTACTATCTATTTGTTCATAGAGGTTATATGGAGGGTTAAGCAATTGAAAATCATGTTTTTTTAACAAAGCTTCTGTAGATGCATTATATTTCAAAAAAACGAAGCTCGGCTTGATAATACTGCTTTTAATCTCTTCAATTAATATAGGATCAGAAAGTATAATATTTGCAAAGAGATTGTGATTTAGATCTAATTTATGAGCCTTGAGTTTTTTACTATAGAGCTCATCATCCAAAGTTATGTATTTGAACTTTTTTACCCATTTGTCAATATTTAAAAGATTTACTTTTGTTAGCGATACATAATATGTAGGAATTAAATTATTTTTAAAAAATTCTTTTATCTCACCAATTGAATTAAGTTCGTAATTTTGTTTTCCTGATATTATGGTCACAAATTAACTCCCCTCAAATTTTCCATAAAGAAAATATATCTAAACGTCTGCGAGCTACAATAGGTAAAATTAAATAACTTTTTTAAGAAACACAGTTTATAGCAAACGAAATCTCATCTTATATATCATAATAATCAAACTATTAGGTACATAGCACCATAGACCAAGTATAAATAGAAAATTCCAATAAAAATGCCTCAAGCTTTTTGTATATCCCGATGTAAAGGTTTTTAGAACACTATCTTTAGTGTGCCACTCTATATTCATAGATATATTTATTTCCTTACCCTTAACATAATGCAGGGTATAAGGTGGTAAGTATAATAAATCCCCAGAATTTAAATCAGCCTTAATAGGGGTTACATTTTTAAATTTAGGAAATTTTAAAAAATCAGGGTGCTCAAAATCTACGAGGGAATTGCCGCCATCACTAGATATATAGCAATTATCTATTTGCTCAAAAGGTATTAATATAAACAACTTACGACCACGCATTTGAAAAAAACTATTATGAGCTCCTAAGGAATCATAATGCAGAGGAGTAACCATATTTTTATTACCATAATATACTGGCATGATTTTAATAAAGTTTTTCATATACCATTCACCTACAAATATTTTAGGCGTAAAGTTAAAATCATTAACTAATATAGAATCTATCATCTCTAGAGTGTTATTACACATATAATAAAACTCTTCATCTTTGGTTCTATCTCTTGAATTATCTCCATCCAGCCACTTTAAATATTCTTTAAGCGTAAGATAAGAATTGGTATATTTACCCCCTATCCCCCTTGTAACTTTAACTTTCTTTCTTCCTGCTTTTTCTTCAAAATATTCGTTTGTCCAACATTTTGCAGCTCTGCAATTTGAAAAAAAATTTCTTATAACTACGGGCTTTTTATTCAAAAACTTTTTTTTAAAAATATCTGTATCATTTGCCTGAATCTCTTCGACATCCAAAAATTTATAATCATACATAAAGATAGCCTCATCCCTGGATATTTTAAAAGAATAGAAAATTTTATAAATACATAATGTTTTATATAGCTTCTTAATCATATAGAACCATAGCACCACTAAACTTGGCAAGAACAAAAACTCATCAGACTTTCCAAAATACTAATCGAATAGATTTCTTAAAAAGAGTGAATATAAATTGATTGTTTTAAGATTTAAAAACCTCAATATAGTTTAATAAACATATAATATTCGCATTTTAGCATTGGGTAACTTAGCTAGTACTTTTAGGTAGATGTGCGTAAAATTCTTTGAAAAACCATTAGTAGTGCATTCATTTATACCTTCCAAGGCTCTATTATGAAACGCATTTATTATCTTTTTACCATACAGTAAACTCTCATGTCTAAGGTATGTTGAATGATTAGTCAAAGAAACTTCACCTCTTGCCTTTCTTCAATATTGAGTTACATACATTATCCTCTTTTCTACCTGCTTTTAAGACTGGTACTTTTTGAGACTTTAAGCAATCATTATTATAAATTTGAGTTTACCTTAATCAAAAAGAACTGGAGATTTTCTGCTTGTTCAACTATCTTTATGGTTATCGATTTATATATAATTAGATGCCCGATCTCAGGAATTTACAAAATAGAAGATTCTATGAATAAATTATTAAATAATAAAAACAAGTTTGTTTATTATAAAAATGTTTCAACTCTTTTCCGTTTCACTTCTAATCATGGTTTTGACTTATATAATAAGGGCAATTGATTTACAAAAGCCCTAAATTATTCTCAAATCTGGGCGCCTCTAAGAACCTCTGACGAAGAGAGTTGGAGGTGATATACTCGCGGAATCCATAAATGAGAGGGA
>MKUL01000028.1 GCA_001897795.1 Alphaproteobacteria bacterium 41-28 | reverse complement strand
CCTTTCAAGATCATACAGGGGCTACATTTATTTCTCTTAAAGATCAGTCAAATGGAATTTTTGGTGGAGCCATTCTTCTTAAGCAAACGGTTGGTACCCTCCATCAAAAAGTCGGGAAGCATCTCTCGACACTTGCACCAAAAAATGGAGAAGTCTGGACGTGCTCCCTCTTCCTGCAGGGAGAAAATCATTCTCTCTCCCAAAGTGAAGCCTTTTGTCAATTATTCTATCAAAATCTTTATCAACAACTTGTTGCGTTTGGAATGAAGGAAAAAATAAATTTTCTCTCCATGGTCCTAGAGCAAGGGGAATACCTTTACACAGAGATTATCGGATCTTGGCCATATGTCTTTGAAGTCCATCCAGATGAATCGCGAGACGGCCTTTTTCACGGAATTTTATCTCTTACGATAAACCCATCGAAACTTCATCAAAAAATATGAAGAGTCGATGCTTTATAAAGAGATAAAATTGGCGGCTTGACCTCCCTGCTCAATAGCCGCCAAAAGAGGAGGAATTTTTAGTGGTGTTTGGTGTTGATACAAATTCCTCCTCTTTCTTTAAAAAATGCTCTGGAAAGAACGGCACACTGTGTCCAATGATAAATAGCTCTCTTTGATCTCACGTGCCTTCCCCAACGTTGAGATGCTACCAAAGCCCGCTTGTGTTCTTGTTAGAAACCATGAACTCAAAAAACATGCTCGGTCTCAGGGAAAAGTCAATAAAATTGAGTTGCTACCAAGGCCTATCCCAGGCCTTCAATTTGAACGACTTGAGTTCCAGGCTTATGCGTTGCTCATAGGGACTCCGCATTCAAAGGGAACGCGGGAATACTTCACCTGCACAAAGGTACACATTTCCGTAACCGTCGAAGGCAATGAGCATTCACTCCAAGAAGGAGATGTGGTGGCTTTTCCTGGCGACCGTAAGCATGCCTACAAAAATCAGCTGGACAATGTCAGTGAGGGCATCAGCATTGTGGCGTTGCATTATCCTGAGTAGGAGCTCTCACCGCTGCAACTCTCGAGATATTTTCTTAAGCTCACGACTCCATTGGCCTGCGCTATAGATCAAAATATCCAGCTGCTCAAGGGTTTTGGCTAATTGTTCCAGGTTGTATTCTAAGCGTTTGATGAAAATGTCATGTGTGTATATATTCCGATCAGACATGGCTGAACCTCCTTGTGTGTTTAGTTATGTTTAGTAGCGCGAGGGTGGTTGTTTCACCCTGGCGCTACGCATAGGATACCAGAGCTATTTTAGGATGCAAATTATTTTTTCATCTTTTTTTATACAAGATAGAGTTATTTTAATGAAAGAGATTTGCGCATGTATAAAAATTATTATCCCCTCACCCGCCGCTCCACGGCGACCTCTCCCACAAGGGGAGAGGTGATTTCAGTGCTAGCTGCAGTACCTCTCCCCTTGTGGGAGAGGTCGTCATGCGCAAAGCGCGTGACGGGTGAGGGATCTCACGATGAATAGGCAATATAGCAGAGGATTAAACAAAACTATATGGTTACTGCAGTAGGACATAGGATCAAAGGAGATTTAAAACATGGCCCAAAAAACCCTTGTCATCATTCCCACACGTTTGGCAGCCACGCGGCTTCCGAACAAACCACTTGCGGACATTTGCGGAAAGTCGATGATTCGCCATGTTTGGGAAAAAGCTGTAGGGGCTAATGTGGGGCCTGTCGTTGTTGCCTGCGGAGATTCCGAAATTGTCCAAGAAGTAAAATCCTTTGGCGGTGAGGCGATCCTCACCGATCCCACCCTTCCAACAGGGACAGACCGGGTAAAAGCCGCTGCAGATATTTATGATCCACAAAACACTTACGAATTTGTCGTCAATGTCCAAGGAGATTTACCAACCCTAGACCCCTCTCTTATACGAGAAGCATTGGATCCTTTTCGAAATCCCCCTGTTGATATTGCTACCCTTGCCACACCCATAGAAGATTCCCATGAATTAACGGATGGGAATGTCGTAAAAATTGCCCTTTCTGTGGGCGGAGATGAAACCATCGGAAGAGCCCTTTATTTTAGTCGAACCCTTATTCCTTCAGGGATTGGCCCCCATTATCATCATATCGGTCTTTATGCTTTTCGAAGAGAAGCTTTAAAGCGATTTGTGAGTCTTCCGGTAAATTCTCTCGAAGTCCGAGAAAGACTTGAACAACTCCGCGCCCTTGCCCATGGTATGCGCATTGATGTGAAGGTGGTGAATACAAAAGCTCCCTTTGGAGTGGACACCCCTGATGATCTTAAGAAGGCCATCCGAGTCATTGGGGAGAGTTACTCCTTATAGCTTAGAGGGCCTCTTGAAAAGGAGGCCCTCTTAAAAAATTCTTTGTTCAAAAAGAATCAGAGTAACCCATCCAGGAATTCCGCAGCCATTCTAGAAAAAAATTGCGATGTACCAATGGGCAGCACATCGCAAAAGAAACTTCATAAGCAGCCGCTCTTATGGTTTGTTGTAAGTAGGTGTCATAGTGCAATTAAAGCTACCGGGAATACCCGTTTTTTCTATATTAAATTCAATAGATTTTAGTTCTGTACCATCTGGTTTTACCAAAGGAAGGGATGTTCCCCCCTCATATTTACAGTCCATATTGCTATGTTTACCTAATGTCTGTCGATCACCTACAAAGGATAGAATACTAGAGCATTCTTGATTTAAGTGTTTACATATCCAGAGGAAGCAAAATAGTTTTTACACTCCTGAGGAGTAAA
>MKUL01000027.1 GCA_001897795.1 Alphaproteobacteria bacterium 41-28 | reverse complement strand
TCCTCGACATGGGATGATATCAAGTCATGATTTCTTCTGACAATAGTATTGTAACCATGTCTACGAATCACACACCTTATAGTGACAACCCTCCCCTCCCCAAGTCTTTTGAACGCTCCTGTTCTTGAGCTATCCGTTGAATGATTTTTGCCTTATTAGCATCCAAAAGCTTGAGAGACTCCATAAAGTTTTTGTCTTGGATCAACTCTTGCGCTAAATGTTTGAACTCTTCTTTGAAGGAAGGAGGTACCTCGGAAATATCTTTAAAAACATCATGTAGGGCTTTAAATCGAAGATACGTTTCTTCCATAGGATTTTGTTTTATCTCTTGCTTCTGCGGGAGGTTAACTTTTTCCGAAAGTTTTCTGTTGTCTGATGCAACCTGCTCTCTTTTGTTAAGCTCGTCCTCTTTCAGTTTTTGGAGGAGGCCTAGTACTCTCATAGGCTCTTGTTTTGCCAACTCACGGGCTTGATCTTTCCAATGATCTGTGAGGCGATTGAGAAGAGGAGAATGGAGTTCTGTCTCAACCTTGCCAAGATTTTGTTGATAAAGCCGCAGTGGACCTTCTTTTTTATTGTCCCAGTAAGCAATGGCCTTTTCTTCTCCATGCACTTTAAGCCCTTTTGCGAAAGCTCGTCTGATGACGGTGGCATTGGCAAAGGCTGGATGAGCCATCTCTTTATAAGCAGCTTGGAGAGCAGAGCTAATTTGTTCCTGTTTTTGATGGGAATGAAGAGTCGCCTCTACTTTATTTGTCGTGAGAGGATTCTCAAACTGATAAAATTTCTCATTGTTATGAAACACGTCTTTAACTTTTGTCGTAATAGTCTCCACTCCATGTTTAATCTGGGTGATAAGTGTTTTATCCTCATTCTTCTTCTCAATATCCTTCTGGGTATCAAAAACAAGGCTGGCTTTATTTCCATCTTCCCGGCTCATCTGACGAATCAGATGGCCTTCAGAAGGTGTCTCGTCTTTAGACACGTAGAGAGATAAGGATTTTGTCTGACGGGTGAGAGCCACATAATTGACTAACTTGTTGATAATTTGACTGTGCAAAACATATACATGATCTAAAGTTGAACCTTGGGCTTTATAGACCGTTGAAGCGTATCCATGACGTAACCCGTCATAGGTATGAGGATCGACTGTGACCTTCTCTTTATTATCCAAGCGAAGGGTAAGGATTTTTGTTTTCATGTCGATATGCTCAATAACACCAAAGGTACCATTCCTCAAGCCTTTGTCTTTATCCGTCCTGGTGAGCTGAACCCGATCTTCTTCCGCAAAGACTTCCTTTCCCCTTTGGGTCATACAGGAGAGTTCCACACCTCCCAGCTTTCCTTGTTGTCTTAAAATTTCTCGAGCACCTTGGTTGAGTGCATCGACGTCAACATTTCTTTGAGCCAAGATGAGCCGGGTTTCATCAGGTTTTTTAGCATTATCTTCTGCCCAGGTTTTTAAGAGCTCTGTGAGAGCCTCTTCCTTTATTATGTTCCAATGAATGGCTTTATTCTCTTGAAGAAGATGAACAGCACTTTTGACCTCTCCTTTTGAAAGATCTTCCGATACAGTTTTCTGCCAATTGATGGTTTGGCGTCTGACATCTTTCAACTCAACGGATTCATACCGCTCCGCTAAAAGACCAAAAACTCCACCCCTTTCCACAGAACTCAGCTGGCGATCATCCCCGACTAAAATCAGTTTGGCGCCACTGGTCTTAATCGCATGAAAAAGTTCTACAGAGAGGGTCGTTCCGAGCATCCCTGCTTCATCGACGATAACAAGAGTCTTAGGATCCAGATTCTCCTTATTATTTCTAAAGGCAAACAAGAAGCCATGGCAGGTCTTAGCGTCTTTAAAACCACTCTCCCTTAAATCAGAGGCAACCTTATGGGTAGGAGCTAACCCTAAAACCCAATATCCCTCATTTTCATGAGCCATGCGAATGGCATCAAGCACATAGCTTTTTCCAACTCCTGCACGTCCTTGAATAAGAGAAAGGTTTTGGCCCGATTGAGCACAGAGGTCATAAGCTTTATGTTGCTCTTCACTTAAGGCCCTTCCTTCCATTCCTTTGGCAATAGCCTCAGGAGAGAGAATAGGAGTAGGCTTTTTTGCAATTTTATCGGCAAAGCGAAGCAGTTTTTCTTCTTCGGCTCTTACCTCTTTGGTGGTAAAGTATACGGTCTTTTTGCCTGTTTCCTTGTCATATAAGGACAAAAGGGTTGGGTGAGTTAATACCCTCTCACAAACCTGCTCTCGTGCCTCATGAGGAACATGCTTCTTTAAAAAGATGTCGAGATCTTTCTCGGAAAAGACTGCTTTATTTCGGGTAAGTGCTTCCAAAACACTTCCCGGATCTTGGGCCAATTGCTCATTGGCTTTTTGGAGCAGCTGAGATCTTGCAATGGCTTCATTCATATGATGGCGCATACGCACAGGCCCTAAATGTTCTTGTGACAAAACGCCAACAGGATCAACCCGCAGATCATAACTTTTTTCTTCAAAGTAAGCATTTTGAAGATCTCGCCAGAGCTCTCCCCATATATCTGCTTCAATAACGCATCCTTTTCGAATAGTAGGATCTAAATCACGAGCCTTAGCTTTTTCAAAACCTAATCCCTCTTCCGTAAAACGACGTGTTGTAACCAATAAGTGAGCGTGCCAATTTTTCTCATGTTCATCGGGTTCATGGACATCGAGTTGAACAGCAAGACCTTTCTCAACAAAGTGAGTTTCTGCAAATCGACGGGTAAGCTCTATTCGGTCTTCGAGTGTAACTTGTTTATCATCAGGGAGAGCGAGAACAAATTCTTTCGCAACTTGGCTGTCTTTCCTTCGCTCACATCTTTCAGCTTCATTCCATAAAATAGAACTGCTCTTAAACCGCAAATCTGCCCCTTCAGGAAGAAGAATCTCATGGTGAACATCGCCTCCTCTATCTTGAAAAGAGAAAAGCTCGCCCGTTCGCTCACAGCGAATCTCGGTCCTTTGATTATAGGAGGCTTTGCGGCAGGCATTGCCGCCTTTACTTCTTGAAACATACTCACAACGAGCAAATTGAATGGCCATGGGAATTTCAGGGGGGTTAGAGTTAAGGATAAGTATAGCAAAAAGCAGCGTTGGATACAACGCATATTGCGTATGTCCCAGATTCAAATGATCTGGTCCCTAACGTCTGAGACGATTTTAAAATACCATACTTCACAACTAATTAATCATCATCATTTTTTGCTTGTTTCCTTTGATTTATAATAAGAATTTTGGTATACTCTTTCCTAAATCCAGTTCTTCCACTTGGAGTAACGTATGACACAAAACCTTCTTAAAAGACGTAAAAAGCTTGAGCAAAGAAAAAACCGGCTTAAGCAAATGGAAACTACCTTAAATATTCAAGAACGAAAAAATAGAACAAGAAGGCTCATTCAACTCGGAGGCCTAGTTTTAAAGGCTCACCTTGCTGACTGGGATTCAAATACGCTTTTTGGGGCTTTGCTTTTTATAAAAGAAAAGGGGGCTGATCCCCAACAATTAGAAGCCTGGACTCATAAAGGAGGGCTGCGTTTGGTGCGAAGGAAACAAAAAAATTCTCTGCCTTTTAAGTTTGAGACCTAACGTAAGGAAGATGCAGGGTGCTTTTGTTAATATAATTTGTTTTAAAGGAAAGTGCTTTAGACAAGAATAGGAGGGATTTTTAGAGACCAGTTCCTAGGAAAGGCATTTTTTCTCTACTTCAAAGAGTCAAGCTTAGATTGAATTCTTATTAAGTTTGGAGAACCTTCAGGAAAGTAGGTTTTGGCTGCTTCTAAAGATTGTTTAATGTAATCGATTGCTTGCTTTTTAAGATTTTGAGCTTGATCAACATCTTTTTCAATCATTGATCTTTTCAATGATGTTTCACTTAAATTTTCCAAAGTCTTATAGTATTCAGGATGTTCATTTGCGCGAAATGTTACCAAAGCTTTATTGAAGTAATTTTCAGCAGTTTCTAAATGTCCTTGGGAAAAATAGATTTCTCCAAGAGCTCTTTGAATACCAGCAGTTTTAATGTGATCGTGTCCAAATTTTTCTTCATATATTTTGAGATTTTGTTTTTGCAAATCCTCAGCCTTTTTATATTGTCCCATTTCTTTATATAATTGTGCAAAATAGGTCATAATTGTAGTAATCCATGGATGATTTTCTGGAAGATGCTTCTTATATCTATATATATTAAGACTTTTTTCCAGTAATTGCTTAGCCTGTTCATAGTGACCAAGATCGATTTCCACATTTCCCAAATAAGCAAGAACCCACATCGTATCGACATGATCCTCTGGTAAATACTTTTGATAAATTTTCAAGCTTTGTTCAAACATAATTTTAGCTTTTTCGTAATCTCCTAAATTCTTGTGTATATTTCCTAAATAAAATAAAACCCAAGCATCACAAAAACGGGGATGATTTTTTTCATAAGTAAAGAGCAGTTTCTCAAAAATCTCCTTGGCGGTTTTATACTTTCCTAAATCAGCATATATATTTCCCAAATGAATGAAACCTACTGTAATATCAACATGGCCTTCAGGTAAATATTTTTGATAAATTTTCAAACTTTTCTCAAACATAACTTTAGCTTTTTCGTAATCACCTAAGTTCTTGTATGTATTTCCTATATAAATTAAAAGTCTTGCAGTACCTAGATGGTTTTGCGAACAGTTAATTTTGTAAATTGTAAGCGCTTGTTCAAGTAAATTTTTAGCTTCTTTGTAGTTACCCAGGTCTTCTTGGGTATTTCCTAAACTCGCCAAACTCCAAGCTACACCTATATGATTTTTGGGAAGATATTTTTGATAAATTGTATAGCATTCTTCGAGAGATTCTTTAGCCTTTACAAAATATCCTTGTTCTCTATAAGTATCTCCTAAATACCTTAAAGCCCGTGCATATCTACTATAATTTTTAGGAAGATTAGATTTGTGGATTGGGAGACTCTTTTCAATCAACTTCGTAGTTTTTTCATATTCTTCTAATTCCTTATAAACACAACCCAAATACAATGCCACTTTAGCAAGATTTAGAGAATTTATATCTTTGTTGTTGTCTAGATTTACAAAATATTTTTCTAGTATTTTTTGAGCTTCTTTATATTCACTTAAATAAAAATGAATTCCTCCCAAATCACCAATTATTTTTGTTATTGTTTCTTCATTAAACAAATTTTTATGTGTTAATATTGCGTTACAATGGTTTACTAACAGTTTCATCTTTATGAAATCTTCACCATCAATTGCATTATCAATAAATTTTTCTAAAGAATCTGTGATTAATTTAATTAATTTATTATCTTTTTTCAAATTTAATGTTTTTATAAGATAAGCTAAACTTATAGCTTGAGTACTGCGATGGATTGAAAAAGTTTGAATTGTCTGAGAAGAAGGAAGTGATTCATTAGTGATAAGAGAATGCTTTTTTAAGTGATAAATAAAATTACCAACAACTGGTTCAGCTTTATAGCTGCTGAGTAAATCCCTTGGGATGTTTTGAGAATCCAGTAGACTTATAAACAATAAAAGCTCAGCAAAATCTTTGTGTATATTAATTAATCTCCCGAGTGAAAGAGTAATAATGCCATAGCGTGTCTTCGTATATTCACTTGCTTCCTTAAGTAAGTTTTCTTGCGCGAATTCAAAATCTTTATTGTACTCTTTCAAATACTTCAAGTAATCTTCATAGGAGAGATTTGTTGTTTTAAGATAATAGCTAGCTGTAGCAATATCCAAAGGAAAAGGGGGAAGTGCTTTTAAAAACTTTTGCATCTCCTCTTTTTCGGCAGCGGTAAACTGATGATTATCACCCTTTTTAATAATACTTATAAAAAGCGCTAGTTTTTCGCTATCTTCTAAGACTTCTATAGGAAGAATATTATTAACATGATTATTATTCTTAATGTTATCATCTCTTGTTGTAATAATAATTTTACCCACTCCCCAAGTATCTGAATTTGAAGGAAAGTATTTTTGGATGTCTATAAACTTTTCAAAGTTGTCAAAAATAAGAAACCAATTTGGAACCGCTTTGAGATGCTCTTTTACAAATTGAATTATTTTTTCTTCCCTAACTATGGAATCTCTCATTTCTTGAATTTCCCTTAGTATTTTCTTGTCTTGTTCTGTCTTAGCAAGATCCTGTGCAAAATTTTCAAATGATACATTAAGACTTGTGTGTGTTTCAGCATTGATTTCCCAAACAACAGCTGATTTCTGTGAACGAGCATATTGGCGTGCAAGTGTAGTTTTCCCAGCGCCCCCAATACCAACCAACGCAAGTGTTTTAATGCCTTCTTGTCCCTTTAATTTATTATCTATTTGTGCAATCAATCCAGGACGTTTGAGTAAAACACTTTCGGCTGGAATAAGTAAATCTGATCGGATAGGACGTTCTTCTGCTCCTTGTTCTCTAAAAAATATAAAACAAATGTAAAATACACCCATCAGAAGGAGGCCTGTTAAGGAAATCCCTATTTTATAAAATTTCTTCCCCTTTTTTTCTAATTCATTTCTGTCCAAATTAACCTGAGGATATTCAGTAGAATCTTGTGCAGCATCGTATATTTGTTTAAACTCTATAATAGCGTTATCAAAGCTGGTATCTGGAAGGATCTTTTTAAGAATTGCGAAAACTGAAAAATAATTGTTTTCCTGTTCTCCTAGATCCACAAAATTATAGGCTTCAATCTCCTGAGGAATCTTGCCAAGTGATTCTCTTTTTGGAAGAAGGAAAAGACCATGGGACGGGCTTTGAGGAGGTCGAAGTTCAATCGTTGCGTTTTCTTGAAGCTCTTCTATTAATTTTTCTGGCATAACATAAATGACATAACTTTCAGCTTGGGCCTCCTGGAGAAGTTCAGAAAAAGATTGGGCTTTTTTTCGGAACTCAATTGAAACTTCTAATCCTGCAAGTTTCAAACCTGATTCAAGACAATGAACAAAGGGATTTTTAGACTTTTGAATTGACCAGTTAATAATTCGACAAAAAAGTTTCTTTCCTCTGTTTAACTTTGAAATATCCTTTAGACTTTTTTCAAATGCTGCTGTGATCAATAAACTTGAATAATGTTTTTTTAAAATAGGAAGCTTATCTGATCTTTCCACAAAATCAATGATGCCATCTCGTGAATTACACTCAACTTTCATCATGATGTTATGGATATGATTTCCAACCGTTTTAGGCGCAATGGATAAAAAAGAAGCAATTTTGAAAGTGCCTCTTGCACTCAAGAGGCATGCGATAATGTCTATTTCACGAGGTGTAAAATGGATTCCTTTGATAACTTGTAGGTCTTTATGAAAATAATTTTCTGAAGGTTCGTCTTTATTATTATTCATACAACCTGCTGCATTTTTTTTAACAACCCATCAAAAAGTCTTTAGAAATAAAAGCTCTACAAGAGTACTGATGTGACCTCAGTCACTCTAATCACTTTTTTTCAATTCGTAAACACATGGGAAAATTAACCCAGATCTCTTACTCAAGTCTCTTTTCCTATGGGTAAGCCTTATTTTTTCGAATAGTTTTTTTGTATGCAATCGCATTCATCATAAGTGGGTTGCAGTATTCATTCCATGAATAAATTTAAAAAATAATTCATATTAAGGAGAACAAAAATGATAAAACGAGAATTTTCAGAAAAAAATAATATAAAATATTATATAAAAACCAGCTCTTCTATTCTAGCGTTGGGAGTTATATTAATCACGAATGTTTTTGCAATGGAGGAGCAAAGGGAAAATGAAAGGCCCACGAGCCCCACACCAAAGAAAGAGTTAAAACAACGAGCAAACGGAGGTGATGCTCAAGCGCAGTATGAGCTTGGAATGTTATATAAAAAGGGGGGAAGCGGTGTTATCATTAAGAAACCCTCAAAAGCTCTTACACGATTTAACGATGCAGCATTACAAGGTCATCTAGAGGCACAAATAAGTCTTGCACGGATGTATTTTGATCTTGATAAAGAGGGTATTCCTAAGGACAATGAACAAGCTCTCAAATGGATACAAAAAGTGCTTAAGACCAGTGAGGATCCTAGAGCCCAAACACTTCTTGGCCGAGCATATTTTGATGGTTGGGGGGTTCCTCAAAATGAAAGCGAAGGAATACAATGGTTTCAAAAAGCTGCTGAGCAAGGAGACGTTGATGCTCTGAATAGACTTGCTTATGCTTATGATACTGGTCGAGGAATTCGCAAAGATGTAAAGAAAGCGGCTGATCTCACTTTGCAAGCAGCAAAACAAGGGCTTGCAGCTGCCCAGTGTAATGCAGGCCATGTGTATTTTTTTGGTCGTCACGGAATAAAGAAGGATCAAAAGAAGGCGCTAGAGTGGTATTTACTCTCAGCTGAACAAGGGTATGCCGATGCTCAAGCAGAAGCTGGTTATATTTTGAGTTTTAAAAAAAAGAAGTATGCAGAAGGGATGGAATGGCTACTTAAAGCTGATCAACAAGGACATCAAATTGCTGCATACAATATAGCTGTAATGTACGAAGAAGGTAAAGGCGTAAAAAAGAATAAAGAGGAAGCAAAACGTTGGTATCAAAAGTCGGCTGATCAGGGTTATAGACCAGCCCAAGAAAAATTAGCTCGAGATTTTGTCAGAAGTTTGTAAAGGATAGTTCCTTAATATACTTATCCAGTTTGAAATCTTATGGATGGCTCTCAATTTGGCTACGCTGAAGAGAGAGCAATTCAGGCGTCTTAAAGTTCGCTGTAAGGAAATTTAATATTATTGTTAAACAACTTTCATAGGTGGAGCTAAGCTCAGAATCATTTATTAAAAAGGAAGATAAGATGGTAAAAATAACATTTGATAAAAATAGTGACATAGGTTCATTGATAAAAACAACCAGCTCTGTCCTAGCGTTAGGATTTGTGTTAATAACGAATGCATTCGCAATGGAAGAAAAGAAAGAAAAGGTAGGGCGGATTTCTCGCCAAACACCAAAGAAAATAAGAATTGCTCGTGAAGAAGAGAACTCAAAAGAGAGCCTTTCTTCTCGGAAAACACCTATGAAAGATAAATCCAGCGCGTTGCAAAAACGAAGCTCTGAAGAATATTATAATCTCGGGGAACAATATTTTAATGGTAAGGGCGTTCCTAAGGATGAGCGTAAAGCTCTAGATTATTTTCATTTAGCTGCGGATCAGGGGTCTACTGACGCTCAAATGTTTCTTGGAAGTATGTATTCCAATGGTAAAGGAGTTTCAAAAGATGAAACAGAAGCAACCAAGTGGTATCGCCTAGCCGCAGAGAAAGGACATATTTTAGCCCAATACAATTTTGGAATAAGGTGTGCCAACGGCCGAGGAATTTCTGGGGATGCAAGCGAAGCAGCAAAGTGGCTTCGTTTAGCTGCTGAACAAGGACACACACTTGCTCGTTATAAACTTGGAGATATGTTCTCTAAGGGGATAGACGTTCGAAAAAATGATAAAGAAGCAACAAGGTGGTATCGTTTAGCTGCAGAACAAGGACATGCGGAAGCTGAATTTATACTTTCTGACAGGTATAGTGAAGGTCGTGGAGTTCCTAAAAATGATAAAAAAGCCATTAAGTGGTTACATTTATCAGCAGACCACGGATGTAAAGACGCTCAATATAATCTTGGGCGGATGTATGAAAAAGGTTGTGGAGTTAGAGAGAACCATTATAAAGCAGTTAAATGGTTTAATAGAGCCGTACAACAAAATCATGCAGATTCACAATTCTACCTTGGGTGGATGTATGAGAATGGGCTTGGAATAAATAAAGATGATAAAGAGGCTAGAAAACTCTACCAACTAGCTGCTAATCAAGGTCATGAGGACGCTCAATATAGAGTCCAATTTCTCGAGCGACAACTAAAAAAAAATCATAAGAATAACAGTACTACAGCTGAATCTTTTAGTCAGGAATATGTTAGTAATGACGGTGAGGAAGAAGTTCTAGAAGATTATCGCTTAGCTGCTGAGAAAGGAAACGTCGAAGCTCAACTTAAGCTTGGAGACATATACTGTTATCTAGATGAAATAGAAGCTCAAAAGTGGTTTAAGTTAGCGGCTGAACAAGGAAATGCTGAGGCCCAATTTAACGTTGGGTATCAATACTCCTCCTTAACATCTAGACATGAAAAAATTCCTGAGAATCAAAGAGAAGCCATAAGGTGGTTAACGAAAGCTGCGGAGCAGGGATTGGAACAGGCTCAATTGATACTCGGGGTTCTGTATGCTGATGATGATCATCGAGACACTAAGAATGATGGTGAAGCCCTCAAATGGTTTAAGTTAGCGGCCGCCAAAGGGAATACAATGTCTCAACGGTATGTGAGCCATTATACAGAAAAAGGAACCTTTTATTAGGGATTAGCATATTAAGGGTTTTTGCTACATCTCTAGTTAGAAGGTTATATAGATCTACCTTAGATAGAGGGCGATTGCATAGATGGTAAATTTTGTAATTCCTGTTGCTGCTGTTGTGAAGATTAGTAAGTAGTAAGTTGAGAGTTTTTTAGGGTTTATCCAATATTGAAAGATCCTTTAAGTGAACAGTGTATTAAAATAAAATACAAGGGGTGTTTGGCTTGGCTGATGAATCAGCCTTGATAGAGGTAAGTTCAAACTCTCAAAGAAAATGCGAATTCAATATAACATTCGTTTTGATCCTAAGGTATATCCGGCGTATACCCGAGGAACATGAGATAATTCTAAAATCAATATAAACTTATTGATTTAACTGGCTCCTCGGGATGGACTCGAACCGCCTACCCACAGTAGTTAACAGCCAAAGACTAGCCGTTCCCCAGCGCCTGTATCGACCCGTAAGGTGGGCCCATATTCATTTCGAAAGGAAAAATCAAGGCTGTTACGGTGCTGTATCCTTCTAATTTTCCTCTATGTCAATCTTGGCCGGCCTCTCCGCCTCTTCTCTACTGAGGCCACCGTCATATTCCATAATAGCAGCTCTTTCATTGAAGTCATAAAGGAAGTCATCTGGCTCAACTTTATAGTCAACTTTAGAATTTGTTCCACAAGCAGAAGAGATTTGAGGTATAGGTGGAACAGATTTTAAGGCCTCTGTTCCAGGTTTGTTCCATTTTCTGTTCCGCTCTAATACCTTGTTTGCCAAGGCTTTCAGAGAAAATGTTCCAGCAGTGTTTCAGCGTTCGTTCCGTAACTCCTGACCTTGTTCCACTGTTCCACTCCTTAGGGAATGGAACGGTGGAACAGGGGATGGATGAGAAGAGAATATCATTCGACCTTGCCCTCTTCTTTTGCGCGTTTGATCCACCTGTTAACAGTGCCAAGACCAAGACCGAGTTCCTGGGCTATCTCCCTTTGCTTCAAGCCGTCTTTATAAAGTTCTATCAGGCTGTTTAATTGAAGATCCTCCATTTCCTGGACTTGCCAGGTCATTTTCCCATTTTCCCCCTTTAACCAAGCTTCGAATGATTTTGCCTCATCCCCATAGAACCCTCTGGCTTTCTCATAGTAAACTACAAAGCGTGCGCCTTCTTTTGGGTCATAATCATTTGGTTTACGAAGCACGATAACTGTATCCAAAATATCCTCTTTTTTAGATGTCCCTCGCTGATCTCCTCCTTTGCCTGCGTGATGAACAAAAAGAACGGATATGCCCTTTCTCCGCAGCTTCAACAACCAACCCTGCAAGGGGTTCCAGCTTTCAGATTCGTTCTCTCTGCCGCTCCTGCACAAGGCTGAAAGGTTGTCTAAAATCAGTAGATTGATTCCTTCCAGATGAGGTTCAAGCCATTCCTGTCCTGAAAGGATGGATAAGTCAGGGATCCCTTTTTCTTGGTAGTCTGGAGTAATAATTTTTAAGTTATCGACATCTTCTAATTCTCTTTCTGAGCTGGCAACGATACTGGATAATCTCATCTGCAAAGTGCTGGCGGGCATTTCTCCATCTACGAACAATACCTTATAAGGTTTCTCACACTGCCACTTGTTGCCAAACATCTCTCCCCCACAAGCAATTGTATAGGCCATCCATAGAGCAACGTGGGTCTTACCAATACCACGAGGAGCGTAGAGCATCACCAGACCTTGCGCAGGCAAGATGGGATTCAGGATCATTTCACGTGGAGGGATCTCTAACTCCAAGAGTTCTCTCACATTCAAAGAACGCAAGGGAGGCCTTGTTTGTTCCATCTGAAGGGCTACATATGGCTCTGCTCTATTGATTCTCTCTTTTACATTGATCACACTCATGCTTCCCCCCTTAAGATATCGTTGAAATCTTGACCTTGAGGAGACGGTGCAATACGCACACCATACCCAGCCTTATGCAATCTTTCTGCTAATTTATCTGCAGCTTTTTGTCCTGCTGCATCCCCATCAGCGCAGATAATGATTTCCTGGGTGATCTTAAGAGAAGGCACAACAACATCCATCATCCCAGATGCGGAAAGACAGGACCAGGTTGGTGTGTTGGTTGCACAAAAGCAACTCAGCGCTGTTTCGATGCCCTCTGATAAGATCAACTTTGGCCCTGGAGAGGAAAGCCTTACGGCTCTCCCCTTTATAGGGCCTAACATCATCTTGTTAGGAGATAGAGAGGCCTTACCCGATCCATCTGCAGTGAGATACGTCCTATGCACGCCAGAGATAGTTTTGCTAGGCCATAGAGTAACGGCAGCGACCATCGCTGGATGATATGTCCTGGAGGCATGAAAGAGCCTAGGATGAAACCTAAGAACTGGAGGAATCATTCCATCGTACCCACGCCCCTTCAAATAAGCCTGAACGGGGGAATCTTCTGCGGGCCAGGTTTCACGCCATATCCGCAAAACCATCTCATCTGGTGCTTTAGGTGGTTTAGGTGGAGCACACTGGTAGTTTTCATTCCCCTGAATGAGCTCCCCATTTTCCCTTCTCCTGCGCAGAGCAAACATAATGTTCAGAAATGAACACCCCGCATAACAATGGGCCAATAATTTCCCGTCCTCGCTTAAGGATAAAGAGAGACTGGGATGATGATCATCATGGGCAGGACAAAGGCATGACCAGCCATTTCCTACACGCTTTGCCTTACCTAGCTGGTTTGCGATAAGATCAATGTCGAAAGCCATCATTAGAACGCCTCCCTTGTCTGAGAAATGTGGGTAGGAGCTTGATCCCTGACGATCCTTTTCCTTGACTCAAAAGAAATTTGTTGAGTGACAAAATTGGAGATGCTAAAAATGGGTTGTAAACCTTTGGTTAGCCCCTCAGTACCAATGAGGGGCCTTTCTTTTCTCCAATTCATCATTTATCGCACCTCTTCATTTTGGGCTTCAATCCAACGAGAAAAAGCGCTTTTAGAGATGAGGATTTTCCGCCCTATCCGACGAATACAACTGTTAAAACCATTGCGATCAGCCCGAAAAATAAGCGCACGGATTCCTCCTTCTGTAAAGGCTGGATGACTCGTGGTGAGTTGTCTGATGGTGACGTAGTCGTCTACACTTAGTGAAGGTTGTGTAAGTTCGTTATGAATATGCATTCTTTTTACTCCTTTAAGGTATAAGAAGCAGCCCTATTGCTGCATACTTGGAGTAAGAATCAATTTTGAGAGAAAAGAAATATGAATAGGGGGCAGGGCAAAAGGGGGAATGCTTTTCTCCCTTTGAAAATATATTTAAATTCAAAAGGATATGAAAAAACGATTTTCGATGGGGTCACCCCTTACGTTTAGCTCGTCCTTGTTGGGATTCAGGCAAGCGCACTAAGGTCGCCATCGCATCGGCTAGTTTTTGGCTAAGTGGAGTCGTTTTATGATAGGCTAGTTTTTCTTCAAATAAAGCGGCTATGGCCTCTTTTTTTCCCTGATTTTCTCTCGTAATCTCTAGCTCCCTTATAGCCTCTCGCATCATCTCTAAGTAGGGCGTGGTATATCCTGAAGAAATTGTAGGTGTTTCATCTGAAGCTAGAAGAAGCTCATCAAGCACAGGGTGATAATCAATCCCTTTCTTCTTTGCCCATTCCAATCCCTTTTGAGGCTTTAGGGAGCTTTGCGCCCAATTGTCACGATCAGCATGGATAAGCTCAAAAGCCCCTCCAAGAATAGCAGCTTTCACCAAGGGCAAGTTCTTCTCGTAAAGGTCTGACCTCGTAAAGATGCGAGAAAGTCTATCAGGAAGATAGCTTTCTGGATTCTCAGATTTTAAATCCAAGGCTTCTGGATCTGAGTGACTGATATAAGCGCAAAGCTGATGTGCGGTCCATGAATCAAAAGAAGAGCAATTTTGATAAAATTCTCTGACCTCAGAAAGATCATCTAATATTAGATTCTCACCAGTGACTTCTTTATAGGCTTCATAAAGTGCGTCCGAGAAGTAGGAGATATATTGATACATAAGTTTTACAAATTTGGGACGAGATCTAATAAAATATTGCAACATATAAGGATCGTAAAAATTTGCTCCAAGTGTGACAACACCATCTACGGTTACAATACCATCTAAAGCGGTAACTGAGATCCCGGCAAACTTCATGTCCACTATCAGCTTATGTTCAAAGTGTTTTCTTTGCTCATCGTGTAACGGTCCATATATATCGAGGTTGAAGAGTATCTCACCCAATCCTCTTGAAACGTTTATCTCTGTATTGTCACAGAGCCACTTTTTGTAAGACTCGACGTCATTCTCATGCACTATTCTTAAAGCCGATTTGCTCACCCAAAGATCCTTTCGTTCATGCTTTGAACAACTTTAGCTGTATGCGCTTCAC
>MKUL01000026.1 GCA_001897795.1 Alphaproteobacteria bacterium 41-28 | reverse complement strand
TTGGGTGAATGGCATTTTTTACAGTTCTGGGGAGACATATGGCTTCCTCTCTTTGTTTTTTAGAAGTTTAGCGCATTATCGTCCTATTGTTAAGAGTCTCTAAATAAGATTAGGGAGAGGGGTTTATTTAATTTCCCTCCTTAAGCTGAATAATAACCGTACTATTATTACTTTTTAAAGGCTGTGTAGTCTCTGGATGTGGAGATTGCCTTGCCTCCGAAAGCGGAGTTCCATAATAAGGCATATCACGCTCAGTATCATAATAAATGAGTTCTTTGTCGCCAGGAAGCTTTTTTCTGTATTCTTCCATTTTAAGTGCCTCTTGTTTGTTTGGCGATCCTGGACTACTTGGCCTAAATCCTTTTCTCACAAATTTTCCTTCTTCCCCACTAGAGTTATCAGCGCTGCTGCTTCGTTGCGTCGCTTTCATTGAGTAAGCACTTTGTGCGCCTCCGATGGCTAGTGCAAAAAGCGTTAAGAAAAAAATGTTATATCTTAATTTATGCATGATCCTTATCTCCTTTTATATTTACTTAAAATAAATATAGCACAATTGTTAAAAATAAACATGTTTAAAAATTCACCTTGTTATTTTTTAAGTAAGCATACTCTCTAATACCTATCTACCAACAAATGCGTCAACTTTAAGTCTTAAGAGACTTTTTATTAAATATTCCTTCTTACTTGGTTGCCTTTAACTCTTTTAACCATTCCTCTATCTTTTCGAACTTCTCTTGGTTTATACGAGTTCCGCTATTCCCTCTTGCTAAGCTCCCTCCATAGGCATGAACGGCGACACACGTCTCTTGATCATTATAGATACGGTAAACAGCGCTTCCACTTTGGCCACCGGTTGTATCTATTTTATAGAATAAACGAGCTACTTGAGCCTCTTTAAGATCTCCATTCATTGTTAGCATGAACTTCCCTTTGTGCGATCCTCCTGGATATCCTGTAACATTTAATTTTTCTTTTCCTAGCTCCACATCATCTAAAACCGCATAACCATAATAGCCAACCTTTTTCCCAATCTTCATATCCAGCTTCATAATTCCGATATCAGATTCTTTAGCCAC
This sequence comes from Alphaproteobacteria bacterium 41-28, assembly GCA_001897795.1. GTDB lineage: Bacteria > Pseudomonadota > Alphaproteobacteria > UBA9655 > UBA9655 > UBA9655. The sequence continues at coordinate 1,386 of MKUL01000026.1, read as the reverse complement.
TTCAACAGAAGAGGAGGATTTGTACCACTCTGGATGGAGGGCTATAGCACACACGCCAGCACTCCAAGGAACATGCGTATCATTTCTTCCAGGATAAAATAAAATTGTTTTTGCTACTGTCTGCGTCTTACGATCATATAAATTATGTGCAGCTGTCAAAACATATTTTCCCTTAATCAAAGTACCACTTCCTAAATATCTTGCCCCCGGAGCAAACTCTATAAGCATATGTCCGTGCACACACCAAGGATATACATCAGGAGTCGCTACCTTAGTTCTTCCATCAGCCCCTGAAAGAATATTTTCTTCCATATCTTCTAGTCCAGGAAGAGCTCCCCCAGGTAACATAACAGGCAAAGGAATTATCTCTTCGTTTTTCGTATCCGTTACTTCTTCCTCTTCTTCCTCACCTGAGGTCAAAACAGGGGCTTTTTCTTCATCTTTTGGATCAGGATCTGCCGGATTTACCTTCGACCTTTTCAGTTCGGTCTTTTTCTCTTTATCTGAATGAGGATTTTTTTTGTCACTCGTCTTTTCTTCTTGAGGAGAGCTAAGCTTTTTCTCTTCTTCCTCTTGAGGAGAGTTAAGGTTTTTCTTTTCTTCTCCTTGCTCAGATTCCACTTTTTTTCTTTTTCTCTTCCTTGAGTCTTGGCTTTTTTCAGCATTTTCTTGCTTTTTAAGAGTAAAGACAATAGAGGATTCATCACTTTTTAAAGGTTGCTGTAGATATGAGGAGGGGGACTGGTGAGGAGGAATGGATCCTTCCATCGGAACAGATAATGGGCTTTCATTGTTTGCCAGTGAGAAAATAACTCCCGTATCATTTTTCTTTAAAGGTGTTGGCTCCTGTTGTGGCTTGTCTACATGATCAAGGTCTGTTCCGTAATAGTGCATTCCCCGTACAGAATCATAGCGAAGCTCTTCGGGATGAGATATTGGGTAAGAAGATCTAGGACCTTCTTCACTTTTTGGGGTTGTTGAAGCAGGAGGCTTAAATCCTTTTCTTACAAAGCGTCCTTCTAGTTCAGATGAACTTTCTCCTTGACCATATTGTACTGCACTACCTTCCATCGAATAAGCAGCTTCCGAAGTTCCTAAAAATATACTCAGAAGGGCTAGATAAGAAACATAATGTCTAACATTATTAATATCCCTTCTCCTTATGTGCGGGAGAAAAGAAGAAAAATTCTTAACTTTATTGTGATCAATTGAGTGATTTTTCATACTGAGACCTCATTACTTCCATTTAAAAACACTATAACAAATAGACGTATACCATCCACACTTTTTTTCATCAAGAAATATTTACAAACTGCTGCATTTTTATTGCTAGCCCTGTCATATACACTAGAGCATTCTTGATTTAAGTGTTTACATATCCAGAGG
>MKUL01000025.1 GCA_001897795.1 Alphaproteobacteria bacterium 41-28 | reverse complement strand
TGGCAAATCTCTGAACCAACTGACAAAGCTGTGGGTGAAGATATAGAAGGTCTCACAAATCAATCAAAGAAATGGGACTCTGTGATCTTTAATATTCTCTCTGTCATTCCTTTTGTTTCTTCTCTTTTAAATCTTCATCCCCTCAAAAGAAAAATTCCGGCTATTGCAACCCTCATTCTGTGGGAGGGTAGGCTTCCTCCCGAAGCCCGAGAAAATGCCTTTACAGCACTCTCCCAATTAGCTCATACCCGCAAGGGGATTAGCCAGATGACAGCCCTTGAGAGTCTTTATCATCTGGCCCAGGGCATGCATATAAAGAATTTAATTCAAAGGCCTCATGATGTAGAGGACCTATTAAAGATAAAGCTACGAGCCTTTCATGCCTTGAGGGAGGTTTATAAAGAAATTCCTACATTTTCCCTTAACAAATTCAGAACAGCGGCTCTTTTATGGGAAATGGGACAAAGTCCTTCTTGGCTTATTTCTATCATAGAGCCTGCGAACAAAGCGATTCGGGCCGTTTTCTATTGGTATGTACTTTATGGATTCATTGATGTTCTGTATAAATATTTTACGTGTCCTTTCGAATATCTGGAGAAGTTTTCCTGGGTAGGGGGGCTTGAACCTTATGCCAGTGACTATAGCAAAGAATGTTTTGATACCCAGGTCAAAGCTTTTAACACTCTTCCCGGTCAACCGGCAAGCACATTGGTCGGTGATTTAGGCCGTTATCATTTCCCCGGCCCCTATGATTTAAACCTTTCCGGTAAATACATTCAGGAGCCTGTTATTGTGGACATAGTGGAAGGTTTTAAAAGGGCGAACGTTCCCTTGAAGTCTTTAAATGTGGGTTTTAATGCGATTACAAATTCCACAGATATTGCGAGAATCTTCGCGGCCTTACCGCCAGAGATTATAAATCTAGATATGACGGCTATTAATCCCGGTAATGGATACGCCTCATCTCATCACTTTTTAGGATTAGGGCGACTGATAGGGCTGAAAAGCTTCAATATATCAAATAATGGGCTTTCTCCGGATGATATGGGGGTCATAGGACAGGCTCTTCAGAATCTCTCCCATCTCAGAGAGTTAAGACTAGGGGGGAATGTTGACGGTAACAAAGAATACCCGAATACAAATATAACGCAAATTGCCCAATCCCTTAAGCCCTCTTTAACCCTTCTCGACCTTACTATGTTTGGCCTTAGTTCCGATCTTGAAGGACAAATCGCTCTTGGAAATTCCTTATCCCAAATTCCCACTTTAAGAGAGCTCTATATGGGGGCCACTGGAATTGGCGGAGATTTTCCCACGAACATAACACTTAGTGAAGCAGCCCTTGTTGCTCTGGGTCATGGACTCTCCGCCCAACAGAATCTAGGTATTTTAGATCTAAGTACTAACTCCCTTGGATATTTGCAGGACAAGATGAATGAGGCTGTCAGTTTTTTTCTCAGGTCTCTTCCTTCGTCCTTAACGCATTTACATGTGAATGATAACTTCATTGGACGCAACCAAGATTCTTTCGAAGTTAAGGCTTTTGCTCAAGCTGTTCAGCAGATGTCTGATCTTACTTCTTTTAAGGGAGGTGGGAATGCATTTTGTAGCTCACCAGATCTCTTGAAAGCTCTACAAAAAAAGCAAAAATTAATAGTTCTTGATTTATCCTATAACGGCTGTGATGATACTCTCCAAATGAGAGACCTTTTACAAACAATCCCTAACCTTGAAACGCTGGATCTTTCAGATAATCAGCTAGCCAATGGAGCATTACTCGCTCCTACTCTGTCAACCTTGAGAAAACTCAAAACTCTCAATCTAGGAGGAAACAATTTTACAACTGCTGACCGCACGAGCCTTTGGGAAGCAACTTTTTCCCTACTTTCTCAAAGCCCATTTCCTCTTGATGAAGATCTAAATTTTGCATCAACATATTTAAAGAGTTTTAATTCTACAATAACACGGTTAGACTTATCAGGACTTATACTAAACGACCCCACAGCCTTTGCAACCATAATGCCTCAAGTTGTTGATCTTTTCCCAAATCTAAGAGAGTTAGATTTGTCTAACAATAATATATTTTATGCTAATAATAATAACACATATATACTCAACGGGATACGAGCTTTAATCACCTATTTGCCGCGCCTCACCCGTCTTCAATCCCTGAGCATGTCAAATGCTATTCCACAATATTTGAGTAATGATTCTATGCCTCCAGTAGAGTTAAAAACTTTCTCTCAAAGCATAGGCCAACTCACAAACTTACAAAACATCGATTTTTCAAGCACAGTATTCTTATTCGCTAATTCTTTAGGTAAAGGTTTAGGAAATATTCATTCTTTGACATCCATAAATCTTGGCGATTGCTGGGGAATAAGCCCTTATTCAACAGATACTTGGCAAGGAGGGTTTCAACTCATACAAGGATTGCAGGCGCAATCTCATCTTAGCCATTTAGATTTATCAAACGACCCAATAGGCGGATTTTTTTTAGACAACTACAAAAACCCAAATTCAACCCTTTCCTTAGCGAAAGCCCTCCACTCTTGGCCTCAACTGCAATCTCTCGGTCTTTCTTTTAATTCCATAGGATACAAGGATCCAAGCAGCGCTGCCATTTTTCTCAAGAAACTGGCAGACTTGGCAGCAACAGTGAACAAACAAGGAAGAACCCTTGAGGTTAGCCTTATAGGTGGAATATCTAATGTTGAATGGACTCAAGGAGCTCAGGTTCTTCAAACGCTCACGCAACAGAAAATTGAAGACGCTTGTGCGCGTCAGATATGTACTGGAGATCCCATTTCCAAGCCTACATCATCAGAAACGCGAACACATGGTTTGCAAAGAGAGAGGAAAGTAGCAGAATACTCTCTTCCTACTGCCACCTCCGATGCTATCAGCTCTCACCAAGTCCCCTGGTATTCTCCTGCCAAGTGGATTATGGATTGGAAATCCTGGTGGACAAAACCAACAACCCAACCCATCAAGATGGCAAGTCCCCAGATTGAAGAGTTAGTAAAACTTCGAGATAAATGTGATTATCTAATAGATAAAGCGAGTGAGAAGACGGCTGATAGA
>MKUL01000024.1 GCA_001897795.1 Alphaproteobacteria bacterium 41-28 | reverse complement strand
TAACATAATTGGGTGAATGGCATTTTTTACAGTTCTGGGGAGACATATGGCTTCCTCTCTTTGTTTTTTAGGAGTTTAGCGCATTATCGTCCTATTGTTAAGAGTCTCAAAATAAGGCTCTGCTTTTAAAACTGATAAAAACATTTTATAGAGCCAAGATAAATTCAAGGTCATTATGTGATAATAAATACCCCAGCGGCAAGCCGACGGGGTATTTATTACACATTCCCCATCATCAACTCGATCAATTAACCTTTTGCAGCATGAATCGCCACGAGTGCCCAATTCCCATCCGAGAGGTCGACGTGATACGCCTACAATGGCTCTCCAGAGCCATACTTTCTTTTTTTTCCATTTACACAATATGCCACATCTCATCAATCATGACGATCTTGCTTTCGGCATGAGGAGGAACATCTTCAATTAAGTCTGCTTCCTTCCTTACCCATTTAAGAACAGCAACATTACTTACACCAAATAGCTTAGCAATTTTATACATAGAAACTCCACACATCCCATAAAGAACAATTCCAAACGCTCTAAGAGTAGGATGAATTCCACGTCTTTTTGTATTTGTAAAATTGCATCTACATTCTTGGCAGCGGGATCTTTGCAAACCTCTTACAAAGCCATTCTTAATAAACTTTAGAGAACCACATTTTTTGCAGCAATTTTTTATCATGAGCCACCTCTATGATCTTATTATGCCAATTTCGTCTCTTTGTGTATATCTCTAGTTAGATGTCTCCTTATTTTAAGGGGAGTATAGGGAGAAAACAGTTGAAGCTTTGGAGCTCTAAGTTATTTTCTTACAGTCTTCGTTGCATTTAGGATACATTTACCGTTTAAAAATATTTTCTAATTCAAATTCTTATTGTAAATTAGCATTTCGGCATGTAATTTCGTAAATATTAGTAAAAAATTTGCTATAGAAGCAAAGGTAATTTTTACTATAATAAAAATAAATATATATTAAAATATATACCATAATAAGGAGAAGTTTATGAAAAAGAACATAAAGTATTTAGCTGCAATTTTGGTATTTATTTCTATTTCGGGTGATCAAGCTTTAGCTGGTAAGGATGGAGAAGAGGGAGAATTTAATCATGTTCCTGTAAAAAAATCATTTCTAGAAGATAAAACTAAAGCGGGTCTAACCATAGCAGGAACAGGATTAGGTGCTTGGATCGGAAAGGGAATTGGAAATAGAGTTGCGGTAAGTTTAGCTCATTTTTTAAACGAACCTGAGCCTGGGAGCTATATTAGAAGCATAGGATCTGCAGTTCAAAAAGGAAATGATGCGAGAGAATGGGGGCCCTGGGGTTCATGGGCAGGAGGTATAATAGGAACAACCGTCGGAGCCTATGTTATGTCCTATAGTGATGATATTTGTTCTTCATATGTTAAGCTCTATAATGCAATAAAGAAAAAGGATACTAAAGATATAGAAGGAAAAGACGTTTTTAACGTAAGTTTAACTGTTTTAGCTTCTGTAGGAGTGGCTGTAGATTTTTTTTGGAAAAAGTAGAAATTTATTCATAATTTTACTAAGCATATTAGGAGATTAATATATGAAAAAAAGTTTTTGCCTGATATTTTTTATCATTAACACACTTGCATTTTCTCCAGCTTTTGCGATGGGGGTAGATAAAGATGAAGAGGATAAAGGAATAAGAGCCATCATTAAAGCAACTGCTTCACCCTATACACTTAAAATTGGAAATGGTATTGGAGAAGGAGCGGGCCAGTTTGTTACTGATTGGATTATTACTCGTTTTTATGCGCCAAAACCAGGGAGCTGGGCTAGAGCAGCATATGCATGGATTAAAACTGGAAATAAAGTTGAGGAATGGGGGCCAATAGGATCGCTGGTTGGCGGATATATTGGGTCAATAATGCTTACTGCTGGCACTATGATTCTAATTGATCGCTATTATTTTCCTTGGAAAAGATTAAGTGAATGTGTGGGCGAAGGTGATCCGAAGTTTAGTAAATTACGTAAAGGGGATACCTGGAAAATTACTGAAAGCACTTTACTTTCCGTAGGGTTAGGGTATTTTGTTTATTGGGATTTAAGAAAGAAGGAATAAAAATTTCCTTACGGAAAGTTATTCTTAGGGTGGGTAATTTCGAAATTTAGAAAAAACATTTTAATATCAACAAGGTAATTGTTGTTACTTAACAGGCAAGAAGCTCTTATCTCCAAAAAAAATTAACCCTAATAAACTTTACACCCGCTTATGCAGTTTCACCCAAAATACACTGTGTTTTGTGTTTTCGGAATGAATTTTAGAAGAGAAATAACCTCAATGAAGTTTGGATGACCGCAAAGAACTTAACCGTCTGATGGATAAACTCCGAAAAGGCGATACCGTTTGTGTTGTTCGTCTCGATCGCTTAGGTTGCCGCATGCTGAAACTCATACAGCTCATCAATGATTTTAAACAAAAAGGTATTAACTTTGTTTCCCTTGAAAATGATATAGATACAACAACCCCCATGGGAATGTTACTTTTTAGTATGTGTGCAGCTTTTTCTGAAATGGAACGGGCGCTGATTCAAGAGCGTGTAAAAGTTGGCCTAGAGGCTGCGCATCAGAAAGGTAGAAAAGGGGGCAGACCAAGAGCCTTAACCCCAGTTAAACTTGCCACTTTAAATTCTTTAAAGAAAGGCGACGAATTCTCAGTAACAAAAATCTGCGAAATGGTTGGAATTACAAGGTCAGTTTATTATAGAGCTCTTAAACAGGAAGATTAATTCGAAAGCGACAATTTCTCCGGAAACCTTACAAAATAAGGTGTTTCAGCGTCATTTTAATCCCTTATGTCTCTTCTACTCACGAACCCTGGCTTCATACCACATAAGCAGAAAGCTTTTTAGGCATTTTTCCTCAATGAATACATAAAGTTTCTCAGTGAGCGTTTTTTGTAGGTTATTTTTGATTGCAGGAAATAAACCCAAAAAAAGTGATAATCCCGTGGAGAGCTTCCCTCGTAAAATGAGCTCCAAAGTTTGTAAAGCTTATAGACATAGGAGTTTTATGAGGTAGCTCTCTGATTTCATTGTTGCTTTGAGTAAAAATTATTTGAGAGATAAATTTTCTTCTTTAAAAACAGCTCTTACCTCATCTGGCGAAAGAAGATTTATAGCCTCTTTCATATCTTCTGGAAACTTATGTTCGCCTGTACTAAATTCTTTTCCCTTATAAATTTTCTTTTCAACTTCTTTTTCTCCGGGGGCATAATATTTTTTTAGAAAATCTTGGAGGTTATTATCTTGCATTTTGGTTAGTAAAGAACTACGCATCCTTTCAACTTTTTCTTTCTTTTTAGACGCTCTAGACCTAGATTCTTTTAACCCGTCTGCAGAAGACAATAATCTCTCCTTCGGCGTCGCTTTAATAGTTACGTTTGCATATTCCACACTTGAAAACTCACTCGCCTCAACCTGAACTCTATCACCATGTAGGTGTAATATTCTATTAATACTATTTACAGTCTCTGATCTAATTTGTTTGTCACTATAAGTAATAATATCCTTTACGGTTTCACCATTAATTGCTTGTGTCTTTAATCTCTCTAGTTTCTCCTCCTGAGATTCATCTTTGGCAGTAGCTTGAAAGTAAAGAAGAGCAAGAGGAGTTGCCTCTTCTACTACGTATCTAAGGAGCTCGTCTGTCTTTTCTGTCGCTCGTTTTGATTTAGCTTTTGCTCTTTTCAATGATACCTTTTCTTCTTCTAGGCTCTTTATTTGTTTTTCTAAGTCCTCTATTCTCTTTCTATAATCAGAAAACTTTTTTGTTACTCTTCCTGTAATCTCATTATCTTCTTTAGCATCTTCTTCCATGGCAAAGACAGGAAAGGATATGAAAAGAGAAAGTAAAGTGAGTACCATAGTGTTTTTAAATTCTGTATTCATGTTATCTCCCATATATTTATTTTTGCAGATTAGTCAGTCTAGAAGAATTTTAACATAATGTAAATTAAAAATATTTTAAAATTTTTCAATTTCTCCAGGACTGGTTCGCTCGTTTCACTCACAAGTTGGTTAGGAATTTTTCTAAGGAAACCAAGTGGAATTTTGGTTCTGATGGTATGGTCCTTTCCTTAATAGTTGACCGCTCTTTATCTTGCCTCATTATTGAAGCTTCTTAAAAGCGCTCAGGCCATTCCATCAGAACCAGAAAGCTTTGAAGCATTGTTTGGAAGTTCCCTTAAGAATGACCACAGATAAGAATCCTGCTTATGGAAAAGCTATTAAAGAGCTGAAAGAAGAAGGTATCTTGAGTAAAAATCTTCAACACCGACAAAGTAAATATCTAAATAACATAATTGAATCAGATCATCGCAAAATCAAAAGTCGTATAAGGCCGATGCTAGGATTTCAATCTTTTAAAACAGCCAACCGCGCACTCAAGGGCATTGAGGCTATGATCATGATGATTAAACAACAATCTTACTTCCTCAGGCAACCTATCCAAGAACAAGTAAAGTTTGTTAACCGGCTTTTCAATGTCTATGCCTGAAATCTGCCCATACAATGTCTTTCTTCATTTAAATTATGTTATTATCTCAGAACCTGTCGTCATGATTTAGTGAGCCTATTTAAAAGGAGTATAGAATGGGCAATCATGACATAATTTTCCGCTGAAGAAACAGAAATTTCAAAATCTTTAGCAAGCCGCCTATACCCATTTAACCAAGACAAAGTCCTCTCAACTACCCATCGTTTCGGCAAAATCTGCCACTTTTCTGAGATTCGATCTGAAATTTCTATTGTTTTCTTTAGAATATTCTTCACAAATTCCTCCATTGTTTTCCGATACCCTGCATCTGCACATATTCCCTTTAAGGTCGGATATTTTTCCAAAGCCTCTTGAAATACAGAGCAACCTCCAACCGTATCATGAATATTGGCCGCATGAACTTGAACGTAAAGCAGGTGACCCTGCGTATCTGTAACAATATGACGTTTACGTCCTTTTACCTTTTTTCCCCCCGTCGATCCCTCTATCGGAGGCTTTATTTGTTGTTTTAACGCTTTGACTATCGATGAGACTATAAGTGGGATTTCGATCTTTGCCCGACCGCATCCGACTTTCTTTAACAAGGTCCTGCATCATTTTTTCCCAAATGCCTTTCTTTTTAGCTCTACGATAAAAACTATGAACGGTAGGCCAAGGGGGAAAGTCATGAGGTAATTGGCGCCACTGGCAGCCAGTCTTCGTCAAATAAAAGACAGCATTAACCAACGCTCTTTTGTTATGTTTTGCTCTATTTCCATAATTCCCATAGGTAAAATACTTGCTAATTAGATCCCATTGTTCATCTTCTAAGTCGCTTGGATATCCCATAATGACCTCCTATTCAAGCTATTTTAACGCGATTTTCAACTTTTAAAGAGAATTATATAGCTATCAAGTTTTGCTTTGAGAAAACATTCCCAAGGAGGGAGCTACGCTCGTGTAGGGTTTTATCATAAGCGTTTATTGTTTCATAGATGAAGAATTGAAGAAAATGCTAGGGCTAAGAGACTCTGCACCAACAGGGATTTAAACCAGCATTAAACAATCACAATGGAAATTATTGCTGAATTTTTAAGTATAGATACAGGTGGGAGCATGATCATACTTTAAAAGCCTTGGAAAGACTGGTTTCTCAAAATGGGTTCGCGCTCGCAAGCCTCCCTCTATTCTTATCAATTTATTTTTTTAACTTGTAGAAAAAAATTATTTCTATAGTATTCAGCATCTTTGAACCCTTTAATGGAAAGCATAATTTTATCTCCCTTTATAAAACGGTCTGTATAATTTAAGGTTCCTTGTACACATCCACCCTCATGAATACGATGTACTAAATAGCAATTACTGAAATTTTCTGGGGTGTTGATGGAAATAGCAGTTGCAGGTTCAGTATACGTATCAGTACGCACAACGGCGTTAGAGTTATAGAAGAATCCGGATTTAATACGCCAATGATAAGCAGCGATAATCGTATAAATTCCATCTATTGGGATTTCTATGCTGGAGATATCCGGAGTTCTTAATGACTTATCTCCTCTAAACTTATTGAACGGTAATGGACACCAACTACCCTCATAAGATATCCAATCCTTATACTTTTTATCCTTATGTTTTTTATTTTTACCCTTTTTAGTCGATGACGTAGGCTTTTTATTTGACAACGTAGCTTTTATATATCTGCAATTATCATTGGAATCTTCATTTTCTTCCATCATAGCTGAAACTTCCATCTCCAAGAAGCTTAGAGATAAAACTGTAAGCAAGAAGTATCTGATCCCTTTTATCATATATATCTCCATTTTCTATTTTTAGTAGATTTATCAGATTAATTCCTTAAAGATTAATGACTTACTGACAGTTTACTCGAGATGATCATCAAGTGTCCAGCCCGCATTTAGATTTAAAAAATACATTAGTAACTTCTTAGTGTGAAGGCTTAGGTTTTAAATTGAAAAGGTCCGTGCTCGTAAGCTTTGGTGTCTAACAAAGCATATCGCCATAAAAATTTTAGCTCGTCCTGTATGCATCTTTATAAACAGAGCAATTAGCAGTCCTCCTTTTCAGTTCAAATCCTTGCTTAAATCTTAAAAAGTTGAGCAATCGCTTTATTTTAACAAATTTATCTCTTTCCATGAATACGGGTTCTCAAAGTTGCAACAGATCCGTTCAGCTTATACTAACTTAAAACTGGACTCATTATAGGGGGGAAGGTCAGTTTCTACCCTGTGAAAAAAATCGGGTCTAAAATGCTTAGCTGCATCTTACTCACTCCAAAAGTTATCCAAGGTGTACTCGGAAAATTTTGATTTATCATAAAATTATCATAGCTTATTGATTCTCTTGGTTGCGGAGGCTTTGTTTTTTCTTGTTCACCGTCTTTACTATCTAATAATTTTTTTTTAATTGAAAAAAGATAATCCTGAGGTATAGTGCAATTTATTTTTTAATTTAGAATAGTTTTTTTCTATAATTAATTAGAGATAGATTTAATTGTATTGTTAATTCTTTTTATATGCGGTGAATTTGCTGGAAAATAAGTTTCTACAATTTCTAAAGCTTGCTTTAAGCAACCACGAGCTTGGTTTTCACAGGTTTTACGTTGTTGAGAGTCTTTCTTGTTAACTTCTTGTCCTGATTTTTTTAAATATAAATCTGCCAAGTTTTCTAGGACAACATAGCTTTCATAGTGGTTATTTCGTTTAAATATCTCCAAAGCGTTCCTAAGATAAGCTTCTCCAGTTTCCAAGTTGCCCTCCAAAAGATAAACACACCCCATATTCCTTAAAATACGAGCGGTTTCAATATGATCTTTACCATAGTTATTCTCATAAATGCGGAGACTATTTTTTAATAAATTCTTAGCTTCTTGAAAATTATTTTGTTGTCCATAAACCTTACCTAAGAGTATTGAAGCCCAAGCTATAAAATTATGATTTTCAGTGAGATGTTTTCTATAAATTTTTAAACTACGCATAAGTAAATTCTTAGCTTTATCGTAGTCTCCAAGCTCCTTAAGAATACTTCCTAAGTGCGCCGAGGCCCAGGCTACAAAAGTATGATCTTCAGAGAGATGTTTTTTATAAATTTGTAGACCTTGCTTAATTAAGTTTTGAGCTTTATCATAATCTCCAAGTTCTCTATAAAGAGAACCTAAGTGCACTAAAATCCAAGCAAACCCAATGTGGTCTTCTGAGAAATGTTTTTTATGTATCTTAATACTTTCTTCAATTAAAGATTTGGCTTTTTCAAAATTTCCTAAAACCCTATGAGTATATCCTAGATATGTTAAGACCTGAGCAATACTAATATGTTTATCAGAAAAATGGTCTTTATAGATTATGGAACTTTGCTCTAAAATATTTTGGGCTTCTTTGTAATTCCCTAAACTCATGTAAACATTTCCTAAACACATCAGAACCTTTGCTTTTCCATCATAATTTTCAGGAAGATATTTTTCATAACCTATAAGGCTCTGTTCTAGTAATTGCTTAGCTTTTTTATAATCACCTAATTCTCTATAAACCCTTCCTAAATGTGCAAAGAGGTAAGCGACTCTTATATGATTCTTGCCTTTATATCTATTTAAATTTTCTACTATTTTTTCAAGCTCTAATAGGGTTTTTTTGTAGTTCCCCAAGTAAAAATAAATACAAATTAATTCGCCAGTTATCAATTCTTTAATCTCAGAAGATAATAAATTATGATGACTTAAGAAAAACTCGCAATGGGTGACTAAATTCATCATTCTTGGAATATCTTCCTCATCAACGATCGTTGTCATGTAGTCCTGTAAAGAGTTAGCAATTGAGCTTATCAAATGCTCATTCTTTTTTGAATTTAATACTTTTAAAAGATAATGCAGGCATATTTCTTGCGTACTTTTATGAATAAAAAGACAAGATCCTAAAGAGGAAGATAATGATTCATTTGTAATAAGAGAGTATTTTTTTAAGTTATAAATAAAGTTATCAACGATAATATTTCCTTTATATTTATCTAATAATTCCCGCGGTATGTTCTGAGAATCAAGAAGGCTAATAAACAATAAAAGATCAGCAAAGTCTCTTTGAGTACCAATAAGTTGTTTTATAGTTAAGGTAATGATGTCATAGCGTGTTTTGGTATATTCACCGGCTCCTTTAAGAAGATCTTGTTGCACACTCTCAAAATCCTTATGATGATGGTTCAACCTACCCAGATAATTTTCAGGAGAAATACTAGTTGCTTTCAAATAATATGCCGCCAAATTTACATCTAAGGGAAAAGATGGAATTTCTTTAAGAAATTTTTTAGTTTTTTCTAGTTCAATTGAATAAAAAGGTTTTCCTTCACGCAGGATTTTTGTAAAGAGAGCTAATTTTTGTTTATCAGATAGCTCTCCTACTTGAATAGTATGATTTAAAAGACTGTTATTTTTAATTGTGCTGTCTTGAGTGGTCAGAATGATTTTTCCTTGGCCCCAGGTTTTAACATCTATAGGAAAATAAGATTTAATATCAGCCATTTTATCAACATTATCATATATAAGAATCCAGTTCTCACTTGCTTTTAGACGGTCTTTAATAAACTGAATAAGTTGCTTTTCTCGTTGATCTGACTTTTTAAACTCTTGAAGAACATCCAGGAATTTTTTATCTTCCTCAGTTACTGCAAGTGAGCGCGCTAAGTTTTCAAAGGAGGTTTTAAGACTTTGAAGTGTTTTAGCATTAACTTCCCATATAATAGCTGCCTTTTGTAAGTGAGCATACTGACGTGCGAGAATTGTTTTGCCAGCTCCTCCCATACCTATTAATGCAACGATTTGAATTCCTCCCTTTCCTTTAAAATTTTCATCTATCTGGGCAATTAATTCAGGACGATCCAACCGAACTGATTCTGTAGGAATAATTAAATCAGATTGAATAGAAGGAATTCGTAGATTTTGATACCATTGAAGTGCGAGATAACCACACCCAATAAAGCCCGCAACAAAGAAAGCTGCTATAAGATACCGCCTAGATGCATAGGCAAACCAATTTTCTGACTTACTTTCAGTCAGTGCAACTTTTGGTATTTTGGATTCCAGTAGTTTGGATTCTGTAAATCCCTCTTTTTTCTTATATTCATCCTCAAAATCACTTATGATTTTGTCAAAATTAAAGTTGGGTAGAAGCTTTTTGAGAATTTCAAAAAAAGATGAATAATAATTCAGATTTTTTTGTAAATTAATATAATTAAAGTCTTTTTTGTATTCTTCTATATTTGTTTTTTCTTCCTGCAAAATGAACTTCTCATTGAATTTGTTTTCAAGTTCAGAGAGTTTTAATTCTTCAGGAAAAATACAAAGGAGATAGGTTATGAATGAAGGGCTAGATCCAACGGCATTTTGTATTTTATTTTTATTAGCTTTTTCTTCTGATATTGATTTCTCAATTTTAAATCCCGCGCATTTTAAATGCTCCTTAAGAGATGGAATAAATGAAGGTATCTTTGTTGCCTGTTGTCCATAAATAATGAAACAATCAAGAGGCTCTGTTCCAATTTTTTTGAAACTAGTTTTTAATATTTTTTCAAAATGAATTCGAATTTCTAAGCTTAAATAATATTCATTTTTTATTAGAGAAAATTTTTCAGATTTTTTTACAAAATTTACGATGTCTTCATGGCTATGTAGGCCGCTTGCTTTTTGCCTGATATTGCGAGTATGGGCTTCGACAGCTCTCGAGCTAATTGATAAAAAGCGAGGAATAGCATTCATTCTTCCATTAAGAAGACAAGAGATGATTTCTATTTCTCTAGGTGTAAACTCTATCCCATTAATTACTTGAAGATGATCATAATAAATGTCTAAAGGAAGAATAACTTTTTTATTTTGCATATAATTCAAAGGGGCTTATTTCCCTATCCTTTAGGCATAATCAATGCATGCTTATTCTTACCTTAGTGTTTAAATAATTTCAAAGAATTTCTACGAACGCACATTCTTTAAAGCCCTCATCTGTCATCCCCTTAGGTAATCCCTTACGTAAGTTAAAACCGCCCGTACGTAATGCTTGCTTTTGAAATATCCAAACTTTTCGTGTTCAATTTCAGAGTGGTGCTTGCATGTGCAAATACCATTTAACTATTAAAAAGGAGAACTTTATGACAACGAATAGAAAGACTTTTTTATCACGTAAAAAGCACTTAGCAATCCTATTTGCCTTACAGTTATGGGCGAGTACGCCGCTTTCAGCTCAATATGAGTTGGATGATATCGATCAAGAAACTTATAGTAAGCACTACTCTACCTTACCGTCGCCTCAAGAGAATAATGAGAAATTAAAAACCTATTCTCAATTTAAATCTTTTTTGGAGAAGGCAGAGGAAATTGTAACACGCTATGAATTAGAATCCTACGTGGGCTTACGGCTCCTTCATCAACATTTTCTAGCAAAAAGAGATCAAGTTATCGTTGAAGAATATCAAGTTGTTGAAGAAACGCCATCTTTAGTTACATGGGCGCACAGTTTTGAAGATGCAAAATCTAAATCTGCGCTCCCAGCCAGTTGGATCTTTATGGATCCTGAAAAAAAACCTCTTATGTTCGAAGCCTCTACAGATCCAGAAGTTAAGATCGGAAGCCATATGCTTCAAAAGAATCCCAAGTTTATGGAGGAAATGTCTCACCTCATCTATACCCACAATTTAAACAATCTTCTTGGCGTTGCACTTTTAAAAAGGAGTTCTTTAGTTGGTGGGCAAGATCAAATGTACGTAGAACATATTGGTGAAAATGGCAATATAAGTATTCTTCAGCTTGGGTATGAAAAAGATCAGCCAGAAAATATTATTCAAACAAGCTGGAGTTTCAAAGGACCAAAACAACAAGGTTGTTTGGTTATTTCCGTATGCCAGCCCACCCCCACAGGAGGGCATGTCAACATTAACACTCATGTAAAATATTAAAAAAGAGGATAAATTAAATGATTAAAAGAAAATCTCAACAAATTGCCAAAGCTAGAAAAATATCTTTAGCTTTTACATGTGCGGTATTTATAACGATAAGTCCTTCTCTATACGCCCAATATGACTTTGATGACATCAACCTGGGGTCGCATAGAGCTCATTATAATAACTTACCCTCTGTTGAAGAGAGCGATACAGCTTTAAAAGCTTCTCCTCAGTTTGAATCTTTTTTAAAGGAAGCTGAAGAAGTTGTGACTCGATATGAATTAGAATCGTCAATCGGGTTACGCCTCATCCATCGGCATTTCACTCTTGGAGAAAATCAGATCATGACTGAAAATTATGATCTTGTTGACCAAATTCCATCCTTGGTAACACAGGGGTATTCGTTAGAAGAAGCAAAAGAAAAAAAAGCCATACCAGCAAGTTGGATTATTTCCAATAATTCCCAAGAGCCTCTTCTATTTGAGACTTCAACAGATGCAGTTGTTAAAACTGGAAGTCTTCAACTCCAAAAATCTCCCGATTTTTTTGATGAAATGGGAAAACTTTTGGAAGAGCATCAACTAAATGATCTCCTTTCAGTTGCGATTCTTAAAAGAGACACTTTGGTTGCAAAAGAAGGGCAGCATTACATGGAAATTAATTCCAGAAATGAGAGCAGGAGCATAGTCCAGATTTGGAGGGATGAAGAAAAGCCAAGTAATTCCATACAAACTTCTTGGGCTTTTAAAGGTCCAAAGCAACAAAGATGCTGGCAATATACCTGGTGCTTACAAAGGCCAGATTCCCAGGGAGGTCATATTACAATTACCAGCCATGACAAAATTTATGATGAGAGACTAAAAAATGAACTCATTTATTACTAGTAAATAAGTAAGATCTTATTTGGGGTAAGCAATATAGTGAGTGCCTTGCTTACCCCACCTCAAAAGCGCTTTCGTATTTAATTAAAACTTAAAATATGGAGAATAAAATGAAAAAGCATACATTAATATTTATAGTAGCCATTTCTATGAAAATAGAGAATTTATATGCTATGGAAAGCCCCTTGAAATACAGCTATGCTAGTATTTTTACAGATGACATTTATGACCAAAAGACAATCTCACAACAAAGTCCAAAATATCAAGAAGAGGCTATCGAAAAACTTTATGAGCTCAAGGAAAGAAGCTTATCAAAAGTTTTAGCATTAAGATTAAAACCAAAATTGTCTATTTATGAAGAATACTTAAAACAAGCGGTTGATCAAAGTAAAACTGATGCCATAATTGGAATATTCAAAGAAATTACAAAAATTGCGACAGCACCACTTCAATGTATTTCAGTTCTTGGTGTGTGTTTGAAAAGCTTAAGTAAAGTCTTGGATCACATCTCTGTTGTTGATTGTTTGACAGGCTTGGATAATGTTGTGAGCGGAATATCAGGAGTTGTCGATAATGGAGTTTTATTAAAAAGGGGAGGAAAAAATTTAGTTTCACAGGTACCAAATATATATAAAGAGATTTTAGAATTAAAGCTTGAAATGGAAGGCTACCAAGAAGGAATCCGAGCAGAAAAAATTAAGAGTGAGGAGGAATATTATGTAACACATAAAAAGGATATACCCGAAGACTTACAGAAAAGTATACAAGAGGCTTTGATCAAATCAAGATTGCCAGACCAAGCTTATTATAGCCCCCTCAATTTCTTAAAAGACGCTTTATCCCTACCTTTAACTCACAAAAATCTGGAAGATGTGGAAAGCTGGGGAAAAGTTACACAGAGATTTAATGAAAATAACTTCTTTAAAGTTTTTTCTGAAGAAGTTCGGCAAGAAGTACAAGGTATAATAAAAAATATGTATTTTGCATCTTTGAGTACTAAGGGAAAAGGTCCTAAAAGCGGCCTCAAAAATGTATACTACATTTGGGGGAACCCAGGGATGGGAAAATCCAAAACAGCAAAGGAAATAGCAAAATTTTTTAATCTTCCAGCTTATGAACAATCACTTGGAGGCAAATCTGTATTAAATGTAAGTGAGCTCCAAGGAACCACATGGTTACACCAAGGAAAACCAGGGTGGATTGCTCGAGCCTTTTTAAAAAAAGGTGATGAAGGGAAAATCTATAAAAACTCTGTCTTAATTATAAACGACTTGCATACCTTATTTATGGGGGGCAACAACCAACAGGACATTAAATTTCTTTTACAATTTTTGGATGATGAAACAGAGGATTATGAGAATAGTTATTTTAATAGTCCCTTAGATCTTCGTCATCTCATAATCATTCTAACAAGTAATGAAGACGTACCTCAAGATAAGATTTATGCTCCACTAAGAGACAGGCTTAAAGACAGAATAATACATTTTCCAGACTTTAAGAAAAAAAGAATCAAACCTATATTAATGCAAGAATGTAAAAAGTATATGAAACATTTTCGTATTTTGCCTTCTAAAGAAATCAATGCTGAAATTCTGGCAGAGCAAGTTTTGGAAGAGAGCGAAACTATGTCTATGAGGGCATTAAAAAAGTCTCTTCATAAAAAAGTCGAATCTTTACCATCCCATCCTGATGGAAAGGCTAGCTATTTATGTAAATTAGGAGAGGCATATTATTTTGGAAATGGTGTCGCTGAGAATAATCAAAAAGCTCGAAAGCTTTTTGAGAAGACTAATGAGATGGGTTACAAGGATGCTCAAATGTTTACGATCTTAGGATCTATATATTCTTTTGGCGATGGGGTCGAACAAAATTACGAAATGGCAAATGACTATTTGCAAAGAGCTATTGATATGGGAAACGATATGAGTTGCATTATACTAGGAGACAATTTTTATCATGGAAACGGTGTACAAAAAAATTTGAAAAAGGCCCAAGAACTTTTTGAAAAAGGTGTGGATAGAGGTTACGAAGCAAGTTCAGTGTTTAATATTTTAGGAAGGCTATATGATGATTACGGGGAAAAAGAAAGTAAAAAGAGTTCTTTGCGCTGGTGGTTTGTTCGGGATGAACGTCCAAAGAAAGATTATAAAAAAGCAAACGCCTATTATAAAAAAGCTATCTCTGAAGGAAGTATAGAGGCACTCTTCAATCTAGGATTAAATTATTATCGGGGACTAGGTAAGGATAGAAATGATAAAAAGGCACAAAAATATCTTGAGAAAGCTGAAGAGATGGGCTGTATGGAAGGCCTGATGTTTCATACTTTGGGAGAGATCTATAGAGATGGTCTAGGAGGAGTTCAACAAGATCATGTAAAGGCCAATGAGTATTTTCAGAAAGGAATCGAGCAAGGTTTTATTGCTTCTATTAGGGATTTGGGGTTTAATCATTATAATGGGAATGGTGTCGCTAAGAACACACAAAAAGCCCGCGAATATTTTGAGGAAGCTGAGGAAAAAGGCCATAAAGATGGTTTGATGTTCGATACCTTAGGTTTAATCTATGACGCAGAAAACAAGTTAGATAAGGCAAATTCCTATTATCAAAAAGGTGTCAATGAGTGCTACGTTGACTCCTTCATTAGGTTAGGAAGGAATTACTTAATGGGAAATGGAGTAACCAGCAATATGATAAAAGCCCGAGAACTTTTTGAACAAGCTGCAACGAAGGGTTATAAGGAACCTACTTTGTTGAATTGGTTAGGAGAGGTATACCAGAATGGCCTAGGGGGTGTAAAACAAGATTATAATAAGGCAAACGCCTATTTTCAAGCTGCCAGCGATATGGGGCATGCTTGCTCCTCCAGGAATTTAGGGTTTAACTATCTCCGCGGAAACGGTGTACCAAAAAATTTGAAAAAAGCCCAAGAACTTTTTGAAGAAGCTGAGAGGAGAGGGTACAGGGATGGTGAGATGTTTTATCACTTGGGATTCCTATATAATTATGGTTTTTTTGGTGCACAAAAAGACTATGCCAAGGCTATCGCTTATTATGGAAAAAGCATTGAAATGAAATATGCTCAGGCTTCTTCTAGTCTAGGTTTTTGCTATTATCATGGAGATGGTGTGCCTAAGGATATAAACAAAGCTCGGGAACTTTTTGAACAAGCTTTGAGTAGAGGCTACGAGCATAATAGGGCGGTGTTTGAGAGATTAGGAGAAATATATAAACAAGGTTTAGGAGGTGTAGCTAAAAATTCCCAAAAGGCGAATTACTATTTTAAAAAAGCAAAGGTAATTAAGAAATATTAGAACAAGCTTGACTTGCATATCTTATTAACGCCCCCCTAAGGAACGAAGTGATCTCAACCAACTCTGAGATCACTTCGCCTTGAAAATACACTCACTAAGCCAGGGTGATTGACTTGTCCGGCGCCGTCAAGTTAACTAAAAAAGATCAGAATATGCCTGTTTCGGGAAAATTTAGACGGAAAGAAGCTGTTGAGCCGCCTCAATCCAGATAGCACAAGCAGCAGCAAAAGCGACTTTCCTTTCAGGAGCTTTCTTAACATAACGCCCAACATCAATAGCAAAAAGATTACAAATTTTTCCCATTAGAGACAGCATCTTCTGAACACCTTGGGGAGATTTAAATTTAATGAGGCATTTTTCTTTTCTGCGTGTGGGTTGATGAG
>MKUL01000023.1 GCA_001897795.1 Alphaproteobacteria bacterium 41-28 | reverse complement strand
CTCTCTAATTGATACTTAGCTAACTTCAGGCCATACCCATAAAGTTATTATATTTCAAAGTAGTGTATGGTTTTGTTACGTTATTCATTGTTATTCGCGGTTGCATTTGTTTTTTCCTTAAACAATGGTTTCGCCGGTCATTCTCATAAAAAGAATGGGGAAGTTTTGCGAAAAAATCCACCCCGCTTAGCTAAAAAATGTAAAATTGAAGTTTCTTCGAAAGAAAGTCCATTAATCGAAAAAAAATCCCCAGACTTAACAAAAAATCAAGAAAAGAGTAATAAAAAGAGAAAGAGAACTCGTCTCGAGAAACCACTTACGGACTCAAGAAAAAATAAAAAAACCAGTCCTAAAAAGAAAATCAAAACTGAAGAAAATAATGACTCCGAATTTCTTCAAGGTACTCTCGAGTCTCCAGCAACAAAAGAAACAACTTGTTTCAGGGTAGTGCGGGACATCTTTGCAACTTTAAAAGCTCCAGTTTCTTCTCCTCTCGCATGCCCTCTTTTGCTCGCCGCTGTTACAAAGACGACCCATTTCGAAAAAAAAGTTATCAAAGGAATGACCGTATATTGTCCCAAGGACCTTATTCATTGGAACGATTTAGTTTTAATCAAATCCAAAAAAGGTTGTAAATGGGAAACAAATTTAGCACTTGCAAGTAGAGGTACAGCGCCAGTTGCTTATAAAGGCATTTCGAAATACAGGGATCCATCTGAACTAGATTCCGCCGCAATTAAAACTATTCTAAAATTGCAAAGAAAGTATGTCATGCAGGTTCACCACCTTTTTCAAAAGGGCGAAGGGACAGAAGAGTGTCCTTATGTTTTAATTACCCAAACCTGTCACATGGGGACGAACGCCCGATACATTGTAGAAGAAGATCAGAATGGCGGACAAATTCGAATTGTTCACTCAGGTCTTTCAAAGGAAGAGACAGAGGCACTCTGTCTCTCGCACCAAATAGTCGTCACTAATCTTCTTCACTTCAGGAGAGGAAAATCATTGATATCCCGTGGTCCATTTAATGATGATCGAAAAGAGATCTGGAAAACCATGGCAAAAAAAGCCCGCCGCCCTTCTGTTGCGAGAAATCTTAATTTTAACTCCCCACAAGAAGACGACTAATATTTCATTTCTTCAACCGTGGCGGAGCAAGATTAGGCCGTTCCGTTGAGAATGGTTTTGCTGTAGGAGAGGCTTTTAAAATAGCCAATACTTCTGCAATCCCACGATCTAGTTGAGGGTCGGCGCCCTTTTCATAATCTTGCGGTGTGATTTCAACTTCTATATCAGGATCAACGCCATAGTTTTCCACACCCCACCCTACATCGTGAAACCAAAAGGAGAATTCAGGCTGGGAAGTCCCGCCACCATCCACCAGGCTATGGCGGACCCATGTGCCAATAACTCCACCCCATGTCCGTTTTCCAATAAGGGGGCCCAGCTTTAACATTTTAAAGCTGTGGCAAAAAATATCGCCATCGGATCCTGCATATTCATTGGTAAGGGCAACCATCGGTCCCATAGGAGATTCGTAAGGATAAGGCATAGCACCCCACCAACGGCTTTGATCATACCCGAGGCGTTTACGACTCAGCTTCTCAAGAAGAAGGCCTGATACATTTCCTCCCCCATTAAAACGCACATCAACGACAAGACCATCTCGGCTAAGTTCTGCCAAAAAGCTACGATGAAATTCTGCAAAACCTTTCACACCCATATCAGGAATATGGATATATCCTATGCGCCCCTTTGTTTTTTCATGGACATAAGCCCTATTTTTTTCAACCCAATCCCGATAACGCGCAGGTGTTTGCGAAATCAATGTCTTGACGAAAACGTTCTTTGCCTTTTTCTTCCCATCCTTTACAAGGAGTGATACAACGTTACGAGCCTGGTTAACCAATAATTTTTCTGGTGATGTATTTTCATCAAGCCGTTGGCCATTTACTGCAAGCAAGAAATCCCCTTCGCCAATCCCAAGCCCTGGAGAAGTTAGAGGTGATGTTTGGAACGGCGCCCACCGGTCGCCTTTTGCAATATTTGAAATACGGTAAGATTTATTGGCTTTGTCATAAATGAAATCTGCTCCCAGCTCCCCTAAAGGATATTGCGGAGAAGGGCGAAAATCGCCTCCAAAAACATAAGCATGAGAAGTCCCCAATTCTCCATGCATTTCAGAAATAAGATCTGTGAGCTCACCTCGTGTCGCAATACGATCTAAAAGAGGACGGTAGCGGTTATAGATTCCCTTCCAATCCACTTTGGACATATCTTCGGTCCAGAAGAAGTCCTTCTGAAGACGCCAGACTTCATCAAAAATTTGAGCCCATTCCTTATGAGGAGTGACAGAAACCTTCACTCGATTGAGATCAATCCATCCCCCCTTACGGTAAGAAGGATCATTCTCTTGAGGTTTTTCACCCGCTTTAACCACCCTGAGTTTTCTAGATGCATAATAACATAGCCATTGAGAGTCGCCAGATAGGGTAAAAGAAGAGACTTTGGGAATCAGAGTCTCTTCCTTTTTTGTTGCAAAATCATAACATTCGATGTTCCCATTACTGCTGCGGTCTTCGTCTTCTCCTCCCAAAGAACTTTGAAGGGGTCGGGAAAGATAGAGAACTTTCCCACCTGGAATACCACGGATAGCGACATAATCTCCCTCTGGAACTGGAAATTCGAGAATTCGATCTTCAATACCCTTCAGATCTATTTTAATACTCTTAACCTCCTCTTCCTTCTTTTCTTTCTTATCAGGCTTAACCTCTTCTCCTCTCAGTTGAGGAATAAAGGGAGATGTTAAGGTTTCATCGAGAAGAATAAGATAAGGCTTCGTCCCTTTCGGAAAACCCATTTCAAATTGAAGATTATCTGAATAAGGGGAATAGGTGCGCTTTGAGAGAAAATAAAGAACTTTCCCGCTCGGATCAAAACTCGGGCGAAAATCTTCAAGCAAGGGACGCGTAATAACATGAACCTTAAACGCCTTTCTTTCACAAAGCTTAATAGCTCTTAGGCGATCATTCAGCGGATAATCATAAGCAATCCATTTTCCATCGGGAGACCAATCCAAACCCCACATATCTCCAAAAGTACTTTTATCGATAAGGTGAAGTTTTTGAGTTTTTAAATTAACATGGATAAGCTCACAACGATGGTTAATAAGAACAACCTCATCTTGAGTCGGTGAAGGTTTGATGGATAAGATACGTCCCAAGTTCATTTTTTTAAGAATCTTTGGGGCCTCAAGAGGATCTGACTCATGAATTTCAAGGCGATCTTCGCCCTCCCGATCACTCACGATCAAAAGACGTTTATTATCATGAAGCCAAGAGGCGGATTTATAACGAATACCGTCTTTCTCACCATATTGTTGGACGGCCCCTTCCCAATTGGCAAATGAAAAGGGACGACCTCTTGTAATAATGGAAAGGCTCGACCCATTTTTATCTAGGCTATACCCCGAAAGATAGGAGCCCGCATCCAAAAACTTTCTGGAGCGCTGAGAGAAAGATGACGCAAAATCAACCACAATTTTTTGTGAGGTCTTATTTTCTGGAGAAAACCGGAAAAGACTTCCTCCTGCCGTATAAACAAAAGTCGTTCCATCATGACTTAATCCCCTCACAAAATAATCCTCATGGGACGTGTGACGTTTGAGATCTTTGCCTTCTGGTGTGCACGAGTAAACGTTTCCATGTCCTTGATGATCGCTAATAAAATAAATGCGATTTTGGACCCAGAGGGGGAACAAAGCATTCCCTTTAATATCGATTAGCTTTTGAAATTTCCCTGTGCCTTGGCGATCAATCCAAAGCTCACCTGCAGTCCCTCCGCGATAGCGCTTCCATGAAACATATCCATGTCCATGACGCTGAATCACACATCCCTTACCCTTAGGTTCAAAGGAAATATAGTTTGCGGGACCACAAGGGATTTGTTTAATTTTTCCCATTTTAAGGTCCACTTTAAAAAGAGAGCGTAAACGAAAGGGATTGTTTTTGGTTGAAGAGAAAATAACTTCGCCGTCAACGGTCCATCCTACGACCTGAGAGCCTTCAGAAACATATGTAAGGCGGACAGCTTCCCCTCCCTCTGAAGGCATCACATAAACTTCTGGGTGCCCTTCATTCATGCTTGTAAAAGCAATCCATTTACCATCGGGAGAAAAAGAAGGGTCATTGGCTTCTCCCAGACCTGCGGTGAGTCGTTCGGCTTTTCCACCAGAAAGGGGCACTTCCCATAAATCATCATCAGCTACAAAAACAAGCTTGTCCTTCCGTAGAGTTGGATTGCGATAGTAGCCTTTTCTTATCATTTCAGCCTCTTCTATTAAACGGGAGGTATACTACCGGATTTCCTAAAAAAAGAAAGACGGGAGAACGAAACTTAATTCTTAAAAGTGATTCTTACTTCCCCAAACTTCATTCAAACGTTTGTCCCGGCCACAGGAAAAGCGGTAAAATTTATAGCGAAGAGGATTTTTTTTAGCATATTTTTGATGATACTCCTCAGCTGGGTAAAAGGTTGTTGCAGCCACGATCTCAGTAACAACGGGCTTTTTGAGTTGTACTTCAACATTTTTCTTGGACGATTCTGCTTCTTTTTTTTGAGTTTCATTTGTGTAGAAAATAACACCCTTATAGGAATCTCCCTTATCGCAAAATTGCCCTTCAGCATCGAAAGGATCAACATTACGCCAATAAATTTCAAGAAGTTGATTATAGGTAATTTTGCTAGGATCAAAGGTCACTTCGACCGACTCTTTATGTCCTGTACCTTCTCCAGAAACCTGCTCGTATGTAGGATTTGGAGTATATCCACCCGTATACCCTGACACAACTGAAATCACACCCGGGACACCCTCAAAGGCTTCCTCCTCACACCAAAAACAACCTCCGGCAAAGATGGCTTTTTCTGTGGTGTGCGTTTTTAACGGTTTATCTGCTTTTGTCATGGATGATCCTCCTATGAATCCAATTAAGCTAAATAAGTATATCCACGTCCTCATCACTCTCACCTATGCTCTGAAGGGGGAGGAAAAGTTCGCTTGGCCTTCTGCCCTTCTGGCACAAAATGAAGGGCTACAGAATTCATGCAATAGCGTTTTCCCGTGGGAGCCGGACCATCATCAAATACATGACCAAGGTGCGACCCACATCGTGCGCATAAAACTTCAGTCCGAGCTCCCAAAGCCCAATGAATTATGCTTTTATCTTCAGTTAGCTTTATATGGGAAGGATTAATGGGTTCCCAGAAACTTGGCCACCCCGTTTTAGAATCAAATTTCGCAGCCGAACTATACAAGGGATAATCGCCCCCGCAACAGGCGCACATATAAGTCCCCTTCTCATAAAACTTATCATATTTACCGGAGAATGGTTTCTCAGTCCCTTTTTGACGGCAAACATAAAAAGCTTCCTTGGATAGATTTTCTTCGTAGTAGGAGCTAGGTTGTTTTGCATAATCCACTGTTTGCGTCCCCTGTTTTTGATTTAGGCCTTCAAGGCAATATCCTTTAATCGGCAAAAACAGTATCCCAGAAATTAATAAATAAAATGTTAATTTTCCCATGTGTTATCTCCCTCATATTTTGGTTTAATTTCTTATGATTAAAAATTCACTTAATATTGTTGCGATATTTCCCTCCCATACGATCAAGTCAAAAACAAACAAGGATTAAATTTGATTCTATCATAAAAGACTACGTTTTAGAAGAAACGTAACGAATTGGCCAAATAAAATATATCAAATCTTAACACCTGACGTTTTTATTTATCTCTGGCTTTCACCCCACACTCGTCATTCCCGCAAAACGGAAACCCAGTTACAACAACGCATTCCAAAGGAATGCAGCTCGCTCAATTTTTAATCGTTGACTAAACGCATAAAAAATTTATCAAAAACTGTTTTGTTCAATAGATTCCTGGGTCACCGCTTTCGCGCACTAGTGTCCGGAGAAAGTGTGAAGTACTATTGAAAAAATTAGGTATTCCTTCTCTTAGAGAAAGATAGGCCGATTATAAACTTAAAAAATAGAATTTCTAAAACTCTCTCAAAAAAATCTGGATTGCTTTCCCTCGTTTTCACGGGGATCGCAAGCTTTAGCCCTGGTCCCCGATCAAGTCGGGGATGAACCGGGGGACGGTTGGGTATTAGCAACGAATGTACCACCAGTTCGTCTTTGCGAGGAGTTTTGCTCCGACCCGGCTACGCCAATGCTACGCCGCCGCGAGAGCAATCAAGAACTTAAGGTTACTTCTTTTTTACATTTCATATTTTCCCCGGACACGAGTGCGCTTTCGCGGGAATGACGAACGAGGGAGATGGCGATGTGTTGCTTTAGAAAAACGTCCGGTGGTCAGATATCAAATTATCCCATACGAGCTTTCTACGCAAAGTGCGCGACGGGAGTGATGTAGAAATGACTTCGGCGGGAGTTACCCGCCGAAGTACAATCCATAGAACGGGTTTTCACCCGCGTATGTTTACTAGACACAAAGATTAATAGATAACCTTGAATGTCAAAGCAAATGTATTGTTTTGTGGTCTGCTGTGGCTCTTTACAGTCACATCATCTTCAACGAAAGATTTGTGAGCCCTTAGACGACCTCCAGCTGTTCCGGTGTACTCAGCTCCAATGATACAATGTTTTGTAGCCAAGAAGTCCACACCGAATTTCCACAAGAAGGAATTGATACGCTTACGCTTGTGAGTTCTAAAGTGATCCCCATCAGAGTCAGCAAATGAAGCTTTTTGCTTCCATGCGGAGTTATCCCAACCAAGACCTACGAAAGGCATGACTTGACCGCCGATGACATAACCTAAACGTCCAAAGAGTTGGAGAGAGTTTCTCAAACGAGTTTTAGTATGATTGAAAGAAATGACTTCGCCTGAATCTTCATCAAATACTCTGCTTCTATGCTTACCATTTGTATTTGACCAAAGTGCATCGAAACCAATTCCGATTGCCCAATTACACAAACGGTGAGTATAGTCTACACCGAGACCTCCGTTGAGCCCTCTAAATCCAATATCAGAACGGCTGAAAGCAGCTACGCCTGAATCTTCATTAACAATTCTTGTTCTTTCCTTGGCGAAGCCAACAGTATAGCCTATAATACCTCTGATACCAAAGCCTTGGAAAGCCTTTGGACAACCTGGTACTAAGGTTTCTGCTGAAGCTGCAGTTACACCAACTGATGTCCCTGTCGCTAAGAGAAATGCAAATAATGAAACTTTCTTCATGTTCATATCCTTTCTTGAAAGTTATCGAAGTTATGTAATATCACGCTTTGAGAAACGGTTTTAAAAAAATCGATAATTTTTAGAAAAATTTTTTAGAAAGTTGCAAAGATACAACAATGACAAAACAACGCATTGCTTCTTCCCCCACCGATTACCTCCATTTGGAAAACACGAGAACAGCTTTTATTAACTAGTTTTTTGAGCGAGCCCATAAAGGATAATACTAAATTATGTCCAAGCAGGGGGACTTGTCCTCACACAATTTGAAAAGTGGATGAAAAGCCTTCGAAGAAAATTACCCGCCGAAGTCTAGACCATTCCACAGGTTCGTGCCCGAGATTATTTGCAAAACACAAGACCTAAATCAGTCCTTGAACCGTTGAATTCAGAACTAATAAGCGTTCCATTTGAAGCAAAACTCCTACGTGTAAAGACATCGTTACGCTTACCAAAACCAACATCATAACCGATAATGTCCTTAAGACCAAAACCTTGGAAAGCCTTTGGACAACCTGGTAAGAGTGTCTCCGTAGAAGCCGCCGCAAGACAAACTGTCGCCATTCCTAGAAGTGCAGTTAACGAAACTTTCTTCGCGTTTATATCCTTTCTTGAAAGTTATCGAGGTTATGTAATACCATGATTTAAAGTATGATTAAAAAAACCGATAAATTTTTAGGAAAATCTATTAGAAAGTTGCAAAGATACAACAATGACGAAACTACGATTTGCTCCCTCCCCCACTGGTTACCTTCATTTGGGAAATACGCGAACAGCCCTTATTAACTGGCTTTTTGCGCGAGCCCATAAAGGATTATTTATCTTACGTCTAGATGATACGGACGCCCAACGCTCCCAACAAAAATATGCGGATCAGATCCAGGATGATCTCCATTGGTTAGGCCTATCTTATGATGAATTGGTAAAACAATCAGATCGACTGATGCAATATGGGTTAGCCGCTGAAGTTCTGAAAGCCAAGGGAAGGCTATATCCATGTTATGAAACATCAGAGGAGCTTGATCTCCAGAGGAAGATCCAACTTTCTTCTGGAAAGCCCCCTCTTTATAATAGAGCCTCTCTTTCCTTAACACCTACCCAACTTGAAAAATATAAGGAAGAAGGGCGAAATCCCCATTGGCGATTTAAAATGGAAAAGGGCGAAATTCAGTGGAAAGACCTCGTAAGAGGAGAAGTTATCTTCCAAGGAGAACTGTTAAATGATCCGATCCTTATTCGGGAAGACGGGTCTCCTGTCTTTACTTTAGCAACAGCTGTAGATGATTTAGAGATGGACATCACCCACATCATTCGGGGAGAAGACCATGTTACAAACACTGCCATTCAAATTCAAATCATGGAAGCCCTCAAGGACGAGACAAATTCAATCCAATTCGCCCATCTCGCTCTTATTTCTGGTCGTCAAGGAGAGGGGCTTTCTAAGCGAGAGGGAAGCCTTAGCTTGGTGCAACTCCGTCAAGACGGGCTTGAGCCTATGGCTATCAACAGTCTCTTAGCAAAGTTAGGTACTTCCGATCCCATCACACCCCACATCAGTCTGAAGGGAGTTTTGAACGAATTTGATATTAAGAAGTTTGGAAGGGCAACTCCAAAACTTGATCCCGAAGATCTATGGCATATGAATATTCGAATCCTCCAGATCCTTTCCTTTGATCAAGTCAAGCCACAGCTTGAAGCCATGGGGATGAATGAGGCAACGCCTGCATTTTGGGCATTGGTTCAAAAAAATATTACAAAATTTCACGATATCAAAGAATGGTGGACCATTTGTTATGGCCATAAAACCTTCGAGGAAGAAAATGTGAGCCTTTTAGAAGTTGCTGAACACTTTTTACCTCCCGAACCCTGGGATGAAAGCACCTTCAAAACATGGATGGATGAGGTTAAAGAAGAAACGGGCCTCAAAGGAAAGGACCTCTTTATGCCCATAAGGCGCGCACTTACAGGACAGGAACATGGCCCCGAATTAAAAGACTTGATTCTCTTGATGGGCCGCTCCAGAGTACTTAATCGACTTCAAACTGCTAGAGTCTAAAAATGCCATTGATCTTATACAATACCTTAACACGTAAAAAAGAGCCTTTTATTCCTTTAGATCCAAAAAACGTGCGTTTTTATGTCTGTGGAGTGACGGTTTATGATTATGCCCACATTGGAAATGCCCGTCCGTATGTTATTTTTGATGTCTTAAACCGACTTTTAAAAAAGCTCTACCCGAAGGTCACCTACGTGCGAAATATCACGGATATTGATGATAAAATCATTAAAGCTTCTCAAGAAAATGGAGAAGAGATTTATGATCTGACCCACAGAACCGCCCGTTATTTTCATGAAGACATGAAAGCGCTGGGGAATCTCCCGCCCAGTGTAGAACCTCTTGCAACAGCACATGTGAATGAGATGATCTCCTTAATCGAATGTCTTCTTGAAAAGGGACACGCCTATGAAAGTGAGGGTCATGTTCTCTTTTCAGTGAAGAGTTTCTCTCATTATGGCCAACTTTCGCGTTGCAATCATGATGAAATGATAGCAGGTGCCCGGGTTGAGGTCGCCCCTTACAAAAGCGAGCCTGAAGATTTTATCCTCTGGAAGCCCTCCGAAAACGGAATCCCGGGATGGGAAAGCCCCTGGGGATATGGACGACCCGGTTGGCATATCGAATGTTCAGCTATGGCTTTAAAATACTTGGGCGAGACCTTTGACATTCACGGGGGAGGCCAAGATCTCATTTTTCCTCATCATGAAAATGAAATAGCCCAAAGTCAGGCTTGTTTTGGTCCTGAAACTTTTGCGCGTATGTGGTTGCATAATGGCATGCTTACCGTAAATGGTGAAAAGATGTCTAAATCCTTGGGGAATTTTATCACCATTCACCAACTTCTTGAAAAAATGCCCGGAGAACTTGTTCGTTTTGTTCTTTTGTCCTCTCATTACCGCCAACCTCTAGATTGGAATGATCAGGTGGTCCTGCAGAGCCGCCAAAGCCTTGATCGCCTTTATAATGCTTTACGGGGGTATGAACTTCGTCAGGAAGCCGAGGCTTTTGAACCTATCACAGCAGCTCTTGAAGATGACCTCAATACTCCTTTAGCTATTTCCGTTCTCCATGAGCTAGCCACCCGCCTTCACAAGGCCTCAAACACAAGTGAAAAAAATCAGTTAGCGGCTACCTTAAAGGCCAGTGGTGCCTGGCTTGGACTGTTACAACAAGATCCTGAAAGTTGGTTTAAAGGAAAAGTAGGGATTGACGAAACCGCAATTTTAGCGCTTATTGAGGCACGCAATCAAGCAAGGCAACAAAAAAATTTCGCTGAAGCTGATCGCCTCCGTCATAAGCTTTTAAAAGCAGGAATTCTTTTAGAAGATGGTCCGCAAGGGACCACATGGAGACAACAATAATAATGAGGGTTTGTGGACGAAAATACATTAGTGATTATTCTGGTCGAGCCTCAACTTGGCCAAAACATAGGTGCTGTTGCAAGAGCAATGTTAAATTTTGGTCTTACTGATTTAAGGCTTGTCAGACCGCGTGATGGGTGGCCAAATCCTGAAGCAATCCCCCTTTCTGCAGGTGCTGAAAAAATTCTCGAAAATGCACAAGTTTGTCCTTCTACCTTAGCAGCCATTAGTGACTTGAATCGCATTTTTGCAACATCAAGCCGCATTCCTGACATGATCAAGTCTATTTATGCTCCCAATCCGGCCCTTCAACGTCTTGCCTCCACAGCTCAACAAGGAGAAAAAGTAGGCGTTTTATTTGGAGGAGAACGGTGTGGCCTTTGTAATGAAGACATATCCTTATGTGAAGCTCTAATTAAAATCCCTTCAAAACCTGACTTTCCCTCACTCAATCTAGCGCATGCGGTAGCCTTGATTGCTTATGAATGGTTTGTGCATGCTTCCTCTTATCCTACGCAAATCTTCAGGACAGGGCGCACCTGTCTTGCCACACG
Source organism: Alphaproteobacteria bacterium 41-28 (assembly GCA_001897795.1). Classification (GTDB taxonomy): domain Bacteria; phylum Pseudomonadota; class Alphaproteobacteria; order UBA9655; family UBA9655; genus UBA9655. The sequence goes on along the minus strand of MKUL01000023.1, from coordinate 104,111 downwards.
CGAAGATCTCGGAAATCTTTTCTCACATTTGGAGGAAGAACTTGATCGCACAGGTTTTTTGCGTCATCAAAAAAAACGCGCCAACATGATCCGCAACATACGGAACATTTTCCAAAGAGCACGTTTAACCGAACAAGAGGTGCGTACTCTTCGTGGGATCATCCGGAGTCTTACGGGAGAATCACAAGATATGAAGAAAACAGGCGTCATGTGACTCCTTATTTCATGTGAAACCTTCATGTATTTTTTAATTGCTCATTGCGATAAGTAGCCTTAAAACAAGGAGGAAATTGAAACTTCTGAAGTCAAAAACGAAATGTAGAAATGGATCTCATGAATACTCCTCCAAAACCTCTCTATAAACGGATCTTGTTAAAGCTGTCTGGCGAAGCTTTGATGGGGGATCAACCTTATGGGCTCGATTCACAAACCATTGAGCGCATCTGCAACGAAATTCAAGAGGCCTATGAGATAGGTGTTGAGCAAGCCATTGTTGTGGGAGGGGGGAATATCTTTCGGGGACTAAAGGGTGAAAAACAAGGGATTGAGCGCACAACCTCTGATCAAATGGGGATGCTTGCCACCATAATGAATGCTTTGGCCTTGCAAAATAAGCTTGATCAAATGGGAATTGATACACGTGTCATGTCAGCCATCCCCATGCAAACCATATGTGAGCCCTATATTCGGAGAAGAGCCGCTCATCACATGGAAAAGGGTCGCATCGTTATTTGCGCTGCAGGCACGGGGAATCCTTATTTTACAACCGATTCTGCAGCTGCTTTAAGGGCATCCGAGCTAAATTGCCAAGTTCTCATGAAAGGCACAAAAGTGGATGGCGTTTATAGTGCTGATCCCATGAAGCACAAAGACGCTGTGTTTTATCCTGCACTCACCTATCAACAAGTTTTGACAGAAAATTTAAAGGTTATGGATACTGCAGCTATTGCCTTAGCCAGAGAAAGCCAAATTCCCATCATGGTGTTCTCCATCCAGAACCCTCATGGCATTATGGACGCGTTGCAAGGAAAAGGGCGTTATACGGTAATCCAATAGACTCGATAGAATTCTTTAAGAATTCATACATGTCTTTTAACGAAGGTTTATTTCTCCTTGATGTTTTTCTTGGAATATGTTTTATTTTTTCTTTTTAAGAATTAAGGTTTTTCATCTTTAATCGATAATCGATCGGAAAATACATTGTCCAATAGAATACAGAAAGAGAAGGAATTTGGAGCGTGAGCAATATAATAGCATGCCTACTTTTTAATGTGGTAGGGCTAGGATCTAGTTATTTTTTATCCTTGTTTACGAGTGAAAAAAATATTTCTGAAAAACCCGGAACTGCCATTTTTTGGGGATTCTGGGCAAGCATGCTTCTTACCTATGTGCTTTGGTTATTCATTCCTAATAGGCTAGATGTGGCTTGTTATATAACAGTCGCGGCATCAATCATTGGTGTAGGACTTCTTTTGAAGAGGGAGGGAATAAAGCCTTTCCTGAAATCACACTATTTAATAGCCCTTTTAGCGCTATCCCCTTTTATTTTTATCATTGAATACATCCCTTCAGGATGGGACGAATTTTCACATTGGCTAATGACGCCCAAAGTTTTTTATCACGAACGAACATTTACCCCCAGTGAGATCTCCTACGGATTCTATTCATATACACCGTTATGGACACTACAAGCAGCATTTTTTCAATTTTTTACTTCTTTGAATTTTAGCGAAACTATTATTTATGCTGTTCGTATTAACTTTTTTTTAGCTTTTATTTTTTTTGTCAAAGAGATTTTAAAAATACGTTTCTTAACAATACTTTTATTAACTTTATCCATTTTCTTCATATTTTATGAATTTTATTTATATCATATTTCAGTCTTAACAATTGAATTTCCAATTTATATCCTTTTATCAGCGACTCTATTTTTGGTGGGGAGTTTAGAAAAAAAGCAATTAAAAAATACGCCAGAGAATGTCATATGCTTTCTTATAGCACTTCTTTCAGCTTATATGATTAAGAAGCCTCTTATCGCTGTGCTCCCTGCAGGAATTTTTATATTATGGATTAACGGTTACAAAAAGCAGCTTTTTTATTTCCTGATCGCATTCACGTCCTTTTATTTTTCTTGGTATCATAAACCTATTTATGAATTCAATTGTAACTTATGGAGTCCAAAAGCCATCACGGTTTACCAACAACTCCTCATCCAATCTTTTAATTTAAAATCTTTTTTTATCCCTTTCATTTTAAGCATGATCCTCATTTTTTGGAAAAACAAAAACGTTTTTATGTTTTATACACTTTTTTCGATTGTCTACTTTATAGGTACTGTATTTACATATATTTATTACTTTGGAGACTATGAGTCTTCTACTCTAATTAGTTATGAAAGATATTTAGCGAATTTATTTGTTCCAGCTTACATTTACGCTTTATCTATCCTTTTTTCAAAAGCCCAAAATTTTATTGATGTTGAAAAGCATATTTTAAAATATACCTCGATAGCTAATTCCTTCAGCGCTGTGCTTATTTCAGTAGTCGTTGGAGGCTATTTTTACAAAACCTCTTTCGCATATGCTCCTATCAGAGAACATTATGTAAGGGCAAAAAATATATATGATAAAGTTAAAAGTTTATATGAGGTAAAAAATAAAAGCTTTATAGCAATTTGGCAAGGCAGCGTAAATATCCAACGATACCTTATTGGCTATCTTGGTTATGGAGAAATAAGTAAGATTGAAGCGAGGGGGTCTTTCGGCCCTCAGAATGACAACTTCTGGAGAACAGTTGTCGATAACGAAGAAGAGTTTATTAATATGTTAAAAAAAGAATATGACGTAATCCTAGTTTTCGAGTCTGACGATTGGTTGAATAGGATATTTTTGAAGTTAACAAATAAAAAAACAGATGGACTTCATGATTTTGCATTCGTCAAAATAAAAAACGATTATAAACTTATAAGGTCAGATCAATGACGACTTGTTTTGTTGTTCCTGCTTTTAAGCCTAACCATAATCTTATAGTTTTATTACAAGAGCTAAGAGAAAAATCAGATAAACCTATATTTGTAATAGATGATGGCAGTACGGATAAATCTATTTTAAAGAATGCTATTTTTTCAAATAAAAAAATTACACTCCTTAAACATGCTGAAAATCTTGGCAAAGGAGCAGCACTTAAAACGGCCTTCAATCATATTCTTGCAAATTATCCTTACATGACAGGATGTATCACTGTGGATGCAGATGGGCAACATTCTGTTGATGATGTGATCGCGCTGTCAGTATTAAATGGAAGAAACAATCAATTAGTCCTTGGTGTAAGGGATTTTGGTTTCAATAATAAGAATATTCCCCTGAAATCGCGCATCGGAAATTTACTTACCCGATGTATCTGGGGTCTGATAACGTTTAAAATGATTACAGATACACAAACGGGTCTCAGAAAAATTCCAGCTCGCCTAATGAGAGAATGTCTCCATATCACGGCGAATCGATATGATTTTGAAATGGAAATGCTGTTAAAGGCACAAAATATAGGCATGAAGATTTCTGAAATGCCTATAAGTACAATTTATATTGATGATAACAAGGAGAGTCATTTCAATCCTGTATTTGATTCTCTAAAGATTTATTTTATAATTTTTAGATTTTGTCTTTCTTCATTATTTTCATATTTTTTAGACTGTTTATTATTTTCTATTTTTATTATTATGTTTTCAATTTCTGCAAGTTCTTCATTTATCCTTGCTCGTATTATATCAGGTTTTTTTAATTATAATATAAATAAAAACTTAGTATTTAATATTAAAAATAACAAAAAACCAATAATTTTAAAGTATATTTTTATTTTACTTGTTAATTTATACCTTGGATTTGTTTTTATAAATAACATTGAATTCTATGGCTACAATGTTTTTTATGCAAAAATTATGGCAGAATTCGTCTTGTTTTTCTTTAATTTTTTCCTTCAGAAAGAATGGGTGTTTAAGAAAACAATGGATGCATATGAATAAGATTCTTTGTTTTATAAGATTTCAAAAATGCTAGCTTTTTTTAATACAACTTTTCTTGGTCGATTATACCAGATTGATTTTCCTCCACAGCATTTTTTTTACTATAATGAAAAGTCCTGAAGAAAAGTATGTGAAAATGCTGGGTTTAAGTATCTTAAACATTTTTATATGAGTGAGGTACCGTTCAAAGGGCTATATGAAAGACTTTGGGGCCTACCCCCCTATGATTGAAATTCTCGCCCTCCCTTTATGCTTTCTATACAATTTATTAGCCTTGGGGCATTTAAAATATTCTCTTGTTATTTGTTTTAATAAGGAGAGAGAATAAAATAATTAGAAAATAGTTTTTGAAGCTTTACTTCAGTCTTGGATGAAACGAAGTTTATTGATGATGGAAACCCCATCTTGAGATTTTTAAAAAATAAAGGTAGTCTTTCTTTCATTATAAAAAGGGGCATTATTTTTTCCCCTCATTCGCCAGAAATGAGTATACTCAAAAGTCTAACATATAAGAGGTACCGTGACCCAAGAAATCGTCTCAGAATTAAAAAAACGTATGGATGCAGCATTTGATGTTGTGCACAAAGATTTCTCAGGCTTGAGGACAGGACGTGCTTCTCCCACACTTTTAGAATCGATTACGGTGGATGCTTACGGAAATCGTATGCATATCAACCAAGTTGGCAATATTAACGTGCCCGAGCCCCGGCTTTTAACGGTTCAGGTATGGGATGCTGAATTAGCTCCAGCTGTTGAAAAAGCCATCAGAGACGCTGGACTTGGCCTCAATCCCTCTCTTGCAGGGAATGTAATCCGTGTTCCCCTTCCTGAACTGAGTGAAGAACGGCGCAAAGAGCTTGTTAAAGTTGCAAGTAAATACGCTGAACAGGGACGAATTGCCGTTCGCAATATAAGGCGAGATGGAATGGATCAAATTAAATCTTTGGAAAAGAAAAGCCATATTTCTGAAGATGACTCTCATCGTCTCTCCGATGAAGTCCAAAAAGTGACCGATGAATTTATTAAAAAAGTGGATGAAGCTTTATCACATAAAGAAAAAGAAATCCTACAAGTATAAGGGTCAAAATGCATGACTGATTCGCTTCTCGTTAAAGTTCCTCAACACGTCGCCATCATTATGGATGGCAATGGACGGTGGGCTCGCCAACAATCTCTCTCTCGACTCGAAGGACACAAACGGGGGAGCGAAGTTGCGCGGGAGATTGTAACGGCTGCATCTCGCATCGGTATTTCCTACCTTACCCTTTATGCCTTTTCCTCGGAAAACTGGAGGCGAGATCCTCATGAAGTTTCCGGCCTTATGGCCCTTTTAAAACATTATCTTGAAGCAGAAGCCGAAGAACTCCATAAAGAAGGAGCCCGCCTTAAAGTTATTGGCGAAAGAGGACTTTTGCCCAATACAATCTTAAACCTTGTCGAGCAAGTTGAAGAACTGACAAAGGTAAACAAGAAACTTACCATTCAGATGGCGATTAGCTACGGAAGTCGCGCAGAAATCATAAATGCTGTGCGCGAAATCGCACAAAAGTCGCGAGACAGACGGCTTGACCCTGAAAAGATTACGGAACAAGTCTTTGAACAACATCTTTATACGGCTGGAATACCTGATCCTGACCTTCTCATTCGAACGAGTGGAGAGCAGCGCATCAGCAATTATTTATTATGGCAAGTTGCTTATACAGAACTTGTGTTTGTTGATAAATATTGGCCCGATTTTACACCCGAAGATTTTATGGAAGCTCTTTTAACCTATCAAAATCGAGAGAGACGCTTTGGCACGGCGGCCTAAGTTTCGTCAGAAGACAAACCTTATATACCGACTTCTCTCGGCTATCATTCTTATCCCCCTTTCACTTTACATCATTTACTTAGGCCCTCCCTATAGTCTTATTGTCGCTGGTGGCATTGTCATATGCCTTTTTGTTGAATGGGCATTTTTGTGTTTAAAAAATCGGTTGATCCTTTGGCAAAAACTCAGCTGTATGTTTCTTGGAACGGTCTATCTTATTGTCGCAACCCTTTGGGTTTTCCAATATCTGTCCTCACCCGATGGATGGAAGCTTATGTATTGGCTCTTATTCCTTGTATGGAGCACAGATAGCGCTGCTTATGCGGGAGGAAGGCTTTTACAAGGCCCAAAACTAGCACCTTCCATCAGTCCTCAAAAAACCTGGTCGGGGTTTATTGCGGGGATGATTGGAGGAACGGCCGTTGGGTATGGAGCATCCTTCTGGCTCGTCCCTTTTGTTTTCAGTCTCCCTGGGGTCGTACTTTTGGTGTTGATCGCTCAAGGGGGTGATCTCTTAGAATCTATAGCAAAACGTTGGAGTCAGGTGAAAGATTCAGGTGTGTTAATTCCGGGTCACGGCGGTTTCTTGGATCGTCTTGATAGCTTTCTTGCGGTCTCGTTCGCCCTCGCTTTATGGCAAGTTTTTCATTGATGACGACTCATCTCTTTAGCCCATGGTTATCAATCCCAGCTCTTCAGAATCTTTTTAACCTTTTCGAAAAAGAAGGAGCGATTCTTCGCCTTGTCGGAGGCTCTGTGCGTGATGGATTGCTTGGCCTTCCCGTCAGCGATATTGATTTGGCTGTTGACCGTGATCCCCATTGGGTAATGACTCTTTTGAAGAAGAATCATATTAAAGCCATCCCAACAGGCATTGATCACGGAACAGTCACAGCTGTTCTTGATAAAAGACCTTACCAAATCACAACCTTAAGAGTTGATGTCAAAACCTTCGGGCGAAAAGCTCATGTGGCCTTTACGGAAAACTGGGTTCAGGATGCCCTCCGGCGAGATTTTACCATGAATGCCATTTATGCGGATAAAAATGGGCATCTCTTTGATCCCGTTGGGGGTCTTAAAGACTTGCAAGCCCATCGCGTGCGCTTTATCGGCAAAGCCTCTTTACGTATCAAAGAAGATTATTTACGTATTTTACGTTTCTTCCGTTTTTCTGCCCGTTTTGGTCATGAACCTTATGATGCTGAAGGGCTTGAAGCCTGTGGGCTTTATGCCTCCCACCTACCTCACCTAGCGCGGGAAAGAGTTACAGAAGAATTCCTAAAGCTTTTAGAGCTCCCCTCTCCTCTTTATGCCCTTGATGCGATGAAAGAATCAGGTGTTTTAGCCTATATTACTCACCCTGGGACATGGGAAAATTTAAAGGCTCTGGTGGCTATTGAAAAAGCAGCCCACATCGATCCCGCCCCACTTTTAAGACTCGCAACCTTTCACCCGGCCTTAGCTGAAATTAAAGTTAACCTTAGGCTTTCTAAAAAACAAGAATCGGCCCTTTCTTTTTTCATGAGAAAACATACCTCTGTTACAGTGACGTCCTTCAAACATCAAGCCTACCTTTGGGGAAAAGACAGGACCTTTGACCTTATCCTTTTACAAACGGCACATCAGTTTGCCAACTCTGAAATATCCTTGGAAGAAGGCATTCACACCCTTAAAGAGATGCATCGTCTTTTTGATCCATGGACTGTCCCCCCCTTCCCTCTTACGGGAAAAGATTTGCTCTCCCACGGCGTTAAAGAGGGGCAAGATATCGGGATTCTTTTAAAAGCCGTTGAGGCGTGGTGGACCTCACAAGACCTAGAGCCGGATCGCGAAGCGTGCTTGGCTTACCTTTCAACTCTCCTTTGAAATAGGACTCCAAACATTCAAGTCCTTGCCTCAAGGATCTCGCGTCTTTTAAAAGCGAATAGGGAAAGATGCTCGTATACAGATCCTGATCATAAAACACAACTTTTAGGACCATATCGTAAGGGCGGGGACCCGCATGTTTTAATGCTTTTAAGGCTCGACGCCAAGCCTTGGTTCGTTTTTCATGTTCCCTATCCGTAAGAGAAGCTCCTTGTCTGGGAACAAAAACACTGGCCCGCGCCCGAAAAGTATGCCCAAGGCATGGTTCATACCGATACCCAAGTTCTCCCAAAAAACGCCCGACTTCATAAAGTGGTTTTGAGATAACCTCATGGGCATAAAGAATCCCGAGCAGAGATTCTGCAAAAGAAGACTCTTCGATCCGCCCCCTTTCTAAAAGACTTCTTCGTTTTTGTTGAAGTTCGTCCGTGCCCCTATCTTTCTTTACGCGATTCTGACGTGGTCTTCCTCTCATTCTGCTCCTCCCTGGCTGATGTCTCATTATCTCATAGGAGGGATCCATTCCAAAATTTCGAATTGGCCATTTTGATGTTCTCGTTTTTTCCTATAGCAGAAGTATGTGCTAGACCTATGAAAACATAATAATAAAATTTAATTAAAATAATTATAAAATTAATTTTAAATAAAAATTCAGATTTTTTGAAAATAAAACTTGACATTCAAATTTTTGATATATAAATACGTTTTTTGATTAGAAAAAAATTATAAAAATTAAACTTTAATATTAACTTAAATTTTGAGGTGTTATTATGTTAACGAACTACTTTAAATCCACTATTAGTACGCTTGCTCTTTTGGGGACCCTTTCAAATTTTACTTCTGTGCAAGCTATGGAAGAAAACGAACATTCTGGAGGAAAAGCCAACGCTCCAACACGAGGACCTTCCGTCAGTAGCCTTAGAAAGAAATTTGAACAAGCTCCCACTCAAAACTCAGCTTCTATTGCTCAGAAGCCCGTGGGGGCTCCCAAGAGTGTAGGAACCCCAAAACCGACTTCAAGCTCAGTTACAGGATTAAAAAAGTTAGGAGTTTCTCCCACCTATCCTCTTCCTCAATTCTCCACAAAATCCTCGTCTACCCCATCTGTCGTAAAAAGAGCCATTAACCAAAATCCCATAACTCCCACTTCCGTTCTGCCCATAACTCAACCTTCTCGGGGACTTTTACCTACTCCTCCTAGCGTAAAAAGAAATGTTAGTCCAAAGACCTGTGCTACACTGACTCCTGTATCCCGACCTTCTCGAGGACCTTTACCCGTTCCTCCTACCGTAAAGAGAAGTGTTAACCCAATAACTTCCGCTCCACAGCCATCTGTAACTCGGCCTTCTGGAGGGCCTTCACCTATTCCTCCTGGTATAAAGAGAAGTGTTAATTCAAAGACCACTGCTCCGCTGACGTCTGTAACTCGACCTTCTCGGGGACCTTTACCTACTCTTCCTGGCGTAAAAAGAAATGCTAGTCCAAAGACCTTCACTCCACAGACGTCTGTAACTCAACCTTCCCGTGGAACTTTACCTACTCCTCCGCGTAAAGTGAGTACTCTTATGAGAAAATTTGGACAGATTTCTGCCAAAGATTTAAACTCCATTCCTCCAAAAATTACCTATGCTCAGCGTATAATTTCAGAGGAATTTGTTCTCCATCCCTTAGATGAAAATCATTTCCAGCTTCCCTTTTAAATGATTACCTAGAAGCAGATGATCCTTTGAATCCTCTTCCAATGCTTCCAACTGAACTTACCCAGATGATTATAGGTTTTGTTGATACACCAAGCCTCTTATCAACTCAAAGTGTTTGTCACCTTTGGATGGTACTCAGTATAGAAGAAAGAAAACGGCGTCTAGAATTGTGGAAACCAGGTGAGGAGAGTAAACAACTTATAAGACCTTTTATGACCAACCCCCATTTTATTGCCAACCCCCGTAATCTTTTATGGGTATGCCGGGTACTGGCCTCCAAGACGCTTCTTTTTCCCACCCTTGATCCATTAACTTATTATGAGGGTCTCTACTGTTATGATGATCACAGAAGATTAAAAGTAATCACTGAAGAAAATCTAGTTCCTAAAGTCATTTGCGAATTTGCCTCAGCTATCAAAACATCCCCTCATCTTCATGGACTTCTTTGCAGGATCTATCTTAACTATATTGATGTATTGGATATTCATACAACTTCGCTTGCGGCTTATATTGTAAATCGAGTCCCAGAAATTCAGAACATTTTAAAAAAAGTGAGCGAAAAAATTGCCTTTGAGCCCGTTCAATTCGCAGAGCTTGCCCTGGATTTCGAAAACCACCACCGTCTTCATCAATATTTCATGGCTTTAAGGCTATTAACTTTAAGCGGATATCCGGATCCAGAATACCAAAGGGGTAAGGTTTCAGATGCAGTGCATAAATTCTTATTGTACTGGGATAAAAAACAAACTTATGAAAGTATAGGTGCTCATTTGATTGGCCACCCTTTTTGGGGCGCTTATTTTCCAAACTTATTAAATTCTCAATGGAACGTCATAAATTATTCCATTAGAAAAGGTGCTTTAAATCAAAATCGTTTTATATCACTAATGGATTATACAGCTATTATGTCCCCCGATACTGCAAAATCTTATAGAATTAAATATCTTGCATTATTACTTGAATTATATGAAAGAAACGGAAATAAAAAAGATATTTTTAATATGTTAAGCTCTATGAATACATTGACCTTAAAAGAGTTAGCAAACGATAACCCATATTCGGCACATCAACATATTTATCATACGGGCCTTTATAATCTTGCAATGTCTATTCTAGAGGAAGCTCATAAACGATTAGAGGATGATCCTGTTCGCTCTTTGATTGAATTAAGCATCGCTGAATGTATTCTTGCCTCAAAATCTGAAGAACGATTTTCTCAAGCTGAAGAGTATATAAATAAAGTTCTTAATCACTTCCAAAAAATTGAATCTGGCAAAATCCCAAATTCTAGTTGCAATTCTTCAGGAGGAGAAAATACTGAAGGAGACAAAGACATGAAATTAACTCGTATCGCTAACGAAAACTTTTTTCCTTTTAAAATATACCATCGATCAGCAGCTCTACAAGCTCTAGCCGTACTTCATATCTACCAAGGCAGGATTCAAGATGCAGGTGATATTATTAAAGAAGTTTGCAAAAGTAGTACAGGTCTTCACGGGATAATTCCTATAGCTATTCAAAGACAACTTACTGATTTATCTGATAATTTTATATCCCTAGTTGGAGAAACCTGCTTTACTTTGATTTTTAAAGCTAATCCATACTGGAAAAAAGGCCTAGAAAAAGATGACATGCTCACCATTACTAGGGTGGCGAGTAAGTTCAAATGGTTTTTTGATGCTGCCCTCGATAGAGGTCTTTTAAAACGCGCCGTGTTTGATGAAATTGTTGCTTTTTGTAACACCGTCAGCTGACTCCCTCCTCAGGAAAAGGAAGCTAAATATGACGATGGTTACAGAGAAAAAGAGACAAAGGGTGATGAATAGAAAATAGAAAGGAATTTCAAAGTTTCCCCAGGATACTATTCTTATAAAACCTCCTCGTTCCTCGAGGAGGTTAACCCTTAAAAGGTAAGCTACAGTTCAGGATGAACAACCTCCTTGACCTTTTCCCAAATGTCGCTTACATCTGATGCAGTTTTGATGAACAAGGAAGTATGATCATGGCACGTGAATGTGATATTACAGGTAAAAAAGTAATGAGCGGCAATAATGTTTCGCACGCAAACAATAAATCTCGCCGCACGTTTGCGCCCAACCTTCAAGACGCTAGTTTTCTGAGCGATTCTTTGGGTGGAAAAGTTCGTCTGCGGGTGTCAACGGCAGGACTCCGAACCGTTGAGAAAAATGGTGGGATTGATGCGTTTTTAAAATCAACATCGAATCGAAAGCTGACAACTGCTGCTCGACGCGTAAAACGTCAGATCGAGAAGTGTTGCCCGCATGATCATGACTAACTTTTAAAGTTACTCTTTTAGCACAAATTCTTCAAAATCATATGCAAGCCCAAAGGGGCTAAGCAATCCAGAAGGTACAAATAAGTATTTGCCGTAGATTGCTTCGGAGCAAAGCTCCTCGCAATGACGCGTAGATGGGGACCTTCATCGAAGCCTGCAAAAGCAGGATGAAGCAATCCAGTTTTTCTGTCTTAAGTTAATTTGTCTGTTTGGTATTGTTCTCAAGAACGTATATCAGAACCAAAGTCATTCCGCTTTGGAATCTCGGGCACGAGTCGGATGATGACTTGGCTTTTGGGGTAAGCTTGGATAACCTCAGCCTCAACTTCCTCAGCAATTCGATCCGCCTCTTCTAGTGAAAGTTTTGGATCCATGAGGATGTGGAGTTGAAAAAATTGTTGCAACCCAGAGCTTCGCGTTCTTAAATCTCTGACATCAATTACTTCAGGATGGGACTTGATAATAGCAAGGATTTTGACTCTCTCCTCCTCATCCAATTCTCGATCCATCAAGACGCTAAAAGCTTGCATCATGATCCGCCAGGCACTCCAAAAAATATAAGCACCAATGAGGAGTCCAAAAATAGGATCAATTTGTTTCACGTGAAACAATTCTGCACAAAGAAGAGAGACAATAACAGCTGAGTTTGTCAGAAGGTCGGTTTGGTAATGAATCATGTCAGCTGCAATCGCAGTAGATTTTGTTTTTTTGACCACATACTTTTGAAAGGCTACCAAAATAAAAGTGATCACAATGGCAACCCCCATAATCACAAGCCCTACTTCTGTTGATTCAATAGGATAAGGATTTATCAGTCGATCGTAGGCTGTATGCAACAGCCACAGGGAGGATCCGCCAATAAAAAGAGCTTGACCCAAGGCGGCGATAGATTCGGCTTTTCCATGTCCAAATCGATGATACTTATCTGCAGGTTTTAAGGCATGAAAAACGGCAATCATATTCACAAGAGACGCAAAAGCATCTAAAAGGGAGTCGATGAGGGAGGCTTGAAGGCTAACAGAATGGGTGATCCACCAGGCAAAGAACTTCATAATGATCAAGATACTTGCAACACTTACAGCGGCATATGTTGCGCGTCTGATGATACGTGCATCATATAGGTCGACCTGTGTCATATCGTAAAGCCTCTTTTTAAGAATAGGGTACATGATTCTCCCCATTGATCAAGAGTGATATTCCGATTATCATTCCTTCATCATAAGGTTGTAGATGTGTGATCCTTATGACGTATGCTCACCCGTCCTCACATGCGGTGTCATCCTTGGTAAGAAATGCTTAGTTTTCCAAAGGAAAACTCTAGTATTTTTTGACCGAGGATCTTATGGCCCGAGAGATCCTCGGCCAAGAAAAGTTAATGCCCGCTTCGCTAGGCAAAGCTTTTCTTGCCAAGGATGACACGGGTGAGTGAGTCGTTATGATAGTTATGTAAAGGAAATGAAAATGAAAACTAAAGTTATTGCTGCTTCCCTTGTTGTGGCTTGCTTAGCATCAGGTTGCGAGAATCCCAAACAAGCCATCGGTACCGTAGGCGGAGGCGCCTTGGGAGCCTGGGCAGGATCCACCATCGGTAAAGGCCGGGGCAACGTTGTAGCTACTGCCGTTGGCGCTGTAGCAGGTGCCCTTGCCGGAGGATACATTGGAGGACAGCTCGATAAAGCCGATCGGGAACGTTCTATAAGGACCTGTCAAAGTGCCCTTGAAACCAGCCCCATTGGAACTCCTGTTCAATGGAGAAATCCTGATTCAGGAAATTACGGTGCTGTTACACCGACACGCACTTATCAAAATAATGGCCAATATTGCCGTGAATTTACTCAATCCATAACTGTCGCTGGAAAAACGCAACAAGGTTATGGAACTGCCTGTCGTCAACCTGATGGAACATGGCAAATTGTAGGGAGCTAGGTTTCTCTGAAGGTCCCATCACTCGCCACTCGCTTCGCGCGTGGCGATCTCTCCCACAAAAGGAAGAGTAAAGCAGCCAGCACTAAAATCACCTCTCCCCTCGTGGGAGAGGTCGCCTAAAGGGCGGGTGAGGACAATATTCTTCTTTAATCTTCAAAAAATGACTTTATACTGAAAAAATATATTGAAAACCTATAAGAGATGCACTACATAGTAATAAATATTTTTGTTTATTATTGGAGTGTTTCCTATGCGTATAAATTTACAAGTTAGTTTAATTGCTTTGCTGATTACAATGGGCTCTTTATCCCAGCCCAGCTGGTCTATGGAAAAAATGGACACAACCGACGATCAGGACGTGCACAGAGCAGAGAAAAGAAAAGAGAGAGACGATAACAATAAGGATACCAAAGAAGACAACGAACAACCTCCTAAGCGAAAAAGAAAGTTTAATCGTAAACGTCAAGTCCCTCCTATTGGCTTCAACGACTTGCCTTGGGAATTGCAAGCAAGAATTTGGGCCTATGCATTAGCGGAAAAAGACCCATTTGCTTATGATTACTTGAGTCGGGTCAGCAAGTCTAGTCGAGCCTACACTCAAGACCCTAATGTTTTAGGAGAAGCCTTAAACTTATGCATATTTGAACCCCGCATCGCTTGGGATCAAGAGCAAGATGAACAAGATAAAAAAAACAAAAATCAAGCTCAAGAGAACCAAGTTCAAAGTAAACAAGAGCAAGATAAAGAAAATCCTATCGTCTCCAAATTTCTTGCCTTGAAAAAGGCTCCCTATAAAAAACCTAGTGATTATGAAAAAGTTGCTCCAATTAGCACCCTTCTAACTGCGATGCGATACACCCCAAATAGCCACGCTCTCGTCTACCATTTAGCAACATATTTGCACGATGTGAGCAGAGATATAGAAAAAATTGCACCTTTTGCTGATTTAAAATCTCTCATCATCCAAATGCAAAAGACAAAGAGTTTTCTTGTATCAGGACTTTTAGAAGATAGAGAAAAGGGGAGGCCTCTTGATTCTTTAAAATACGAAGCTTTCTTAAAACTTTTCTACGTATTGCGAAATCAACAAGATTATATTAATGAAAACAATATCCCCAAAATAGGACTCATGGAAGAAAAATACCCCCTAGAAAAAGAAACAGATAGTATAAGAAAAGAAATAAAAATAGCATATAATCACAATAACTTCAATAAATTTAAACTTTATAATTTTACTCAATTAAGACTTATTGCCCTTTTAGACGATCGTCTAAAGAGTAAACACTATCATTCCCTTTTAGAGTGGTTAGCAAGTCAAGGTGATCTTGAAGCTTTACGATGTATAACTGACGCGTGTAGACCAGTTTTTAGCTGCAGTTACGAAACGGAGGATGTACCTCATCCTCAACTAAATTATACTTATCCAGATGAACAATATGCTCATTTTTGGTATTCTCAAATCTTGGATGATAAAAATCATCCTCTCTATACAGAAGCTCAGTATGGGCTTGGAATGCTCTACCTTAAACGAAATAAGCAATCCCTCATACCGAATGACGCTAAAGGCATCCGGCTTCTTCAAGAAGCTGCAGAGGCTGGAGAACCACTGGCTTGCCTAGAGATGGGAAGGCGCTATATTACAGGCTCTCTCTCTATCCTTAAGCAAAATATTACCTTGGGGACAGAATGGCTTGAAAAAGCTGCCCGCCTTGGCAACCCCAGTGGCTTATATTATCTCTTTGAGATTTATGCTAAAGGAAGGGTTATTCCTCGAGATCAGGAAAAAGCTGAAGCCTACCTCGCTAAGGCTTTAGAAAGAAATGATAAATCAGCCATAAGGGAAAAAGAAATTCGAGGTCGTCAGAGAGTATTTGATCTTTTTCCTGTCCCACCACTTTCACTCCATTCTGAAGGAACCTATCCTATGGATCCTGACACTGGTTTGCCCACCCAGGAAGATGACCAGCAAAGAGTTCATATGATGCATTTACCCATAACCCTTGCCCAGCCTGTTACGAGTGTTTTTTCGGAATATGACCCTCAAGCAGATACGAATAATCCAGGCATACGCCAGGAGGAGGATCCCTTCATGTCCTCTGACCTTTTTGAGAAAGTCGATGAATTATTCCATATTCCTGAAGAAGACAGTGAACTGGTTGATGTTTCTCAAGAATACTATGATAACTTTATGAAAGAAGTCTCTGGAAATTCTAGCGAAAAGCCATTTGATTAGTAAAAGAAACGCTTAATTTTTCGATTGAGGAAAATCGAGCCGCGCCACTGCGGCACCCTGGTGTTAAAACTCTCCAGCCGTCGTCATTCGGGAATTTAGGCCTATCCTTACAAAAGCGAGGAACCATACTAAATTTCTGGATGACGCATAGGGGAAAATGTCCTCACAATGCCGTCGTTAGAAAGCCCTTTACTCGAAGTCCATTTTCTGTCATGTTTAATACACGTTTAAAATCTAAAAAGTTATATTTTAAGTGAAAACATTAACGAATCATTTCCATCTCACCACAAAGACTACCGGCTCCCGCCGGTAAATATCCCTACTCACCCCTCATTTCGTATTTTTTATTCATCTTTTTTAGAAAGGTTCCTATCATGTTTAGGAAAATGCCGTTTATTCTGATGGCGGAAATTATCGTCATTATATTATTAGAACCCTTTATGTCGATCGAGGTTAAATCCATGATCTATGGCATAAGTTTATCCATTAAATCCCTTATTATCTTCCTTCTGCCCCTTCTCATCTTCGGCCTTCTTTTTAAAGTAGCCGCAAACCTTGCGCATAAGGCCACAAAAATCATTGCCTTGATTTTAGCAAGTGTATGCCTCTCTAACTTCTTTTCAACTTTCATCAGCTATTTCGTTGGATCTTTGGTTTATCGCTTTGACTTATCCTTGATCCTCCCCAAAGAACTCAAAGAACTTGAACCTGCATGGACATTTCTACTTCCTAAACTCATTGCAAATGATAAGGCCATGTTCTTAGGACTCATCTTAGGTGTTTTCTTTTCCCTTCTTCAACCCAGTTTGGCTTCAAAAACATCCGAAATATTAGAGAAGATTGTGGGAAAAATTCTTGCGTCCTTTGCAACCCTGATTCCCTTATTTGTTGCGGGTTTTGTAGTCAAACTTCAGTTTGAAGGCATCCTTGTCAGAATCGTTCAAGATTATGCTTTAATCTTTGCTGTGGTTGCCTTGGCACAGTTCACCTATATCTTGCTTCTTTATTTTGTGATCAATCAGTTCAACATTAGGAAATTCTTGAAGTCTGTACGAAACATGTTTCCTGCAACCCTTGCTGGATTCAGTACAATGTCAAGTGTTGCTGCCATGCCTCTTACAATTTTGGCCACGGAAAAGAACTCGGATAATCCTGATTTAGCGCGTTCTCTCATTCCTGCAACGGTGAACATCCATCTTATCGGTGATTGTTTTGCCATCCCTATCTTTGCTTTTGCTGTATTGAAGAATTATGGCATCGAAGATCCATCTTTTTTGGGCTATCTCATCTTTGCTTTTTATTTTGTGCTCGCAAAGTTTTCCGTTTCCGCCGTTCCGGGGGGAGGAATTCTTGTCATGTTGCCCATTCTCGAAGCTCATTTAGGCTTTAATGCGGAAATGCTGTCTCTGATTACCGCACTTTACATCCTTTTTGACCCCATCATTACAAGCGCAAACATACTTGGTAATGGGAGTTTTTCAATGGTCATTGATAAGCTCAATTCCTTCGTAAGGGGAAAGGAAATAAAATCCATCAAAACTTAGCTGTTTCCCTTGTGAAGGAGTGATAATTCGGACTCAAGGCCCTCATTTTTTCGGAAACATGAAAGAAAGGATTGAAAACCATGAACTTTTTATATATAAGCTTAAGGGCTTGTAACATAAAATTTGGTTGTTAGTCTTGAATGAAACGTTAGATAATTTTTTAGGTGGAAGGATTAAGCTTGTCCAACCATCTGACGGGTACCGCGCAGCTATTGACCCTATTTTTTTAGCTGCCTCCATCCATCCTAAACCTCACGAGAAAATCTTAGATGTCGGTGCAGGAGTTGGAACAGCATCTATTTCTTTAGCCGTTAGATGCCCACACGCACAAGTCTTTGGCCTTGAAGTTCAATCTAATCTGGTACAATTCGCTTTCACAAACATTGAGGCGAATCAAGTCAAAGATCGTGTTGAAATGGTCAATGGAGATCTTCTCTCTCCCCCTTCCTTTCTCAAGCCCAACTCCTTTGATCATGTTATGACAAATCCTCCTTATTATGAATATAATCGAGGGCAGTCTTCTCCTGATCCAGGCAAGGCGCAAGCAAACATCGAAACCGTTGATTTGGGAAAATGGATTAAAGCTTGCCTTAAAATGCTAAAACCTAGGGGCGTTTTCACGATGATTCACCGCGCCGAACGTTTATCGGAAATTCTTCACCATTTAAGGAATCGTGTGGGCGATCTTGTTATTTACCCTCTTTGGCCGGGTGGGAACAAACCAGCACGACGCATCCTTATTCAAGGTCGAAAAAATATACGCGGAGAGATACGTCTGGCCCAAGGCATGATGCTCCACGGCGGTGCAGAAAAGTATACGCCTGAAGCTGAAGCAATTCTGCGCCATGCGCAAGCGCTCATACTTTAATTTCTTTCACTCTAGAAACTCTGCTAAGATACTATAAGCTCAGCGACTAGAACTGGCTTTTTCAGGGAGAGAAATATGCCGCCATCCACCCCCCATAAAAGGAATCATCTCGCTCGAGAAACCAGTCCTTATCTTCAGCAACATGCACAAAATCCCATTGATTGGTATCCTTGGGGGGAAGAGGCATTTGAAAAAGCGCGACGCGAAAACAAACCCATTCTTCTTTCCATTGGGTATGCCGCCTGTCATTGGTGTCATGTTATGGCCCATGAATCCTTTGAAGATGAAGAGACCGCCAAGGTTATGAATCAATTATTTGTGAACATTAAAGTCGATCGTGAAGAACGTCCTGATTTAGATAAAATTTATCAAACGGCTCATGCTTTGTTAACCAGACGAAATGGGGGGTGGCCACTCACCATTTTTTTGACACCCGATGATCTGACTCCTTTCTTCAGTGGGACCTATTTTCCTCAAGAGGCACGATATCAGTTACCTTCATTTAAAGATGTTTTATACGCCATCTCCCATTCTTATCAAAATCGGATAGAAGAAATAAAACAACAAAATGGTGAATTGCTTGAAATATTGAATTCTAAAATGCGCAAGCTTTCAGATATACGAATGAACATTCAACCCCTAGAGCTTGCACGACAAGCACTGGAACGCAATTACGACCCGGTCAATGGTGGCTTTGGCGGAGCTCCAAAATTTCCGAGCCCCTCCCCTCTCGAATTTTTATTACAAAGTCAATCAGACATGGCCCGAATGACCTTGCAACATATGGCAATGGGGGGAATTTATGATCAGCTAGAAGGTGGGTTTTATCGGTATGCGGTTGATGCGAAATGGGAGATCCCTCACTTTGAAAAAATGCTCTATGACAATGGCCAGCTTCTCTTGTTATATGCTCAAGCCGCTAAACAATTTGATCATCCTTTCTTTGCAGAGATCGCCCATGAGACGGCAACATGGGCGATCCATAAACTGCAATCCCCAGAAGGGGGTTACTATTCAAGCTTTGATGCAGATTCTGAAGGACATGAGGGAAAATTTTACACCTGGAATAAAGGCGACATCAAAACTTCCCTCGCAAAAGAAGAATATGACATTGTTCGTCTTTACTTCGGACTTGATCAACCTCCTAACTTTGAAGGCGAATGGCATTTACATATTGTAGAGCCTTTGGAATCCGTTGCTAAGCACCTCCAGATCAACTTAGCAGAAGCCAAAAAACAATTAAATTCAGCAAAAGAAAAACTGCTCGCTGTCCGCATTAAACGAACGCCTCCTCATTGTGATACAAAAATTCTCACGGGCTGGAATAGTCTCATGATAAAAGGAATGTTGACAGCAGGAGAGGTTTTAAAAGAACCTACATTTATTAAGTCGGCCCAGAAGGCCATATCTTTTATTCAGAAAAACCTTTGGGTTAACAATCGATTACTCGCAAGTTATAAGGACGGCAAAGCTCATCTTCCAGCCTACTTAGATGATTATGTATTTTTACTCGATGCCTTAATTACCAAGCTTCAAATGTCATGGAATACGGATCACTTATTATTTGCTATAAAGTTGGCAGATATCTTACTAAAACATTTTTCCGATAAAGAATCTGGGGGATTCTTTTTTACGTCTGATGATCATGAAAAATTACTCTTTCGCCCAAAACCCATGACCGATGAAGCAGTTCCGTCAGGGAATGGTGTGGCTGTTCGTGTTCTTCTTACTCTAGGCTATCTCCTCGGTGAATCCAGGTATTTAGAGGCTGCCGAAAAAACGATAAAGAGCGCTTGGCCAGACCTTTCAGAATTCCCCGCTGATCATTGTGCTTTTTTGTTAGGGCTAAAAGAGTATCTGAATCCTTCACAGATCATTATCATCCGTGGACCAGAAAAGGAAATCTATGCTTGGCGGGATGAATGTAAATCAATCGCTAATTATGTCTTTGCTATTCCGGAGGATGCAAAAAAACTCCCTGAAGCCTTGGCTTTAAAAAAGTTTACTGGAAAAACAGGTGCCTATGTTTGCCAAGATCTTCAATGCTCTGCGGTCATTGTGGACCTTGGAAAATTGAAAAATCAGATAGCTTAAGGGACCTTTACTTTTTATTTTCTTTTTCCTCTTTCAAATCTATTCCTACCAGAAGACGTATCTTTTGATAATTTTGAGCAGCTTCTTGGTCCCCCTTAAATATTTTTAGCAAAAGTAAATCATAACGAAGCAAGGTTTGTTTTAAGATGGTTTCATCCCAGGAATTACTTTTAATTGTTACCTCTGAAGCAATGAGTCGACTAAAGGCGGGTTTTAGGTGACTCAGAAGAGTCTGCTTTGTCTCATCACCAAGGGTAGAATATCCAATATGAGTAATAACTTCGAGAACGCGAGCAATAATACTTTGTTCGTAGAAGATTTTCATCTGCGATAGGGAAATTTCCTGAACACTTGAAAGGACATAATTTTCTGGTATTTGTCCTTCAAATCTTACATTTGTGCGCAAAAAATAATCATTCATATGAGGCATTTGATTGGAAAGGTCGTCTAAAAGGTCTTCTAGAGGACGCAATCCAAGACAAACCTCAAAACATGTTTTTAAGAAGGACACACTCTTTTTTGAGAGTAGAATAACCTGAGAAGCTTCATCACCAATAACATGAACGACGGCTTTCAGGGTATCCTCCTTACCAAAACTCTTGAGAATGATGTCTAAGTCTTCCAAAATCTTCTGAGGGTCTTTAAGTCTATCAAATGAATGAAACAAAGCGTCAAACTTTTTTACGTCCAAAATTGTTTTGATTGATTGAGGAATGTCAGGGTTCTTCAGATAAAAATCACATGCTTGAACAACTTCTCTGAACAGCCCATGGCTATGGTATAGGTCCAAAACAGTATCTAGCGAATTATACAAGCTGTGAGGATGCTCAAGATAAGCGGAAAATGTATGTGTTACATCTTTCTCATGTAAGTGCACACCGATTAATTTTTCTTGAAGAAAAAATAATTCCCTTTGATAAATGCGTAGCTGCTCTACTATGTTCTCGTCTACGCCTGCTTTTAAAGTTTTTGATATTTTTTTGGAAAGATATTTCCAATTCCTTCTCGCTGCCAATAAGAAACGGCGAAGAAACCCTGTATCAGCATTCTGCTCACATTTCAGTGCATACGCTTTAGTCTGCCCTACCCACCAAGATGGTGCAGTAAAATAAGCGCACCACACTGGAAAACCGTAAAAAAATCGATCGCCGAGAGCTTCATATTCTTCTGTTAATTGACCCTCAGAGTTATACAAACGTTCGGTAAATGTCCACTTCTCAGGCCTATCAATATGGGAACCTAATATCTGGTAAAAATGATTTATTCGAACCCTAGCTTCTTCACTGCCAAGCTGTGCAATAAGGGAAATAAGAGCAAGATAATTTCTAAGTTGCAAATGATTCCACTGATCTCCATCAGCGAGCTCTCTAACCTCCGCCGTTGCAGTTTCCATATTCTCATCAATATAAAAATGCTGCTCTGAAATGAGCTCACCAAAAGCTTTTTGGAGATCTGGTGTATTTTTAATCAGGCTTTTCAAAGACGGCAAAAGGTAAGCAAACGTCAAAGAATCCTTAGCAATAAAGATAAAATTTTTCTTAAAATCATCTGGCGTTTTTACAAGTTCTATAAAGCTCGGTAAAAGAATTTCTAAGACATCAGGAAAGTCTTCACATATTTCTTTAAGCTTATGCGTATCATCTTTAAAGGCTCTTACAAAAAATGGAGCAAGTTTTTTAAAAAATATAGGATTTTCGATAAGATAGTTTACCTTCTTATCATCCAGCAAAAATAAAAGGTTATCTCCCCACTCAAAAGGTATCTGTCCAGTCTGTTCGAAATCGTTTGAAACCTCGCTTAAAGTTCGCAGCAAACTTCGATGGCAGGCATGAAATACCCGGGGATAGTGAGCAGATAGGTGATGCAGGCGAATCGGCAAAGCAGCAGGATCTTGAGCAACAGCTGTCCTGAGGAACATCGCTAACCGTCCACGGTTATGAATTAAGTAATCTTGGTTCCCATTTTCAAGTAGCCGTTGCAGAGAAGCTAAAGGGTGGCCCTTTTCGAGGAGGATCTCTATTTCATCCCGATTATTTTTAGGACGGTCGGGATCTGGATCTTTTTTGTCCGCTTGAGAGAGCTCATCCCATTTATCAATCGCCCTGTTATATTTACCTAATAAATCTAAATAGGGAGTACTGCTTATTATCTGTGCCCAATGTGAACAAATCATTCGAAGAGTGGCCTGTGTGCGGGGATCACATTCATAAAAAAAGGCAACGAGCATTTCATCAGGTAAGCTGTGAATTCCTATCTCGTGCACGCTCCTTTTTTCGAATTTTGCAAGCACTTTTGGGGAGCCTAAGTCTTGCTCATTGCTGGCTCCGGGGGTGTCTTCCATTGCCATAGAAAAATCAGTGACCGCCAGAAATCCTATCAACGCCAATGCAGACACAGAGGACTTACAGATTTTTTTAAACATGACTTACCACCTTTATTTTTAATTTTTTTCCAACTTAAAAGACTCACACTCTAGAATTGCGGAACAATTTTGCAAATTAAAATTTATTTTTTATACAATAAGTATAAATATATTGTCAAATTATTTTCTTAAAAACAAGTTTTTCATATAAAGTTCTAATAAACTGATAGAGTCGAAGTTTCAAAATCCTCAGCCCTCACTGAAGAAAGCCTCTTAGTAGTCCTGCAGAATCATTAAGATAATATAAAAAGCTTGCATTTTTTATTGAAATATTGTTATTAATTACTACTTCTCATGCAGAATATAAATTAGTTTTAAGAGTACCGTATTATGAAGAATCAAGCGAGCTTAATAGCCTTAATATGTATGATAGCATCTTTGTCTCAACCGGCTTGGTCAATGGAGGACCCCAAAGAGGCCGGATCGGGTAAGCGTAACCGCGAAGATTTCTCAAAAATTTCCTCTCCTCCCGGACCGAATAAGCGCAACCGCACTGAACCTTCCCCAGAAGAACCTTCAACACAACCTACCCCAAAAATCGAACTCACCAATACGAGTGCGTCCTTAATGGATATCGAACTCACGGATAAGAGCAGATCCTTAATGGATATCCCGCAAGAAGCCAGGCAATTTATTTTTTCTTTTCTAGCGGCTTCTACAAACGATAAAATAGCTCCAGAATTATTGGCCCTTTCATCTGTAAGTCGTCAAATTCGCGCGGAAATCACAGCTCGTGCTTTTTTAAGGTCCTGCTTAACGGAAGCTGCTCCTAACATGTGGAGAGGTGATGACGATGACTGGTTGGTTCAACCCCTTTTCCTTTTCCATCTATTTAAAAAGAAAAATATTTCTGGTGACCTTAGGGATTTAGGAGACAAGTGCTTTCTTTTCAAAAGCCCACTGTCAAATTCGAACAGTCGGTTATTGGCCTATCGCTTAGCCTTAGTTGCCCAGAGAGAAGTTTATCTAGCTGATAAAGATAAAAAGCTCATGCGAAGAAAAATATCGGCTGCCATGCATTCACTTGCCTCTGAACTTTTGAATGAAGATGAACCAGAAAGAGGGTTTTCTGATCTTCGTAAGGACGCAGCTTTCCTATTAATCTATTTCATGCAACCAGATAAAGTTGACCCAGTGGAAGCTAGACTTCAAGCCGTAAAAACCTCATTTGTAAACGTAAATTCTGAAGAGATGCATCAAGTCCCTCGGCATTTATTAAGGATAATGTCTATCAAGGATAAATCTCTTTCTCTTTCTATGAATGTAAAAGTACGTATTTTTGAGGAGCTTGCTCGCAGGAAAGACGCTGTAGGACAATTTAATGCTGCTATTTCGTATCAGAGATTCACCTTCGAAAATGAAAATTTTCAAACAAAAAAAGATCTTATTGAAACTTGGCTCGGAGGTGCTGCTCAACAAGGACTCCCAGAGGCTCAATTAGAGTTGAGGTTCTATACAGGTGCGGGGATAGACGTGTCTTGGTTAGAGAAAGTTGCTCAACAAGGATTGAGTGCGGCGCAATATGCTCTTGGCCTTTGTTATGCACGAGGGAATGGTGTCAACCAAAATGGCGTTCAAGCATTATTCTGGTGGAGGAAAGCTGCAGAACACGGTCACGATCTTGCTCAATACAATCTTGCTCGAGCTTATGAACAAGGAAAGAGTATCGATCAAGATATAACTCAAGCCGTCTATTGGTATCAAAGAGGAATTAGAAAAAGAGGGATAGACGTCCGTCCGGAATTTTTCAACGCACTCGGCACTCTTTATGAAACGGGAATAGGAGTCCCCCAAGATTTAAGTGAGGCTCGAAGCCTATATGAGTTAGCTGATGAGGATGATTCAAATGCTTCACGTAATCTTGAAACCTTTGGCACGGGTGCTCCTCGGCTTAAGACGGACCTTATAACTGATCCTTACACATACAACAAGAATTTCATTCTAACCTCTGAATGTTGGCCCGTGGGACAGCTTTAGGGATTCTTTTCTTCTCGAAAGTGGGATAACTCCCATTCACTTCACGGAAGAATTTGCCCCAAAGGAACGGCTGATATTACAACAAAAGCCGTTGAATAAGGTGGTTCATCGGAAAAAGAAACATGAAGCACACCTGTGTATCCCACCGGAACATGAGAAACGAGTTTTTCATAAGCTTTTCGGTGAAAATATAGATTGGGTGCTCCTGAGGAAGTCCGAAAGACTTCAATGTCTTGCCACCCAATCCCTTGCCTAATGCCCGTCCCTAAAGCTTTAGCAGCTGCTTCTTTGGCGGCAAAACGATTCGCATAGGCGCGAAGGGGATGGGGACTTTGAGCTGCATAAGTTTGCTCTTCCGGGGTGAAAATTTTTTGGATAAAACGGTCACCAAACTTATCTAGAAGATACTCAATGCGCCGCATATCCACCAAATCTACACCAATGCCAAGGATCATACTTTCTCCTCACGCACGAAAGAATAGATTGCTTCGGCCGCTACGCGGCCTCGCAATGACGATCCCCACAAAAGTGGGGAACCAATAAGTCGTCCCCCGTTTTCATGGGGGCAAGCATTGCGAGGAGCTTTGCTCCGAAGCAATCCAAAAAATTCTGAATACTGAATACTGACCACTGTCAGCCCCTTTCCACAGACAGAACCCGTTGAGACATGCGGAGGGCTGCAATAATGCCCATCAAATGGTCTAAGTTTTTTACATCTAAATCAATGCTGACTTCATAAAATTCTTGAGTTCTGTTTTTAATCTTAAAATTGATAATGTTTGCATTCTCCCGTGCAATAATAGCAGTTATGGCAGCGATTGTCCCAGGCTGATGAATTACCACCAAAGAAATACGAGCCACGTGCTGCGGATGCTCTGGGGAGGTTCCAGTCCAAGCCACATCAATCCATCGTTCTGGAGTGTCCATAAATTTCTCAAGAGTTTCACAATCCGAAGTGTGAATCGTAACGCCCTTTCCTGTAGTCACAATCCCTACGATATGATCCCCGGGCACAGCATGGCAGCACCCTGCATAATGAACGGCCATACCGGGGATCAAACCAGATATGGCAAGGGCTTCTTCTTTGTGTTTTTTTGCTAATTCGCGCTTTGGAACTCCCTTTTTCAAGCGAGCTTTGGGTTTATGTTGAGGAAAGAGAATACGGATAAGCTCACTTGTGGTCTTCAGCCCTTCACCCAAATAAGCATAGACATCCTCTACAGTCTTCACACCAAAAGGCTCGATAGCTGCTGCCAAAAATTTTTCATTAAAGTCAAGATGTTCATGCCGGAAAGCTTTTTGAGCCAATGTTTTGCCTAGATCAAGAAATTGTTGCCGTTTTTGTTGGCGAATAAATCGCCTTATACTGGCACGTGCTTTTCCTGTAACGACGAACCGCTCCCACGTCGGTGAGGGATGCTGAGTTTTGGAGGTTACGATTTCGATTTGATCGCCATTTTCAAGTTCGGTCCGAAGAGGCATTACGCGACCATTAATCCTCACCCCTGTACAATGATCTCCAATACTCGAGTGGACAGCATAAGCAAAGTCAATGGCCGTTGCTCCTCGTGGAAGGGTAATGAGATCTCCTTTCGGCGTGAAGCAAAAAACTTGATCTTGGAACATCTCGAGTTTGGTCTGTTCCAAAAACTCTTCAGGACCTTCTGCCTTTTCCAAAATATCTAAAAGATCACGGAGAAAACGATATTGACGACCATCATGAGAAATCCCTTGCTTGTATTGCCAGTGTGCTGCAACGCCAAGTTCAGCAATCTCCTCCATGTCATTGGTACGAATTTGAATTTCAATACGATGTTGATTGGGGCCAATCACTGCCGTATGGATGGATTGATAGTTATTTTGCTTAGGGGTACTAATGTAATCTTTAAAACGTCCTGGCACCACAGGGTAAGTGCTGTGAATTACACCTAAAGAACGGTAGCAATCTGATGACGTATCAACTAATACACGGAAAGCAATGATATCGGAAAGCTGATCAAAAGTAATGTTTCTTTGCTGCATCTTTCGCCATATTGAATATGGCTTTTTCTCTCGCCCCGCAACAAAGGCCTTAATACCATTTTCTTCAAGAACTTGCTTGAGTTCTTCGATAATAGGCGTCAGTATATCTTTCTCCTGCTCGCGCAAAAAACGAAGACGTGAAACAATTGATTGATAAGCATCAGGATGAAGCTGTGCAAAGGCTAGGTTTTGAAGGTCGTCTTTAACGCGATGAAGCCCGATTCGTTCCGCAAGCGGTGCATAAATTTCCATCGTTTCCTGGGAAACACGCATCCTTTTTTCTTCTGATTCCACAAAATGAAGGGTGCGCATATTATGAAGCCGGTCCGCAAGCTTGATCAGAAGGACACGAATGTCTGACGACATTGCAATAAGTAGCTTGCGAAAATTTTCCGCTTGTTTTGCTTTATCCGATTGAAATTCAATTTGAGAAAGCTTTGTGACCCCATCTACTAAAAAAGCCACTTCCTTGCCAAAGAGCTTTTCAATTTCTTCTAAAGTCGCAATAGTATCTTCGACTGTATCATGGAGAAGAGCGGTCGCAATGGTTGCGACATCCAAGCGCATCTCAACCAAAATACCTGCAACTTCCAAGGGGTGGGTAAAATAGAGATCGCCAGAGTCTCTTGTTTGGGTCCCATGAGCCTTCATAGCAAAGACGTAAGCGCGGTTTAAGAGATCTTCATCCGCACTCGGATCATAGGCTCTGACCGCTTCCACAAGTTCATATTGGCGAATCATTAACGCTCAATTCTTAAGAAAATGTTCGTCAAAGCATGGAGGAGTCTGGACTATTCTTCTTCCTCAACAACCTCAACGTCAATATCATCTTCATCATCGCTCATCTCATCATCAAGAGCAAGATCTTCGATTTCTGCCTGCTGGTGAGCTTCTCCAGCATAGGATTGTTCTTCGGCTATAAACTGCATAACTTCTTCTTCAGGCTCTTCACCAGGTATATGTTTTTGAAGTCCTTGAATCAAACCCTCTTGAAGTTCGTCTAAAGAGACTGTTCTTTCTGCAATTTCACGCAGAGCCACGACGGGGTTTTTATCATTATCCCGGGGAAGGGTCAGAGGAGAACCTGCCGAAATTTGTCGTCCCCGTTGAGCCGCCAGCAAGACAAGGTCAAAACGGTTAGGAACTTCACGAATGCAATCTTCAACTGTAACGCGGGCCATTCCTACTCTCCAATCATTGTGATGTTACCCTTGACGGGCTTTGTAACGAGGATTCAACTTATTAATAACATAGACCCGCCCTTTGCGACGAATGACGCGGCAGTTCTTGTCTCTTAATTTGATAGTTTTTAAAGAATTTACAATTTTCATCGGTCGATCCGTTTAAATAAGTGAAAGTGAGCCTATTCCTAATCTTTATATAGTGCCTATGTCAAGAAAGAAAAAGGGGCAAGCTCTTTATTTCCTAAAATTCAAGTCCTGAACTGTCAGTTCAAATTCGATCCCTAAGGCTTTAAGAACCCACAGTAATCGAGGGACAAAATCAGCAGATTTAGGACACTTCATCTGCTGTTCGTAAACCTTGAACTGAAACTGCAGCCATTCTTCAATTGACATTTCGGGCCGACTTTTAGAATTATCGTCATAGCATTTTTGTAATATTTCTTTTATATCTCCCATTATTTCTTTGTCTTTAAAGGGATTGCTTTCCACCAAGTGGTTAAAAAGCTTCTGATAAAAAGGATGTTTTTCGCCAAACCGCTTTGCATAGAAAGCGAGAGCTACCTTTTTTGAATATTCTTTAAAATCGGTTTGCAATAAGTCAAGTTTACATTTGTTATCATAAGGTATTTCATCATAAGTATGTCTATAAGCACGAAATTTAAAATCCCCAGTCTCCAAGGGTTCAGCTCCATACCAGGCAAACGTACAGGTACTCGGACTTGTTAGGAGTTCCATTTCATATATACTACTTAAAGAATCTAACAACCCAGGACCTGTTATTTGAAAGATATCCTTATGGGTAAACTGCTTACTTGAAACATATTCTAAACATTCAGCAAATGTTGAATCACAATCTTCTGATCTTTCTGCAGCAGAAATGAGTGAATAGAGATGGGGATAATAATCAATAGAATTTTCTTGATAGGGCTCAAGCATTCCTAGTGCTGTTAGGCAAAACAGTTTATACGATTCAAGGTCAGAGACCTCTAATTTAACAACATCATTTGAACCTCTCCTTCTCCCGATCATGAATGGCTTTTCTTGACCTAAGGAGAGCTTTTGAAAGAGAGCGGCCAGCAGTTGAACAGAATCTTTATGCTCTAGACCATAGGCAAAAGTGTCTTCATCACAATAGACTAAACGCTTTGATTTCAACTCTGTAGGATCAAAAGAGTGCCCATATATCATTCCCAGAAGCCGGTAGAGATCACTTGCAATTGCAGGATTCCCCCCTTCTGCATTGCGAAAAATCGAACGAATGATGTCCTCTTTTTCTGGAAGGTTTGACACAATATTCTCGATAATATCGGCAACATAAACGGTTTTAAAGCGGCCCCCGAAGTGTTCCTCTAAATCTTTTAACCAAATACTGTTTGAGTTATAGGTTATGGGATCACAAATGAATTTTACGGTGAGATTTGAAGGCGTTTCTTCCAAAAGAGTTTTTAAATAGAGAGGGAAAGTTTCGGAATATTTTTTCCCACCTACATGAACTTGAAATTTTGTCTCACCTTCCTTAGGTAAGTCAGATGCTTTTCTTCCTAATGTCCAATAGAAATGAATTTGAGACTCGGTGACATCACTGAACCAGCCTTCAATCAAACCCTTGTTATCCTGGAAAGTAGCTTTCACCTTGGATAAGGTAACTTGCTTATTGTCTTTATCTTCTTCCATACACTCAGCGGGAGAGTGCCATAAAACGAAACAAAATCCTATTAAAGCTGAAACTCTTCTTAACATCATCTTGAACAACTCCATAAAAAAATTATTCTACTTATAATTTAATTTTTATTTAAGTCAATTAAATTTATGAAGTTTTAAGCAAATACATTTTTGTCAAGACAAAACGAATGCTTACGTCTTTTTTTAAAGTTCCAACGTCCTACGCAATCTATTAAAGAATGGAAGACTTAAAAACTAAAAAGTTCCACAGCTGTTCTTCGACAATCATCGCAGTTAGGACCCTCACTGTTACATTCAGCAAGACAATGAGTTCCAATAAAGGTGTCCAGTTTATCTATTTCTGCTTTTACGGATTCCCCCGCCAAAAAAATAGCCGTCACGAAAAGTATACTTCGAAACATATTTCCTCCTTTTTTTATCTTTTATTCCTTTTAGTCCGTTGCATCCCTCAACATACGTCGAATATCTCTCCGAAGTTCAGGGGTATCTTTCTCTCCATGGAAATGAATCGCATGCTCTGCTGCCGCTTTTATGACTTCTTCCTCAGTACCTGAGATGGCAAGTGAGCACTTGATATCGCAAGGAAACCATCGACAATCGATGACTTTTCTGACGTCTTTCATAATACCCTTCCTTTGGTAGATCCGGACTCAATAAATGATGTTAAGAAAAAAGTATGAATAATTTGTTAATGTATGATTTTAGTTTAGGTTGGGCTTGTGATAAGGATTTAAGGAAACCGAGAACTGCAAGAGACGTTCAAAAAATAATTCCTTCCTTTTTTAACGTTGAGTCCTCATACTCAATTTCATGAATAAAACTTTACCCAACCTTGATTCACTTGCTCCAAAAGTTGTAGCTCTGGCCGAAGAAGCAGGCGTGCTTATCTGTCAAATCTACAAGCAAGAGTTTGAAATATTTGAAAAAAAAGACCACTCCCCCGTCACAAAAGCCGATCAGCAAAGCCATCACTTGCTTAAACAAGGACTCGAAAAATTAACCCCTCATATCCCTGTGATTTCAGAAGAAGACGAAGACTCTTGGATAATCAAAAGTCCTTTGTATTGGCTTATCGATCCTTTGGATGGAACTAAAGGGTTTATTCATAAAACGGGTGAGTTTTGCATCAATATTGCCTTGATGGAAGAGGATCGGCCTGTCTTTGGTTTAATCCATATTCCTCTAACTCAGGAGAGCTTTTATGGCCATGGAAAGAAGGCATGGCGGACCTTAAAAGGAAAGACGACTCCCCTTCATACGCGATCTCGCCCGACCCATGGAATGACACTGCTTTTGGGAGGATATGGGAAAAAATTTAAAGAACAAGAAGCTTTTTTCTTGAAGTCCTTTCCTATTACGAACATTGAGAGGATTCGGAGTGCCATAAAATTCTGCCATATTGCATCTGGCCGTGCAGATCTCTATCTAAGATTGGAGCCTTGCAGTGAATGGGATACGGCCGCTGGCCACATTCTTGTAGAAGCTGCTGGAGGAATCATGACAAAGCTTGATGGAACTTCCTTTGTCTATGGTAAACCTGGGCTCATCAATGAAGCATTTGTTGTTTTTGGGATTGCACCGTGATTTTTGAACCTCTCTCTGACTCTCTTGAAAAAGCTCTACAAATTCTCCATCAGGGGGAGCTTATTGGTCTTCCTACGGAAACCGTCTATGGCGTTGCTGCAGATGCAACAAACGAGTTAGCCGTTGCAAAAATTTTCGAACTGAAAAACCGTCCGACCTTCAACCCTTTGATTATCCATGGCCCTACGCGTACCTGTTTTGAAGAGCACGTTCTCTGGAATGAAAAAGCTGACGTTCTTGCAAAAACATTTTGGCCGGGTCCCTTAACCCTTGTCTTGCCCCGTCTCGTTTCCTCTCCTCTCTCCCTTCTGGCAAGTGCAGGACTCGATTCTCTCGCTATTCGAGTCCCTAACCATCCCCTTGCTTTAACGCTTCTACAAAAGTTTGGTAAACTTCTAGCCGCACCTAGTGCGAACCCCTCCGGAAAAACAAGCCCCACCCAAGCCAGCCATGTAGAGGAAGATTTCCCGAATCTGTTTATTCTTGATGGAGGAGATACGACTGTAGGTCTTGAATCCACAATCGTGGATTTAACAAGCCCCTCCCCCCGGCTCCTCAGGCCGGGCGGAATTTCTCAAGAGGAGGTGGAGTCTGTTGTTGGCCCCCTAAAGTTTCCTCACCAAAATTCGATTAAAGCTCCGGGAATGATGAAAAGCCATTATGCTCCGACCCTTCCACTTCACCTGAATGTTCAAGAGCCTTCAGAGGGTGAAGCCTTTCTTGCCTTTGGGCCCACGCCTTATAAAGGAAGTTCTGTCTTAAATCTAAGTGAAGAAGGAAACCTAACAGAAGCTGCAGCTAACCTTTTCAAGATGATACGACTTTTAGATCGCCCCCCTTTTCAGAAGATTAGCGTCGCCCCCATCCCCCTTAATGGGCTAGGGCTTGCTTTGAATGATCGACTTCAGCGTGCAGCTGCGACTCGCGAGCTTTAAGAAAGAGAATGATTAACCCTACAGTTAAGGTTACGAGCGATAACCAATAATTTCGCCAAACATTATGGGTAATAACAGCCTCAACAAACCCGAACACAAGGGTTGCATTACAAACTGCAACCGATAGACGGTCTTTGACATGTTTTCCAACTAGCCAAAAGAGAGTGGCAAAGAAGAGAGCGTATAAAATCCCCCCGGGGATTCCTAGCTCAACATAAGCTTGAAGACCATTGTTATGGGGATGAAAAGTATTTTCATATCCAGGTGCAAGGTAAGGTTCAGTTGGTAAATAGCGAGAGGATTCTACCCCCCACCCTAAAAATGGTCGCTCAAAAAATTTCTCTGAATAAAATTCCCAAGCCAAGAAACGATGAAAAAAACTTGGATTTAAAATCCAAGAAAAATATGGAGATTTGACGACCCACGCAGGAGGGAAAAAGTGAGTATAAAGCAAGGGAGAAAGGATTAAAATAGTATAGGACCCCACCATTGAAATCCGTGTCATCCAAAAAGGCATTGCATAACTTAAAATAAAGGCACACATTGCCAAAAGAATCCCATAAAGAGCTGTTTGGCAGCGCGTTAGGCAGATGAGAGGAATGAGGAGAAGAAAACTAAAGAATGACAGAAATTTCTCATCGTTTATCCATAAAAAAGAACACCCCACAAAGGCCATCAAACCTAAAATTGATCCTGTTGGTTTCATCATATAGGTAGTGTCTCTGAAGGTTTTAAAAATTTCAATGTGAAAGGTGTCAATAAGAGCTTGAAAAACGACCAAGCAAATCAATAAATACCCTGCCATTTTCATAACCCTATACGCTTTTGAAATCAGTCCAGGCGTTGCCCTCATAAGACATGAGAAAAAAAGAAAGGCAAAGATAAATGTGACGCTCAACGACATAAACGTCTTGGTGGCTGCTGTAGAATTTTCTGCCCAAAAGATACTTAACCCCGCCCAGCTTAAGAGAAAAAGAAGGAATACAATTGGAGAAGAGGCATGAAGAGGAAGATTTTTTAACCCTCCCTGAACCCAGATAATGACAAGCGTCAGGAAAGGCATCAAAAGAGAGAGTAGTTTAGTTGAATACATTCCCCCTATAGCGATTAAAAGAGCTATAATAATCAGTCCTAAATTTTCGTAACGGCCCATTTCTCTTTCCCCCCGCGTGTCATCCTTGGGCTAGAAAAAACTTGTTTTTCAAAGAAAAACAATCTCTTTTCTTGACCCGAGGATCCTGCTGCCAAAGAGATCCTCGGCCAAGAAATGCTAGAGTATTTCTTTGGAAAACAAAGCATTTCTTGCCAAGGATGGCACAGAGGAGTGGATAGTTACAAATTTTCATAAGAACCTATTTTACTCAACGAATGCACAACTCCATTTATCTAAAGCTTCTTTTGATATAAAGTCTCAACATTGAAAAGGCAACTTGAAAGTGATTATGCAACTTGTACTTAAAATTCTTTTTAAAGCATTTCCCAGATTGCTTCGGAGCAAAGCTCCTCGCAATGACGGCGAGGGAGGAATGACGACTCCCCCTGCTCGTCATTGCGAGGCTCTGAAAGAGCCAAAGCAATCCAGAAAATCAATAAAATTAATTTATTTATTTGCTATTATCCTCCTTCTTCTTCCCATAAAACTTTCGGCGAAAGAGGATTCGCTCCTCCGTGACGCTGAAATTGAAGATGTGCTTAAATCTTACATCAACCCCATTTTTGAAGTCGCGGGCCTCAATCCAAAATCTCTTCATCTTTATATCGTCAATTCAAAGGATGTGAATGCTATGGCCATGGGTGGAGGACACATCGCCATTAATACAGGCCTGCTCTTAAGAGCAACCTCAGCTCTTCAAGTCATTAGTGTCTTGGCCCACGAAACAGCCCACCTTGCTGATAATCATATTATGCGTGGAATAGATGCTTATGAAAAGGCGCTTTTGCAAGGATTACTTGGAACCCTTGGGGGTGTTGGTGCCATTCTCGCCGGTAGCCCAGAAGCCGGCCTGGCGATTTTGATGAGCAGTCAACACTTAGCAGAACGCGGGCTCTTAAAATTTTCTCGCATGCAAGAAGGTTCTGCAGACCAAGGCGCTGCTCGATTTTTGGATAAATTAGGTTGGTCCTCTCTCGGGATGGTGGAGTTTATGGATCTTTTACGAAAAGATGATCTTCTTTCTGAACAATTTATCGATCCTTATGTTCTAACTCACCCTTTAAATTCAGAACGTATCGATTTTTTCCGCTCTCATTTCAATCGTTCTCCCCATGCTAAAGCCCAACTCCCTGCTGATTTTGAAGATAATTTTAAGCGTATTCAAGTTAAAATTACGGCATTTACCCTAAATCCAGCTAAAACCTTTGCCCGTTTCAAACCTACTGATTCCTCGCTTTTGGCTCGCTACGGGCGAGCAATTGCCTATTTTAAAAATTCGCAACTTAATGAATCTTTTGCGGAAATTGATTCTTTATTAAAGGACTATCCTCAAGATCCTTTTTTTTGGGATTTAAAGGGGCAAATTCTGTTTGAAACCGGCAAAATACAGGATGCGACAAAAGCCTATGAAAAAGCCGTAGAATTACGGCCCGATCTTCCCCTTTTACGTGTCAGCTATGCTCATGCTTTGATTGAATCGGGAGACAAGAATAAACTTGAAAAAGCTTTTTCGGAACTTTTACGCGCAAAAACGGAAGAGCCAGACAATCCCTTCACCCATCGCCTGCTCGCCGTTTATTATGGCAAAAAAGGAGAAACGGGTCTCGCAGCCTTATATTTGGCTGAAATGTCCCTTGGAGTCGGTGACCTTGCAACAGCTGAGCAACAAGCTAAAAGGGCGCTTCACTTTTTAAAAAACGATTCTGCTAATCTCTCCCGCGCCAAAGATATAATGGAAGAAATCAAGAGAGAGAAAGCTCTCGAAAGTTCGTGGGGATTGTAGGGCAGTGTAGCAGAAGAGCAGAAGAGGAAAACAACTATTTTTCAGATACGTACAAAACTATTTTTCTACTTAGCCTTTCTTTCTGTTTTCTGCAATTCTGTTTTCTGCATTTCTGCTACACTGCTCTTCTGCCATTCTGTAGTTCTGCCCTGCTGCTTTCGGCATAGCTCGTATGTGTTTTTTGAAATTGCTAAATTCTCCTTTAATGGTTAAATATAATTAGTGTAATTATAGTAGATTATGAAATGGTTTCCGTATCTCTTATTAAAGTTAAATTATTAACAATCCTCAGCATGGTTTTTATGGGATTATTCTCACGTCTCGTGCTGGGATTCCCTATGCTGTTGCCGGTTTCAGCTCCTCTATTCCACACAACTCCAGAAGATCATCAATTTCCTGATAGCGGAAACCGTACATCCCTCCGTTTCATGCCCCTCCCACGACACACACAAAAACGTAGGCGCACCCGTAAGGATGGGTGGATGATCGAGGATGAATTAACCTTTCTAGAATATCGATGTGATGAAACCTGTTTCGATTTAGTGGGAGAGGTTATTGATCAGGGAAGCAACACCTTTAACTCGTCTTTCATACATCCAGCCCGTTAAAAAATTTCAAATAGCACAACTGCAAGAATTCGAACTTTGCTCCGGGAAAAATAGAAAGAAAATAAATTTTACCGCCTCTCCTTTTTATAGTAGATTAATGACTCCAATAAACCAGGGAGAAAAACAATGGAAATCAAAACATTCGCAAGTGCGCTCGCGTTAAGTTTATTAATGGCTTCTCCGGCAGTCATGGCGATGGAGGAAGAGAAGGACAAAGGCGTAATCGTTCAACCCTCAACGCCTTCAGTGCTCACAACACCTCCCGTAACTGAAGAAGATACTATTGCTAAACCATACAGTGGACTTTACAACTTGTGGGGGATCATTGGAACTCCAACATCTGAGCCAGAACAGATAATCGGCCAGCAAGCAATAGAGAAACCTGATTCAGAAAAAACAACCATAATACTACCTCGTGAAACACCACAAAATGAAGGGGGATGGTTTCCCTGGTCATGGGGATCAACGACGAAAACACCTGTAGCTTCTCCTACGCCAGAAACTGACACTTCAATCTCGGCACCAACTTCATCTGAACCAGTATCTTCTCCATCAGTCGTAACTCCTGAACCAGAGAAAGAAGATGTTCCTACATCAACAGCTGCGCCCGAAGTTTCGCCAGATCATTGGCTTACACAAAGTTTAGCCGCTGATCTTGATGTTACTAAACTTAGAGCCTTACTAGATAGTGCGCGAAATCCTGAAGACGATGATGCTAAGGCAAAAGCCAAAGCTGCTGCTGATGAAATTCACGAGAAGGCTCTGCAGAAAAAACAGGAAAAAGTACAAACTCCAGAAGCTCCTACGCCTGCCACTCCTTTAAGTGGGGAAGAAAAGTCATTACTGAATCGTCTCTGGGGGTATCTCGGGTACTAACATCTAATGTTTTTATCCCTCACCTCCCTTCGGGGAGGTGAGGTTTTTCTAACATTCACAAAAGGGCTATCTCTTCTTCTCAAACAACTGATGGGCGCGCTTTTCAAAGGCATTCAGCATTTGATTAAAAGCACTTTCAAAGACCATTTGTGTTGCGCCTTGAAACAAACGACTTCGAAACTGAAAATCGATAAAAAAGTCAATGTCTGTTCCCCCTCTGGAACCTTCCTTAAACGTCCAATGATTATTCAGATGGTGAAAGGGTCCTGTAATATATTCCACATCAATACGGGTTTTGGGCGTCAGATGGACACGCGAGCGAAAGGTTTCCCGAAACAATTTATATCCTACACTCAAATCAGCAACAACCTCTGTTTCTGATCTTGAAACTATGCGGACCGCAGCACACCAAGGTAGAAACTCTGGGTATTTTTCCACATCCGCTACCATGTCAAATAGCTGATCGGGACTGTAGGGGAGAAAGTGGGTGTGAAGTCGCGTGCCCATTTACTGACGCAGCTGCGCCTCCCGAGCCGCACGCAACCGCACGAAATCGTCCCCAGCATGGTAAGACGAGCGGGTTAGGGGGGATGCTGACACCATCAAAAATCCTTTACCACGGGCCATACGCGCGTAATCTTGAAACTCATCAGGGGTAACGAACCGATCAATAACATGGTGTTGCGGGGTGGGCTGGAGGTACTGGCCGATTGTCATAAAATCAACGGATGCGGCCCTTAAATCATCCATCACTTGATAGACTTCTGTTTTCGTTTCGCCAAGGCCCACCATAATTCCTGATTTTGTAAAGATGGAGGGATCAAGATCTTTCACGGTTTGCAAGAGGTGTAGAGAGTGGAAATATCGCGCCCCTGGCCGAACTTCCGCATAAAGCCGAGGGACAGTTTCTAAATTATGGTTGTACACATCGGGCCGAGCTTCAACGACAATTTCAATGGCTCCTGGTTTTCTCAAAAAATCAGGAGTTAAAACCTCTATCGTTGTTTGGGGAGTATTCTTTCGAATGGCGCGTATGGTTTGGGCAAAGTGATCAGCCCCCCCGTCATCTAGATCATCTCGATCTACCGATGTTACAACGACGTGATGGAGACCCATTTCAGCAATGGCTTCCCCTACCCTTTCCGGTTCATGAGGATCGAGAAGATCCGGCCGCCCTGTCTTAATATTACAAAAACGACACGCTCGCGTACACACACTTCCCAAGATCATAACGGTTGCATGTTTTTTCGCCCAGCACTCACCAATATTCGGGCATGCGGCCTCTTCACACACCGTATTCAACTTTTGACGGCGCATAAGATCCCGCGTTTCCTGGTATTCCTTCGAAACCGGAGCCTTTACACGAATCCAATCAGGCTTCTTTAGCTTGTGTTGCACAGAGGTATTTTGAACTTCATTCATTTCCCTATTATGCCAGATAGCTGAGAAAAAGGACAAGAAATTTGGACCTATTCGCCTTACTTCTTAGCTAAGCCTTTATATACTAAGAAAAAGGGAGTCTCCATATCACCGAGTTTATAACAAACTGCAAAACGTCCAACGAGTTCTGGTTTACGCTTTGCAAGCTCCATAAAATAGCTTCTCTCTTTTTCTTCATCGAAGAGGTCTTTTTCTTCGTAACTTTCTCTAATTTCTATAGCTCTGTAGCTCACTGGGAGGATTATTTCTTGCATATTATCTTTGGATTTGCCCCTATGGCCTTTGAAGGCATTTAAGAAGTTATCTATATTTTCGTATTCCCATACCTCATCCCATATTTTTCCGATTTTTTTATGAATCTTAGACACCCGCATTTCGCTTAAAACGTCCACCCAAGTGAGCTTGGGGGCAAAAGAAGCCCCTAAAATATCCTCCCAAGAGCGCCCGGGAGTACTGGGAGCTCCTAAAATGTCCACCCAGGTGAGCGGGGGGTAATGGAAACACTTTTTACAGGCGTTTCATTGGGGGTTAAATCTTGTGCATGATCAGTCGCCGACGGAGGATTTTCCTCTTCCTTTACCTTTTCCTTCCCTTTCTCTTTAGGTGAAGCTGATGAAAGTTTTTGTGCAGCTTCTAATTCTTCTCTGATCCACAGGAAATCTCCACTTCTTTTAAATTCATCAATCTCAAATGGGTACAGATACTCTTTACAGATCCCCTCAATAGACAGATTATTATTTATCCCTAGCCTCGCACGCGACCTGGCAGGATCACTTGGTGTATGGTTTTTTGCTCGCTCTCGCTTTGTAGGAAGCCGTAATTTGTCAATCGCTAATTGGGCATCTAGATAGAGTTGCATACCAGTATTAAAATCCTCTTCCATGGCTATCTCAATTGCGAGCTTTCGAGTTTTGTGGGCTCCAAAAAATTCGTTATTCTCAGTTTTTTTCTTATGATCGACGTTATTAAGCTCCTCCTTACGTTTTATTAACGAAGCCATCCGGTCTGCTGGAGACATATCTAAGAGCTCTATGATATTAAATTTTTGAGCTCCTTCTTTCTTTAATGAAAGTTTTTTTTCTGCCGCTAGTTGTTCTCTAATCCACAGGAAATCCCCACTCCTTTTTAATTCAATAATTTTAGCTGGCTCCACTTTCTGTTGAATCATGACATCCTCAATCGAGAGATTATTATCTATCGCTCGTGTAGCAAGTTTCTTAACAAAAGCACTTCGTTCATGGTTTTTTGCTCGCTCTCTCTTGGTTGGTAGTTTTAGAGCATTAATAGCTTTTTGTGCGATCTCATAGAGGCACGAAGCGTTGATACGATCATCCCAACGACGAAGTGCCATTTGAACCGCCGCTTTCCGATTATTGTGAGCCGTCAAAAAGTCAGGGTTCCTAGCTTTGTCCTTATGATAAACGTTATTAAGTTCCCCCAAACGTTTCCTTAACGCAGCCTCTCGTTCATCTACAGGCATACCCGCAAGTTCTGAAATACTGAATTGTTTAGCTTCTACAAGAGACGCCATCGCAAATAAGGGTAAAGCAAAAATAGAAACATATCGCATCATAAAAAAATCTCCTCAGAAATGTGTATTCGTGATCCAACTGGAATAAGTAGTAATGACTTCATTCCTTTTATAATAAATTATTTTTACTCAGCAAAGATACTTTGAAAGCTCTTATTGAGAAGATCTATTAAATAGTCAAAAGTGACCTTTGTCTAGAAATGAATCACGCGTCCAAAAGCATCCAAAGTCGATTCATGCATCATTTCTGAAAGAGTTGGGTGAGGGAAGATCGTCTCTATGATTTCTTGTTCGGTTGCTTCAAGGGTTTTAGCTAAGCAAAATCCTTGGATGAGCTCCGTCACTTCAGCCCCAATCATATGAGCCCCTAAAAGCTCGCCGGTTTTCCCATCAAAAATGGTTTTGACGAGACCTTCAGGTTCGCCCATCGCAATGGCTTTTCCATTGCCTATGTAGGGGAAACGTCCCACTTTGAGATCATATTTTCCTGTGGCTTTGGCCGCCTCTTCCGTCAATCCAACGCTGGCAATTTGCGGATAGCTGTAAGTACATCCGGGAATGTTTGTTTTCTTCA
Organism: Alphaproteobacteria bacterium 41-28; assembly: GCA_001897795.1. GTDB lineage: Bacteria > Pseudomonadota > Alphaproteobacteria > UBA9655 > UBA9655 > UBA9655. The sequence goes on along the minus strand of MKUL01000023.1, from coordinate 63,981 downwards.
TGGGGTGAACCGTTTTAAGGCCCTTTATTTTTTCAACACATAAGACGCCTTCGTGACTGGCTTTATGGGCCAGCCAAGGCCCCGCCGCCACGTCGCCTATGGCATAAACGCCGGGCTCATCCGTTGCACACCATTCATTCGTCACGATATGACCCTTTTCAACTTTGACCTTCGTTTTTTCGAGGCCTAAGTTTTCCGTATTCCCTTCAATCCCAACTGCCAAAATTACCCGATCAATCATTATCTCTTGGGATTTCCCCTGAATTTCTAGGGTTGCTGTGACCGAATTTTTGTTTTTCTTCAAAGCCTTAACCGTGGAGCTCGTATGAATCTTCATTCCTTGCTTCTCAAAGGATTTTTGCGCAAAGGTTGAAATCTCTTTATCTTCAACAGGAAGAATTCTGTCTTGAACTTCAACGATCGTAACGTCTGCTCCAATGAGACGATAAAAGCTTGCAAACTCAACACCAATCGCCCCCGAGCCGATGACAAGAAGAGAGTTTGGCATTTTCTCAGGAATCATGGCCTCCTTATAGGTCCATACAAGTTTTCTATCGGCCTCAAGGCCCGGGAACTGACGGGCACGTGCTCCTGTCGCTAAAATCACATTTGGTGTTTTAAGAGACATTTTGCCATCGATGAGAAGTTCAATCTCAACCCCCTGCCGACCCTTTATTTGAGCTGTTCCTTCAATGACCGTCACTTTGTTCTTTTTCATGAGATGGCGTACGCCATTGGCAAGTTGGTTAGCAACCGCGCGTGACCTTTCAATAATTTTCTTAAAATCAAAAGAAACTTTCTCAGCTTTAAAGCCGTAAGCATCTAAGGAGTGGAGGAGATGATTAATTTCGGATGTTCGCAACAAAGCCTTTGTGGGAATACATCCCCAGTTAAGACAAATGCCCCCCATTTGCTCCTTCTCAACCACTGCTGTCTTAAGACCGAGTTGAGCTGCCCGGATCGCCGCCACATACCCACCTGGGCCGCCGCCAATAATTACGATGTCATAATCTGCCATTTTCTCACTCCACTTTTTGCCCGTTGATCGTCTGATAGCATAAGTAAAGAACGATCTCTATGGTAAATTTCTCAGACCTCTTCAGGTCAGGGTCTGCTTAAAATAATTTATGAAAAAATAGGAAAATAGGCTCTAAGAAGAAGAGGTGGGAATGGTACCACCAACACAATCCATTCCCAAAAGCATAAAGAGTCAAGAAGTTATATGTGGAGGCTTTCCATGACTCATTTTCAACCTATCTCAGCATTATTAATATTTCTAATTCAATTTAAATATACAACGTATGTTCTGGGATTATACACTTTTTTTCCAAACCCCGTAAACGCATTTCACGCAGCACGATACGAAGGAGCTGGTGCAACGGAAAAGTCATCTCTGCTGAGTTTTAATCGCTGTTTTGCATAAATAACACTCACAAGTCCTATAGCTGCTCCTGCGATAATATAGAATGCGGGTGTTACAGGACTCCCCGTCCAATCTACAAGAAATGTCGCAATCATAGGCGTCGTTCCACCAAAAATGGCCATTCCTGTACAATAGCTGAAGGCAAGACCGCTATAGCGTGTCTCCGGTGAGAAAAGATTTGCCATAAAAAGATTCATGGGTCCTTGAAACCATGCAGCTAAAGAAACGAGAGCAATTTGAGCAAACACAACAGATATAACGCTGGTCTTGGAAGTTAAGAGAAAAAGTAAAGGATAAACGCCAAGAAACGTCGCTATAGCTCCCGTTGCCATAACAACCTTTCCACCGAATCTATCAGACATCCATCCGCTTATGGGCGCTAAAATGATATAGGTAAAAATACCAAAAGACATTACAATGAGCGCTTCTGATGGAGGCCATTTTTGAAAGGTTGTCAAATATACACTCACATACTTCATAGAGATGTTATAAACAATTCCGGAAAAAGCTGCGATTCCAATGGTGCAAAAAACTGCAGAAGGGTTAGTCCTAATAACTTCAGCTAGTGGAAAGGTAGGATGCTGTTTCTTTTTCTTTAAAATCTCTTCTAAATAGGCGTCAGTGATTCGCCGCCTTATATAAAATCCGATGAAACCAACAACAATCCCAAATAGAAACGCTATTCTCCATGCCCAAGATGGCATTATTTCTAAAGTACATACGGAAGCCATGGTTGACCCCAGAAGGGCTCCAATTGCACTAGATGATGTAATAATCCCCCCAGCCAATCCTGCTTTATTGGGCTCAACATTCTCAACAACAAAAATCCCAGCACCATTATACTCTCCTCCTGTGCAGAGTCCTTGCAACAGCCTTAAGAAGATTAGCGCTATAGGTGCTAAAGTCCCTATTGTTTCATAAGAAGGCAAAAGACCAATAAAAAAGGTTGGAACCGCCATAATAATTATAGAAAGAGTTAGAGCTCGCTTACGCCCATACGTGTCTCCAATATACCCAAAAGCAATTGCACCAAGGGGACGCACCAGATAACCAACGGCGAACGTCCCAAGAGTTGCAATGAGAGAAGCTACTTTATTCTCTGATGGGAAAAAGAGAGGACTGATGATCGGCGACAAAAAAACGAAGAGGGTAAAATCATAATACTCAAGAGAATTCCCCAACATGGATGCTAAAATGATTTTAAATGATTTTGCTTTTTTCATTTTTTTTCCTTATTCTTTTAAAGCAATGGCCCCAATATACTCTCTACCATCAAATTTCATATCTTGGGGACACCCTTCTAACGCTGGGTTAAATCCAAGTTCTTCGATTGCAAACCCCGTAACTTTGAGAGAATTTGACAAAATTTCTTCGTCAAGCACGTGAACAAATTCAGGTAAATCACCAGCACGCCCTGGGTTACAGAACGAAACATCTTCTATAAAGCCAGGCCAAGCATGACCTTCAGCTTTCCGTTTTTGATAGATTGGCAAAAATTTTTGAAAAGTTCCATAAAGACTTCCTGATAGAAAAAAGAATTTTCCTCCTGGCTTGAGCCACTTAAATATTTTTTTAAGAGATAATTCGAATTCTTCAGGCATCATAAAGCCAAGAATCCGTGAAGCAAGGACAGCTCCTAAACTATTTTCTTCAAAATCAATCTCATTAGGCATTCTTCCTGGCTTTAGTTCAAGGCGATCAAGGCATGAGGGCGAAACTTTGCTTTTAAGAATATGTAAATGCCGCTCATCAAGATCATTTGCAATAACATAAGCACCTCTCTCTAGAGCAGGAATTGTGGCCACTCCGTAAGCCGCACCTATATCGAGAACAGGTCCTGGGGCGTGAGCCGAAAAATCTATAAAAGCTTGATTATACTTTTCAGGCTTCGAGAGCATGTATCCCATGTGATTAAGGGTTACAATAAGAGCATCTTTGGCTTCAGGTTGAACTAAAATATTTGATGGCATAATTTTTTTATACTGAGAATAATTTCATGATTAAGCTATATTATACTAATAATAATTTTAAATTATAATGTAAAGAAAAAAAATTAAAAATTTTGTACTGAGTTCTCGATGGGTTCATTTTCCCCATAATCTCGAACAAAAGCTTCTTTCAAATAGTCACGAAAGGCGATGATTTTTTTAGAATTCTCGAGTTCTTTCGGATAAATATAATAGGTTTCAACCATAGGACCGGGAACGTGCGATAAAACTTGAACAAGGCCTGACTTTTCAAGCCCGGGATGCTCTTTAGAAAGGGCAACAATACCAAGTCCCGCCTTAGCCATCATAAATCTTACATGAGGCGAGTTAACCTGAAGGATGGGTTCGCGCGCCTCTCCAATGCCAGCCCCAACTGTTAAATGCCAATTCATAGCTTTAAAAGGCTCAGCTTCAACATGATCACCATAAGCTATAAGTCTATGGTTGTTTAGATCAGAAAGTTCTTTTGGAACCCCAAATTCCTCAAGATATTTTTCACTTGCATAAAGACCAGTATAATGTCTCATCAAAAGGTCTTGTACTAAACCTTCTGCTTCAAATCCATGGATGGGGGGACGGATGACAACATGCACTTCTCCAAACTCAAGGGATGGAACTGCATCGTTGATTTTAAGTGTCAATCTTATCTCAGGGTATAGTTTCAAAAATCCAGGAATATAAGAAGGAAGATAAAAATTCATTAAACCTCCTGGCGCCACCACTCTGAGGGGTCCTTTGGGCTCTTTTTCTTCTTCATATAATTTTTCGGTAACGGCTTCAAGCTCACTTAAAAACTTTCCTATAACGGGCGCTAAAAGTTCTCCTTGAGCTGTTAAGGTTAGACCGCGCGCATGACGGTGAAATAACTTTATACGGAGACGATCTTCAAGGAGTTGGATGCTACGACTGAGAGCCGGCTGGCTTATATTTAAAATCTCGGAAGCCGTTGTAAACTTTTTAGCTTTTGCAACGTAATAGAAAATCTTTAGTTTATCTAAGTCTAGATTTAATCTCATATATTAATTCCCCAAAAACAACAACCCAAATTTAGGCTTAAATATTAAAATAGGTTATTTTATATTACTAGCACTTTTTTCGTATTTATTGCAAGAATTATTTAATAAAATAGGTTTTTGAGAGAGAACTTCTCCCCCTCGACGCCCATAAGGAATTCTGATAGGTTTTGAAAAAAGAGTGGAACCTTATGCAAAAAGTAAGCCTTTTAATTTTCTGTTGTTTATTGTCAGCATGCTCTCTGCTGGAAAAAGATGAGCCTCTCCCTCTTTATACCTTAAGAAGTGAAGCCTTTAAGCCATCTTATGCCCTCTCTGTTCCTCTTGCAGTTGACGTGCCCTCGAGTGAGGCGAGCTTGAATACAGCCCGCATCGCCGTTACTCCTTCCCCTTATCAAAGAGATTATATGGCTGACGGTGAATGGCCCGATCGGTTGCCAAAAGCTTTTCAAGAAGTCCTGCTTCAAGGTTTAACGCAACGATGGGGAGGAACGAATGTTAATCGCATGAGTGCTGGACTTAAAACAAAATATTTACTCCAATCGGAGATTCAGGATTTTTCTGTTTATCATTTAAACAAGAACATGCCTGAAGTTCACTTGAAGATCGTCTTTAAACTTATTCACCTGCAGGATAGACGTGTCCTCACTGCCCACACATTTTCTGAAATAACACCCGCCTCCTCTCCCACAATGCAAGGGATTGCTTTCGCTTTTAACAAAGGGGTTCATTGTCTTCTCGGTAAAGCTGTGGCATGGATGGAAGATACTTTTCTAAAAGAAAGCCTTCGTAATCCCCGTGAGGATAAATTGAGTCGCAAGGGCGGTTAGGATAATCCCAAAAACCCGCGTAACCACATTTGATCCTGTCACGCCTAGAAATTTTTGTATAAAGGGTGCCGCCTTCAGGCAAAGGTAGGTCACCCCGATGACAATAAGAACAATCCCTACTAAAATAAGTTGATGGCGCACGGACGATTCACCTTCCTGAGCAAGGAGAATGACGGTCGTCAGAGCTCCTGGACCTGAAATCAAAGGGATCGCAAGGGGAAAAACCGTAATGTCGCGACCCAGACTGGCTTCTTGTTCCTCGTGAGGGGTTGTTGATGTCATTCCCGTATGATGAGCAACAACCATTTCAACGGCGGCGATCATCAACAAAAATCCTCCCGCGATTTGGAAAGCTGCCTCACTAATACCCATAAGTTTTAGAAGAAAATCTCCACCAAAAGCAAAAATCACAAGAACGATGGCTGAAATAACACAGGCAACATAGGCACTTTTATTGCGTTCATTCGATGTCATCCTTTGGGTTAAAGACATAAACATCGGCACGAGTGCCAAAGGATCGATAATGACAAAAAGACTGATAAAGGCATTCAGATATGAATTTAGCATGGAATTAGCTTACACGAAGAGCGGTTTTTATAAAAGGGGAAAGGCGGCTTTCCATTTTGAATCGTAATAATATTTCTTCTTATGTCAACGTCGTGTATTGACAAATACATACACACACCACTCTATAGTTAATTGTTATTAATATTTTGTTGAGAGAATTTTTATATTCGAGGAATTTTTATGTCTCTTAAATCAATGTTTACCTCTTTACTACTTTCAACCGCCCTTTTATCCTCAGCCACATTTGCGATGGAGGAAAATGGCTCACAAGAAGAGCGCCCTGGTTCTACAAAAGCTTCCCCCTTAAAACTTCGCGATTTTTATCACTCGAAAGCTGAGTTGTTGAGTATTCTTAAAGACAACGAAGGGAATCCCTTTAAATATCATAAAGATTATGAAAATTTTGCCAATGAAATGCTATCCTACGCCGAAAAAAGTATAGAGAACTCTGGCGGAAAACTACAGGAAAACCTTTCAGATCTTAATATTATTAAAGAGCAGCTTCGGACTTATTGTGATAAAAACACTTTAAACCTTCCTAGACTAACTTGGTTAAGCCTTCAAATAGGAATGGTTCTAACCCCACGCGAGCTTAGAAATCGACCAGGACAAGCTGAAACCATAAGTAAGCAAATGAATGGGTTTGACCCCGGGATCAAAGACGAGGCTCTTCAACCAATTTGTTATCTTCGCCCTCCAAAAAGACGCAATTTTTAAATATTGACTCAGCGTTGGCTGTCATGTTCACGAAGGTAATCTTCAGCAGCCTTTTGTAAAAAGGTGGAACGCTTCAACCCCATCTTTTTTCGAAATACATCGATTTGCTTTAGGACTCGAGCTGGAAAAATGACATTAAATCGTTTTAATTTACGATAGGACTCAAGTGTATCTTCTCTAACGGGGACGGGAACAAGCTCCCCTCTCAAATGTTCAAGTTGATGATGTTTAGAGGGCTCTTTGATAAATTGATCTTCTGCATGAGCTAACCATGCCGCAAGCACATCTTCAGCATTTTCTAAAGCCTCTTCCCAATCTTTTCCAAATGTCACACACCCTTGAAGATCAGGGAATTCAACTTCAATAGCCGTCTTTGTCTTTTTAAAAATAGCGTAATAATGTTTCATTTTCTTTCCTTTAATCCTGCGGCTTTCAGGATACTTCTTAGAGTTCCATAAGGAATATCACCTTTGTGACGTGGCACAGGGATGGGAGGAAACCCTCTTTTCAGCCAAATGTCGTGTTTACCCCAGATCGTTTTTGAAAACCCTGATTTTTCAAGACCTTTTCTAACTCATATTTCGTCACGATATGACCTTTATATTATTACATATTAATGTGTAGTTTTCAAACAAATTTAGCCTCCACTGAACTTCCTCCGTCGTTCCTTGCTGAAAAACCTTTGGTCATTTTTCATTTTGAGAACTCAAGACTAAAGGTTCCTCAGCGATGTGAAATAGTTAACTAAACCTGACGAGGATTAACGCTCACCCTCAAGCCCTCTCTCTTTCAACCACTCATCATAGGTAAAAGTAAGGCTTCTTAATGTATCTCGAGCTAGTCCGAGTTCGATCCATGCCTTGGATGGCAGATGCTTAACCGTGTCTAATTCATGAGACAATTGTTGTGAAAGATGCTCGAGTTGAGCTATGGTCAGCTTAGTCATTGTGACTCCTTGTCAGTTGCAGTGATTAGCGGAGCAATTGTGCGTCAACACTTTTGCTTCGCGCTATCTCGGATGAGATAACGTTATTAGGTTAATCCTTTCTTTTATGTCAATCAAGATAAAAATTTAAATTTTTTTGATACATTATCTGGGAAGCAAAGATATCTGTTTTTGTTGAATCGATTCAGATGATGATGTATACGTACACGACAAAGATTAGGTGCTTCATGCGAATAATAATAGACCTAGAAAAAGAAAAACTTCATACTTTGACGATATTGGCTGAACAATACCATATTTCACGAGCTGCACTAGTTCGAAAAGCAATTGATGCTCTTTTGCAATCATCTGCCAAACAACAAGCATGTGAAGATGTTTTTGGTATTTTAAAAAAAAGCCATAAAATCGAAGGCCTATCTTTCCAAAAAAGAATGCGCTCTGAATGGGCTCATCATCAACCGAGGAACCTTTAATGCCCTTCCCCCCTATTAATCCAATCGCCTTTCAAATTGGTCCTTTTGCCGTTCATTGGTATGGGCTCGCTTATGTGGTAGGAATTTTAGGGTGGTGGCAATACAGTCTTTGGCTCACCAAAAAATTTCCCCTTATCGATCGCAAAATGGTGGACGATTACCTTGTGTGGGCCATTGTAGGTGTGATCTTAGGGGGACGGCTTGGGTATGTGCTCTTTTATACGCCTTCAAGATACATGGCCAATCCCCTTGAAATCTTTCAAGTGTGGAAGGGCGGAATGGCCTTTCATGGGGGCCTTTTGGGCGTCGTTATTGCAACCGCTATCTTTACCTATCGGCGAGGAATTAATTTCTTAAACTTTACGGATCTTGCCTGTTGCGGTGTGCCCCTTGGTCTTTTCTTTGGTCGAATCGCTAATTTTATTAATGGGGAGGTTTATGGTCGCATAACGGATGTTTCCTGGGGTGTTATATTCCCTCATGGCGGCATCTTATCCCGCCATCCCAGTCAACTGTATGAAGCCGCTTTGGAAGGGATCGTTCTTTTTATTCTCCTCGGCTATGGAGCTATTTTCACGAAATGGCCCCAACGTCAAGGACTGCTAAGTGGGATATTCTTGTTGGGTTATGCCATAGCACGTATCACAGCGGAGTGTTTCCGTGAGCCTGATGCTTTCCTAGGATATTTTGCAGGTGGCCTTACGATGGGACAGATCCTCTCTTTCCCCCTCCTTGTTGTTGGCCTCTTCCTCATCGTACGGGCCCTTTTTAAGAGAAGAGAATGCTTGAATCTCTTATAAGTCAAGAGATTCTCGAAAGTGGACCTCTTTCTCAAAGTCGTTTCATGGAACTGGCCTCACAACACCCTACCTATGGATATTATCGATCTCAGGAAGCTGTGGGCCATGATTTTACAACGTCCCCAGAAATTAGTCAGGTCTTTGGAGAGCTTATTGGGGCCTGGGCGATTGATTATTATCTAAAACTTAAGCAGCCTAAAGCCGTGTCTCTGATTGAGCTTGGCCCGGGGAAGGGAACCCTAATGGCTGATTTTCTCAGAATAGCAAAGATGTCTAAATCCTTTTTTGAAGCCATTAATGTTACTCTGGTGGAAATAAACCCACTTTTGAAGGAGGCTCAATTAAAAACCATCCCCTCCCCTGTAACGTTTGTCGAACGATTGGAAGATGTTCCTCCTTCCTCATCTCCCCTCATCATCATTGCCAACGAATTTTTTGATGCCCTCCCCACCAATTGTTACAAGCGTCAAGATAATGTGCTTTATGAAAAGCGTGTTGCAATTAAAGACGGGCGGCTTGTCTTTACCCCTGTCAGACTTGAAGAAAACCATGGACCTGATCAAATAAGGGAAGAAAGCCCCACAGGTGTGGCCCTTACCCATGAGATTTGTTCAAGACTTTTAAAACAAACGGGGGTTTTCCTGTGCATCGATTATGGTTATGAAAAGGGAGGAGGAGAAAGTCTTCAAGCCCTTTTCGGAGGAAAATTATCTGACCCTCTTCTTCATGTTGGAAAATCTGATTTGACCTGTCACGTTAATTTTGGTCAACTTAAAGAAATTGCACTTTCACGGGGCTTAGGCGTATTCGGCCCTCTTTCTCAAAGACAATTTTTGAAGACGATCGGTATAGAGAGGAGAATAGAGATGTTAAAACGTGAAAACCCGTCTCAGAAAGCAAGTTTAGAGGTGGCCGCAACCCGTCTCATTCATCCTCAACAGATGGGGACCCTATTTAAAGTCATGGCTATCTTTTCACCCCTTACAATTGCTCCAACAGGATTTGAACAATGAAGCTTGAGTGCCCTTATCTTTCGAAATTTCCATCGCTTAAACATGCTTTTTTTGAAGCTGATCCTGAGATTCTTGTCTCAAAGCTTGATCGAGCCATGCAAGCCATGGCAGGCCGTCCTCTTCCCCTCGTAACGTTGAAACAAATTCATAGCAATAAAGTCTTCACAGTCAACGAGCTGTCGGACGAAAGGAAAGAAGGTGATGGCTTGGTGACCAATATCAAAGGATTTGCTTTAGGCATTGTAACGGCCGATTGTGGACCCGTTCTTTTATATGATCCAAAAGCGAATGTTATAGGAGCGTGCCATGCAGGTTGGCGCGGCGCTCAAGGGGGTATCCTTCAGGCAACACTTGATGCAATGGAAGAAATCGGGGCTAAGCGCCCTCAGATTCATGCAACTTTGGGACCCACCATTCAACAAAAAAACTATGAGGTCGGACCTGAGTTTCTTGATTTTATCCAAGGGTCCTATGACACTTATTTTTATCCCTCTGACAGACAAGGACACCATTATTTCAATTTACCCCATTACATTTGCCAACAACTTCGAGAGGAAGGAATCGCTCATATACATGATATAAGGTGCAACACATTTTCTGGAAATTTTGCGAGTCGAAGGAGGTATCTATCTGATGGGAATAAAGAAATAAGCGCTACTAACCTTTCTGCGATTGCAATTGTCTAAATTTTGTGGCAAACTTTTGAGTGTCCGGTTGAAACCCAATGAATGATAACGAGGAAAGAGTTTCCGGCAACTCTAACGAACGAGGAATAAAAATGAAATATACCCTTTATGCAGCCCTATTTGGGGCTTGTGCTTTGACTCTTGTAGCTTGTGGGGAGAAAAAATCAGAAGAAACACCTCCACCCCCAGCTCCAGCAGAAACAGCCCCAGCTCCTGAGGCGGCTCCAGCTCCTGAAGCACCTCCTGAACCAGCACCTGAACCAGCACCTGCTCCTGAAGCAGCTCCACATGAAGAGCATGCACCTGAAGCACCTCCTGCTGAAGCTCCAAAGCAATAACATATTTATGTTGTTGATAAAAAAACCCCGCAATCTGCGGGGTTTTTTTGTTCAATGAAGGAAGTTGAAATACATAAATAAAAAAGGAAATAACATGTTCAAGAGCACACATGCCTTTAGTGGGTTTTCCGTAGATAATATCCAAAAAGCAAAAGCCTTCTATAATCAAACACTTGGATTAGATGTTTCAGAGGACAATAATTTATTATGGCTGCATACGGATGGCGATAAAAAAACGCTTGTCTATCAAAAAGATAATCATGAACCCGCTACGTTTACTATCCTCAATTTTCCCGTTGATGATATCAATAAAGCTGTAGATGAGCTGGTCAAGCGAGGCGTAAAATTCGAGCATTATAAAGGTAATATCGAAACAGATGAGAAAGGTATTCATCGAGGGACAAGACTTGGCAAAGGCCCTAACGTTGCCTGGTTTAAAGACCCGGCAGGAAATATTCTCTCGGTTGTCGAAGAATAAGTAGCTTAAGTATGTATGAAAATTTATCCGTGCAAATCTGGAATTGTATTCCATAATTGCAAGGATGATTGAACAATGCCTTTATAGTATTACTTCCAGTACTAATAGATGTTAAATTGTGATTACCCTCCCCCCCCTCATTGCTACGGCGGTTATGGGATAAGCAACAGATAACACACATTCGTCATTGCGAGGAACGAAGTGACGAAGCAATCTATTCTTATTGCTGGTTTTCTGGATTGCTTCGGGGCAAAGCCTATCAGAGAAGACCTAATATTGTGCATTACTGTTTTCTAAATTAATTACTTCTTAATGACTAAGATGTAATAATTAAAAAAACAGAGGAGATAGTCATGGAAAAAAGAACGGCACTTTTAGCTTTTTTATTTACTAACATCATTTCAGCAGGAGCTTTACAAGCTAGAGACGTAACGATCACCTATACGGGCCCTGCACTTGGTAATAATATTCCAAAAGATACTACAGGCACCTTATTCATGGGAGTTTTCGCAAACAGTACCATTGATGTTCACAATCCCATAACGAATGAACACCAGGCATTTACTTATACTTATAAACCCACTGCGACCACAATTGGTCCAGTTTTGTTTGGTGTGGCTCCCGAAAAGCAGGAGGTAAATTTAAAACCGTGCAGATCATCGACCAACGAAGGAAAGATTCCTGTAACCGTAGAAGGACTAGGTGGGAAACAAAAAACCCTAAAAAAGGTAATTGTCCATCTTAATTCTTCCAAAAAACAGGGGTCAGATAAGGATACAGTCTTCTTTACTAATAGTTGCTCAGTTGAAGAAATATATGAATAGAGTTAAATTTAGTAAGAGAAAAATAAAAAGAGAGTGTGGTACCGGATGGAATTATAGAAAGACAAATGACTCGTGGTACTTACTAAAAAACTTTCATATTCATTAAACGTCCAAGCCACGAGCCCTCTTCCATCTTTATCCATTCTGGCCGCAAATCCTCGCCTTTGAGGAGAAGATAGGAATCTCCGTACCACTCATTTCCTGGGAAATTATGACCCAAGACAGCGGCTACGGATTGGGCTTCTTTTTTAAGACCCACCGCTAAATAACATTCCACAAGACGATGTAAGGCTTCAGGCACGTGGGTTGTTCTTTGATAGGCATCAATCACCACTTGAAAACGGTTAATGGCGGCAAGATATAGGCCATGTTTCATATAGTATCGCCCAACATTCATCTCTTTGCCGGCCAGGTGATCATAAACGAGATCCATTTTGAGCTGCGCATCCCGACCATACTTGGTATCAGGGAACTTCTTTACCACAGCCTGTAAAGCATTAAGCGCTTCATAGGTGCTCTTTTGATCGCGCGTAACAGTAAGGATTCGATCGTAGTAGCACAATCCTTTCAAATAGTAAGCATAATCAATATGTTTATACCCAGGATGGAGCTGAATAAAAGCCTCCAAAGTTGCTAAACCCTTATCATAATCACCGTTTAAATAGTTGGCATAAGCGGACATCAACTGGCCACGGGTCGCCCAATCTGAATAGGGGTGTTGGCGTTCAACCTCGTCAAAGGATTCGGAAGCGTCTTTATAGTCATTTTTTATAATATTTCTATAGCCTTCCATGTAGAGATCCGTGGCAGGCCTTTCCACATAGGGCTTTTCCTTATCACTGCAGGCTGTTGCCAAAAGAAGAACTAACGTCCCTCCGATCTTTAAATAGTGCTTTTGCATTCAACCGATCCTTAACCATCTAATTCTCCTGTTTATAGGACTTTTGTTTTCACACATCAATGGGGGAGTTAAAAACCAGATGTGAAATAAGGGAGAGCTGACGAAATTATAAATGAACTTTAATTTCTAGATTGCTTTGTCGCTGCGCTCCGCGCAATGACGATTGAGGGTTAGCAAGCATCCCTCGCCACCCCGTCTTTGCGAGGGCGGTAGCCCTAAGCAATCCATTCTTTTTTGCTTTAAGCTCACTAGAGTAGAGTGAAGGGTCGGCAATATCCTGCACCTTAATGCATTTAATTATTGCAGGATATTGCTTGCTCTAAAAAGTTAGCTGATATTTAGTAGCAGCCCCGTAAGCTGAAAAGAAAGAGTTTCCATATCCGGCAATGCCCTGCAACTTTACACCTATTTATTGCGTGATGTTGCTTTCCCTAAAAAGTAAGCTGATATTTGGTGGCTGCCCCTTGGCCATATCTTTGGATCAAATTATTACCCAAAAGTGTTGAAAGCGCATAAGCAACTGTTCTTATAGGAAGGTCCGTTTGTTCAGAAATAATTTTTGTGTTCAGGCGAACTTCTGGATGTTCTTTAAAAGCATTCAAAACTTTTATGGCGGTATCTGAGAGTTTTTGGAGAGCCCGGAATTTCATGCGGTATTCTTCAACACCTTCCAAGGATTCACCAAGAACTTTTATCATGAAGTCCAGAAAACAGTGAATCTTATAGCTGTGAGGGTCTTGCTGAAATTTGCCATCAGAACATCGATTGAGAACAAAATAATATTCTAATTTATATTTTTCAATATAGCGATCAATAGCGAGGTACTTTGCAACCGTCGACAACGCTTTATTTTTTGACTGTAACAGAAGCAAAAGAAAAAGCCCTCTCCCCAACCGTCCATTCCCATCTTGAAACGGGTGGATGGCTAAGAATCTAAAGATAAACTCAGAAGTAATAGCGAACGTTCCTGCACCTTGCAGATAAATTCCATTGTACCATTGTACAAGATCCGCCATAGCGGCTTGGGTTACTGGGCCCGCATCCGCTGTTTGAAACACCACACGACTTTCTCCCGTACTCCAATTTTGTTGAACGACAGAGTTTGGCTGAGTTTTATATTTACCTGTGTAATGCACTCCTTTTTTATAGGGTGCTAAAAGCTCATAATGCAAGCTTCGAACATCCGTTTCTTTTAGAGGAATTAAGGATTCAGCCTCTTGATAGATCAAAAGCAACATCTGTCGACAACCCGCGACTTCTTCAATACTTCTTTCTCTATCCTTAGAAAGCTTATTTTCGATCATTTGTTTATGGGTTTCAAATGCTGAGACATGACCATCCGTTGACAAGATCGTGTCAATCCAATCTACTTCTAAATCTGTCAGAAGAGCGTTTTCAATCCGCGTAGAAGCGCCGATCATACTGACCCGTGCAAATTTTTGAATGGCTTGTAATTCTTGGTCAGGCAGCCTCTGTAAGACCCCATAAAGGTCCACAACTCTATTCTCTAAATTTTGCAGATCTAAAATCTGCTTGGGTGTAAGCTGAAAAGAAAGAGTTTCCATATCCGGCAATATCCTGCAACTTTATACATTCATTTATTGCATGATGCTGCATGATTGTAAAGAAAGGACCGCGTTTAGAGCTTCAGTTGAGGATATTAAATACAATGCGCTCAGACCTATCAAAGATAGGCCTGAGCTGAGATGCGTGGTTTATTCCTTACTTTTCACGAATGGATATTGATCAAGAAAGTTCAATTTCGTATCAATAAAAGTCTTCATTTTTTCTTTTGCTGTAAGACAACTTTCAACAAAAGCTGGATCAAGGGTTTCCATTGTTACGTGCCCCCCAGTATATCCTTCTGGTTTTCTTAGAATCAGGCCACAATAGATACCTTTGTTGTCTTCACTCGTTTTTATAGAGTCCCCTTCCTGAACTATCGAATAAAACTTTTTGGATGCCACCTCAAACCCTAATTGATGAGCAAAGCGTTGAAGAGTTGTTGCTGGAATATAATTGAACGTACATAATCCATTGGGTTTACCAAGCAAGATATTATTAAGCAATTGTGTCTTACAAAGCCATTCCTCATTTATTAAACCTGGGAAGAGGATAGAAGGATCTTTTTTAGCTGCCTCCATGACGCCAAAGCAAGTCTTAATATAGACACTAGTTTTATTCTGTCTGCGCGTGTACATTTCTTTTTCACTAACATCATCTTCACGGGATTGAGTAAATATATATGCTTCTCCACCAGGTTTTAGAAAATTAAATGCATTGCAAAAGAATTTTAGTACTTGTTCTCCATCAAAAAAATGAAGGACATTGGAACACATAATCGCGTCAAAACAGTTGTCTACAATGTGATTTCCAAATGATCTCGTGAATTTTTCATTGTTAGGTAAGTCGAGGCAATCCCCTATAATAAGGTTCATTCGATCAGCTAATTGCGCACCAGCAATTACACCACTCTCTTTCATTATTCCTAGTTTCTTAGCAAGATGCTGTAAGTTTTCAGCTGAAAGTTCATTGACAAACAGCTTTGATAACCCTGACGCGATTTCGCTTCCGACGCGCATTGGTAAACGTCCATAAGCTTCTCCTAAGAATAAGATGTTCCCTACTTCGGGACTTTCAGAAATTTCTAATTCACGGCAGTATCTTAAGAACTCTTGCTCAAAGGGACCTAAGTCATTAAAGTTCATACCTTTCTTATTTTGGGTTTGGCATGGTACCTTTGTTATCCTTGTTGGATCAATAAATTCCTCCTGCATGGCATATACAGACGATGCATGAGCACATAAAAAAGAACAAACTAATAATTTTTTTAACATAGTACTCACCAAATATAAATTTACTTAAACTCATAATGGCATATACGCAAGATTTATTATAATGTCAAGTAATTTTTATAAAAAAATGGCTTTTTGATATATAATTAAAGAGTAATTATTTTTTAACATTATTATAGATTTAAATTCTATATTACATAACCACAACTACTCATCTCGCCTCCTAATGTTATCTCCCAGAAAGCAGGCATCTAAGAGCATACTTGAAAAATAACAATTGACGCGGCATGACCTTACCGGATTGTGAAACTCCATTGGCTTACCTCATGCACTTTGTATTTCTTCGTCGTGAAAGATAGGCTGGTAAAGAAAAGGTCCTTACCGCACCTCTATTGCGTAGGCGCTCGGATCAGCAAAAAGGGCCAAAAGAAGTTTATGATGAAGGCCATGACCTGTACGCGTCCCATGGAATTTTCCAAGAATCTGACCTCCTGCCAAATGGAGATCGCCAAGAGCATCCAGCACTTTATGACGAACACATTCATCTGCATACCGTAGACCCTCTTCGTTAAGAACTTCCGTGCCATCATAGACAAGCGTATTTTCGAGAGAAGCCCCTTTAGAAAGACCCATTGCCCACAGTTTTTCAGCATCTTCGAGAAGACCAAAGGTACGAGCCGCAGAAATATCTTCCCCAAAATCTTCTTCCAAAGGGCGAAATACGCGGTGTTGGGGTGCAAGAGATGTCCGACCTGCAAAATCAAAGTCGACTTCAATTTCATAATAGGGAGCAGGAGAGAGGGAAACCTGTCGATCTCCTTCTTTAACGGTTACAGTTTTTAAAACGCGAATCATCCTTCGAGGAGCATATTGTTCCTTAACGCCAGCCTCTTCCACAAGGGCCACAAAAGGGTGGGCACTTCCATCCATAATAGGAAGCTCGGGTCCATCAATTTCAACGCGGATATTATCGATGCCACTGGCCGCAAGAGCTGCCATCAGATGTTCAACTGTTGAAATGTTTACACCTTGGCCATTTCCAATGGTGGTACAGAAACGAGTGTCAACAACAGTCTGCCAAGATGCTTTGACTTCGATGCTCCCCAAATCCGTTCGCATAAAAGTAATTCCACTACCTGAAGGAGCTGGATGCAATGTCACCGTCGCGGGAGAACCAGAATGCACTCCAATCCCTTGACACGAGACCATATTTGCGATTGTCTTTTGATGATGTTGAACTTGGGGCTCAAGCTCAGGAATCAGGACGCAAATCTGAGGTTGGCTTTTTTCAACCGAAATAGAATGAAAACCTGTCACTCCGTTATCCTTTATTGGTACTCTTCTATCCTGAAAAATAAACCCGCCTGGGAGAAGAAACAAATCACCGATTATGACGGATTGTTACAGGGTGCCCTTTCATAAGGCTTGTTAAGGTTTTTTTAAGAGAAATATTGTAACGTTAACTCTATCGAATTTATATAAATTGAGAGAAACATGAAAAAAATATTATTATTTGCTTTAATGTTGACCGTATTTGGAGCAGGTGCTAATGCTGCCTGGTGTCCTGACAATACCAAGAGTATTATAGAGGCATTTAGAATTCAAATACAAAAACATGAAAATGATATCAAAGCTAACAAGTTACCTTTTGAAATTAATTTGGAAGGTGAAGCTTTGAAGGTTATTAAACTCGATAGGGAATATACACATCATCCCGATCAAAATTTGGCTACAGTTCTTACATACCCGATTATTTTTAATACTGGAAGCCAGGGTTCAAGTTGCGAAGCTCAATTCACTTCGCAAAGTGGCAAGCTCCCAGGTATAAACATGTTGAGCATTTCTTTTGAAAAGCACTAGTATTTTCCCCCAAAACCTGATTTTGATTTTTCAATCACAGGCTGTAGATTTCCGCAAACCCAGCGGACTGCTGCTCTTCATTTTACAAAGCTCTATTGCTTCGTCACAACCAAGGATATATTTCCCCCATAGCCGATTCGAGAATAGGTGCCATCTTCAGGATATACATATTTCGTAACCCCATAAATATCGGCTTTGTTTCCTGAATAAACCTTATAAGAAGAAGAATCAAATCCAATTTCAGTCATGAACTCTCTATAGTAGCTAATATAGTCACGTGTGAAGTCTTCAGGTCTTTTTGAGAAAAGTTGAGAAGCATCTTCATTCAACACGTCTGCGTTTTGTATGAAGGGTAACCACTGAGACACAAGCTCTGCTTTAAAAGAAACAACCCGATTAGCATAAACCTTAGCTGCCAATCTTTTTCCTGCTTCTCCCTTGTGTCTAGCTTTCTCTTCAATCCAATCCATTGTTGAAGCTATTAGCGCTTCTTGATTTTGGTAAAATTTACCCCCAGTAACATGATAATTCTGCACATCTTGATAAAAATGATTCCCATAGGATATATCCATTGTATCATTGTAACCTAAAAAAATATCTCCAAATTCAGAATAGTCTGCTGATGGATTACGATGATAGGTAGGAAAATAAGTTGGATCGATTAATAATCCTCCTTTTTTGACAACAGAGTAAACGCTCAGCCAAGAAGGTGTATTTACATCGAGTCCGAAGGCGGTAAAAGCAACGGTGCTAACCTCAATTCCATTCTCTTTTAGCCAATTACAGACCTGTACAACGTGTTGTTCGTTCCTTGCATCCATACGGATATGGCAGTCCTGAATATCGAGACTAATCCAGTTCTCAATTGGAGAAGTTTTCGATTTGAACACTTTCCTTATTTTTTTTGGCATTTCATCTCTATGACAAGCCCAAGCTAGACCAATAGGTTTTCCCTTTTCTCGATATTCTTTGATCATATCAGCAAGTTCATCCGGTTTTTCAATTTGACTATTGGGGGATGGATGAAGGAACCAATCGATATCTTCACTTTTATTTTCTTTTTCGACAGGAAGCAATCTCACTGTCTCGCTCTCGTCTTTCTCATTACCCTCCATGGCAATTGAAGCACTCGAGGCTATAAGTGAAATCAAAAAAGCGGAATAAATTAGTTTATACATAATACCATCTCCAATAAAATCTTATAATCTTTTTATAAGATGACTCGTGTATTATTGCAATATAAGAATTATAAAATCATCATGACAGGATTTTCGACCAGTTCTTTAAAAGCTTTCAAGAAATTCGCGCCCACTGCCCCATCAACAACACGATGATCAACCGAAAGAGTGCAGCTCATCATAGTAGCGGATGTAATTAAACCATTCTTGACCACTGGACGTTCTTCCCCCATCCCCACAGCGAGGATACAGCCTTGGGGAGGATTGATGATGGCTGCGAATTCCTTAACTCCATACATCCCAAGATTTGAAAGGCTAAAGGTTCCTCCTTGGAATTCTTGAGGTTTGAGTTTGCCTTCCCGGGCACGGATACCAAGATCCTTCATCTCTTTTGAAATTTCTATCAGACCCTTTGTATCGGCCTGACGAATAACGGGGGTGATAAGTCCCCCTTCAATGGCAACCGCAACGGACACATCAGCGGATTTATATTGATAAATTTGGTCATCAATCCAAGAGGCGTTAGCCGCTGGAACATGATTTAACGCCACCCCACAGGCCTTGATAATAAAGTCATTCACAGAAAGCTTATAGGCTCCCTCAGCTCGGGCATTTATCTTTTCCCGCGCTTTCAAAAGCGCATCAATGTTACACTCAACGGTTAGGTAGAAATGGGGGATGGTTTGTTTTGCTTCAACCAAGCGTTTTGCAATAATTTTACGAATATTTGACGTTGGCATAATATCATAGGCGGGCTCGTATCCTGAGAGGAGAGTGGAAGGAGCTGAAGGTCGTAAAGCTGGGGCAGCACCTCCAGCTTGAGCCAGGGCTTGTTCCACATCTGCCCTTATAATGCGCCCATGGGGACCAGAACCTGGAATTGAGCCAAGATTGAGGTGCGCATTTTCCGCAATACGGCGCGCTAAAGGTGAGGCAAATACACGAGAATCTGAGGGAGTTGCTTGAGGAACAACTTTTAAATCCGGCTTTTTTTCAGGTGCAGCTTGAACTGGTTCGGGTTTTTTTTCTGGAAGGGCTTCTGTCTTCACCTTATTTAAGGCAGAAGCATCCTCCCCTTCCTCAAGGAGGATCGCGATGGGTTGATTAACTTGAACCTGCTCTGTTCCTTCCGGGACAAGGATCTTGCCGATGCGTCCTTCATCTACGGCTTCCACTTCCATGGTCGCCTTATCCGTTTCAATTTCAGCAATGACATCGCCCGCTTTTACAGGATCTCCTTCTTTTTTATGCCATTTGACGAGATTACCTTCCGTCATAGTAGGAGAAAGCGCGGGCATTAAGATTTCAATGGGCATCCATGTATCCTTTTGTTTTTATATAATTTTTTAGTCCACTCGCCCCCATGCGTCATTCCCGCAAAAGCGGGAACCCAAGCAACTTCAGATTTAGAACTTAAATTATACATTATTTTCAGAAAATCCTTTGTTTTCAAATACTTTCCTGGTTTCCCGCTTTCGCGGGACTAGCGCTAAGAGGGAGTGCGATAACACGCTGTTTTTGCAGCCTCTACAATAGTCTCAACTTGGGGCAATGCCAAGTGTTCTAAATTGGCAGCATACGGCATGGGAACATCTGCCCCTGTGACGCGGATAAGCGGCGCATCCAGGTAATCGAAAGCCTGTTCCATCATTAGCGCTGCAATTTCCGACCCAATCCCTGCAAAAGGCCAGCTTTCTTCAATCGAGACAATGCGGTTCGTTTTCTTGACAGATTGAACGATTGTCTCCGTATCCAAAGGACGAATTGTTCGCAGATCAATCACTTCCGCCTCTATTCCTTGTTCCGCCAATAGATCTGCAGCTTGAAGGGCTTTGCCAACCATGATGGAAAAAGCGGTCAAAGTGACATCTTTCCCTTCCCTCCGGACAAGAGCTTTTCCAATTGGTAATACATGATCCGGATCATCCGAAACATCATCGAAATGTTGTCCATACAGAAGTTCATTTTCCAAAAAAATGACGGGATTGGGGTCACGGATGGCGGCCTTTAAAAGAGCTTTGGCATCTCCTGCACTATAAGGACTGATGACTTTAAGGCCGGGACAGTGGGCATACAAACTCGCAAAGCAATGAGAATGCTGGGCTCCCACACGAGAAGCTGCTCCATTAGGACCCCGAAAGACAATCGGGCATCCCATTTGTCCACCAGACATATAAAGGGTTTTGGCAGCTGAGTTGATAATCTGATCCATGGCTTGCATGGAAAAGTTAAAAGTCATGAACTCAATAATTGGACGAAGCCCTCCAAAGGCCGCTCCCACGCCAAGGCCTGCAAAACCATGCTCCGTAATCGGCGTATCAACGATCCGTTTTGGACCAAATTCATCTAAGAGACCCTGACTGACTTTATAAGCACCGTTGTATTCTGCAACTTCTTCACCCATTAAGAAGACGGTTTCATCGCGGCGAATTTCCTCGGCCATCGCGTCTCTGAGGGCTTCTCTGACGGTCATTGAAATAAGGGTCATACGTTTTCTCCTTCTTTCAAAACATCCGTATAAAGTTCAGAAGGATCGGGCTCAGGCGATGTCTTAGCAAACTCAACCGCTTCTAAAACAACCGTTTTAATCTCCTCCTCAATGTCCTTAATTTGATCTTCAGGAATTTTGAGAGTTTTGAGCATATAGGTTCTGAAATGATCGATGGGATCGCGCTTTTCTTTCACACCCTCAACCTCTTCCTTGGAGCGATATTTAGCAGGGTCAGACATCGAATGACCCCGATAGCGATAGGTATCCATCTCAAGGATATAAGGGCCTTTCCCAGAACGAGCATAATCAACTGCGCGACGAGCCGCTTCCTTCACTTTTAGAAGCTCCATCCCATCAACAAGTTCTCCCGGAATGCCCCATCCCTGACCTCTTCCATAATAATTGGGACCTGCTGAGGAGCGTTCGACTGATGTTCCCATCCCATAGTGATTGTTTTCAACGACATAAACAACAGGGAGCTTCCAAAGGGAAGCCATATTATAGGACTCATAAACCTGGCCTTGGTTTGCCGCTCCATCTCCCATATATGTGATACAAACGCCGCCATCTTCTTTATATTTATGGGCAAAGGCAAGACCGGTACCTATAGGAACTTGAGCACCCACAATACCATGGCCCCCGAAGAAGTTTTTCTCACGGCTGAACATGTGCATGGAGCCTCCCTTTCCCTTGGAGTACCCTCCGCTACGACCCGTAAGTTCAGCCATAACCCCTTTGGGATCCATCTCACAAGCAAGCATGTGCCCATGATCGCGATAAGCGGTAATGACCGTATCTTGAGGTTTTAAAATTGACTGTATGCCGACCACAACAGCTTCTTGACCACTATAGAGATGGCAAAATCCCGCAATAAGACCCATACCATAAAGTTGTCCCGCCCGCTCTTCAAACCGGCGGATAAGGAGCATTTCGTGATAGGCCTTTAAAGCCTCATCCTTAGAGATAGCATTTGGCAAGTTGTATACCCTTCTTGACTCATTATCGAGCCATGCTTACCCAGAAATGGGTGAATTGACAACCCAGTTTTCACTCAAAGTAGACTCAACAACATATAGGCAGAGAACCCAACCAACATAACTGCGGAAGACCGATTGATCCAGAGGAGTTGTTTATCTGAAAGTTTATGATGCATAAGATGGACGGCCGTACTGAGAGAAAGCCACCACGCACTTGCCCCCACAGAAACACCTAACACAAGAACAAATGCTTGAGAAAGTGAGTCACTCACGGGAGAAATGCCCATCGCTGCAAAAGCCGCTGCAAAAACAATAAGCGTGATAGGGTTCGAAAGGGTTAAGAAAAAAGCGGAAGTAAAAACACGAAAAATTGTTGTTTCCTCTGTTTTTTCCAGTTTAGTTTCGCGAGGGGGGGCTCGAAAAATTGAAACACCAATCCACGCTAAGAGAATCCCTCCAAAAAGGCGTAAATAAAAATTGTTTTGGGTGATAAAATCTGCAATCCCCGCAAGGCTGAATCCAGCAATGGCCCCATAAACCGTATCAGCAAACGCTGCCCCTAGTCCTGTTAAAAGGCCCAAAGCATAGCTGCCCGAAAGAGTCCTTCGAATACACAAAATTCCGATAGGCCCAATAGGAGCTGCAATCAGAAATCCAATCAGGATGCCTTTTAAAAATAAGATTAAAAGAAATGAAAAACCCATGGGAAAAAGTACCGATTTGTTATAAGTGGCCCCTTTGTACCGTGGAGAAGCGAATAGGGCAACCCCCCCCCCCCTCACCCGCCACTCGCTTCGCACGTGACGACCTCTCCAACAAAGGGAAGAGGTGATTTAAGTGCTTACTGCCCTACCTCTCCCCTTTGTGGGAGAGGTCGCCGCGAAGCGGCGGGTGAGGGGGATTTTATAAAAGAAGAGAAGCGTCAAAACTTTTCTTCTTTCGTATTCCTGTTTTTTATTATTTCACAAGTTTTTTCGTGGCTTTGGGGTTTCTAATTCGTGGAGACGATTATAAAACTTCATTTACGTAACCCCCGTTACCGTAACCATAGTTACGCTAACTCATCTCACAGAAAAAATAAGCATTCATTGACATGGCCTAAGATGAAAACAACATATTTTGCACTATTGTGTATTCTCGCTACACCTTTGATGATGGCGAACGGAGTAACCGCTGCTGAAAAACCAACTTGTCCCGACGGTGGTACTTATGAAGAAATGACAAATTCATGTCTTTATAAGCCCTTTGAAACTTGCAATCTTGAAAAACATACCCTCGTAACAATTACAATTCTTGGAGGTCCAGAGAAATTAAATAAAACTATACAAAAATGTAAAAGCTGTTTACCTGGCCAGAAATGGAGTGTGGCTGATTTCAAATGTGAATAAGAGTAACCTTAAATGTTACTCAGAGCATAATTGGTCATTTCTTTGAAATTTTTAGCGTCATCCCCCATTTTCTGGCATACTGTTAAATGAGAAAATGGGGGCTTTTATGGATTTCCGCCTTACTGAAGAACAACTCGCCTTTCAAGAAGCGGCACGTACCTTTGCGAATAAGGAAATGGCGCCCTACGCTCAAACATGGGACGAAAATTGTATATTCCCTATAGAGACTCTCCGTAAAGCAGCGGCCCTCGGCTTGGCAGGAATATATGTTCGCCCTGAACAAGGGGGAAGTGGACTGAGTCGGCTAGAAGCTTCCCTGATTTTCGAAGAACTTTCCACGGCTTGTATCTCAACGGCTGCCTATATCTCGATTCACAATATGGTTGCCTGGATGATTGATACTTTCGGTAATCCCGAGCAACACCAAAAATGGCTTCCGCGCCTTATATCCATGGAATCCTTTGCCAGTTATTGTCTAACTGAACCCAGTTCAGGATCTGATGCAGCCTCTTTAAAAACGAAAGCAATTCGTGATGGTAATCATTACATCCTCAATGGGGAAAAAGCTTTTATTTCTGGGGGAGGAGCGAGCGACATTTATGTGTGTATGGTTCGCACAGGAGGAGAAGGCTCGAAAGGCATTACGGCACTTGTTGTTGAAAAAGGAACGCCGGGCCTTAGCTTTGGAAAGAAAGAAAAGAAAATGGGATGGAATAGCCAACCCACAACGGCTGTCATTTTTCAAGATTGTCGTGTGCCTATCATAAACCGTCTTGGGGAGGAAGGGGAAGGCTTCAAAATTGCGATGCGCGGTTTGGATGGCGGTCGCATTAATATTGCCTCCTGCTCTTTAGGAGGGGCCAGGGCTTGTCTTGAAGCAACCACAACGTATATGAAAGAGCGGTCCCAATTTGGTAAAAAATTGGCTGAATTTGAGGCCCTTCAGTTTCGACTTGCCGATATGGCCACCGATCTTGAAGCGGCTCGTTTGATGGTGCATCGAGCAGCTATAAAGCTGCAGGAGGGAGACACTGAAGCAAAGGTAACCTGCGCCATGGCCAAGCGGTTTGCAACTGACGTGGGTTTTCGCATTGCCAATGAAGCTCTCCAACTTCACGGAGGCTATGGCTATATCAAAGACTATCAAATTGAACGTTTCGTGCGAGATCTGCGTGTCCATCAAATCTTAGAAGGCACAAATGAAATCATGCGTCTCATTATTGCGCAGAAGTTGTTGGAAGGGTAATGGCTTTTGCAATTTTTAAGTATATATCACTATTGCTATCCCCACTACGTCATTCCCGCGAAAGCGGGAACCCAGGAAAAATATTTAAAAATAGAAAGTTATAAGAAATGATTTGTGATAAAAGACATGGGCACTCTATAAATGCTTTTATTTTTCAAATACTTTCCTAGGTTCCCGCTTTCGCGGGAATGACGAACAGGGGGAGATGAAAAATATTGTTAGCTACTGAAGAGTTATACCACTATTCACTTGCCTGACACCTCTGGGGAGTAAAACGGGAGCGAAGCTTTGACGAATACAAATGACCTATTGAGCAAAGTCCAAGGAGGCATAGGGTGGATCACCCTCAACCGACCTAAGGCTCTTAATGCTCTTTCCTTGGACATGATCCGCAACCTGACACAGCTTTTGAAAGAATGGGAAACGAATTCCTCCGTAAATGCCATCGTTATTCAAGGTGCCGGGGATAAAGCTTTTTGTGCAGGCGGGGATGTCCGCGCCGTTTATGATGCCAAAAAGAGCGGTGACCTTGAGACCTGCGATGCCTTCTTCCGGGAAGAGTACACACTCAATGCACATATCCATAGCTATCCCAAACCTTATGTTGCGCTTCTTGATGGCATTGCCATGGGAGGAGGACTTGGCGTTTCTGTGAATGGAAGTCATCGCATTGTCACGGAACGGGCACTTCTTGCCATGCCAGAAACAGGAATCGGTTTTTTCCCAGACGTAGGGGCGACCACTTTTTTAAATAATGTCCCCGGCGCTGTTGGACTTTACCTCGGATTATCGGGAACCCATCTGAAAGCGGAAGACGCCCTTTGGGCTGGGCTTGCAACCCATTTCCTGTCTTCCACCTGCCTGTCCTCGTTTAAAAAAGATCTGGAACAAGGAAAGCCCCTTGAGGATACTCTGACAGCCTATTGCCGAGAACCTCAAGAAAAAGGGTTTTTAGAGCATCATTCCGATGTGATTGACATGCATTTCAGCAAGTCTTCTTTAAAAGAAATAATAGAAAGCCTTGCAACAGACCCCTCCCCTTTTGCTCAAAATACATATAATACGTTGACGTCTAAATCACCGACCAGCTTGGCTGTTGTTTTTCGACAACTTAAAGAAGGAAAAACGTTGTCCTTTCTTGCAAGGATGAAACTGGAATTCCGTTTGAGCCAGCACTTCGTCAAAGGCCATGATTTTATGGAAGGGATACGAGCCGTTTTGGTTGATAAAGATCGCCTTCCTCGCTGGAAACCTCCAAGGCTCCAAGATTTAAGCGATCGAGATATTGACACTTACTTTGCACAGCTGAACGAAAGAGAACTCGAATTTGGGAGACCGGCATGACAAACATTGCCTTTATTGGATTAGGGCATATGGGACTTCCCATGGCTAAAAATCTCGTCAAGACCGGACATGTCGTCAAAGGATATGATATCGTTCCCCAAGCTGTAGAGGCTTTTACGAAGGAGGGTGGAATAGGGTGCAAAGATATTGCTTCAACTGTTGCCGATGCTGAGATCGTGATCACCATGCTGCCTGAAGGGAAACATGTGCGGGCTGCTTTTGAGGGGTCTCAAGGAATTTTCAACCTTGTAAAACCTGGCACATTGATTGCGGAATGTTCGACCATTGATATCGAAACCTCCCGTCACATTCACAAAGAGGCTGAAGAGAAAGGGATGCGCCTGATAGATGCCCCTGTTTCCGGTGGTGTCGCGGGGGCAGAATCTGCAACGATTACCTTTATGGTCGGAGGGAGAAGGCATGATTTTGAAGCCTTGAAGCCCTATCTCGAAATGATGGGGAAAACCATTATCTATTGTGGGGAGGCCGGCCTGGGGCAAGTTGCCAAAATTTGTAATAATTTAATCTTAGGAATCACAATGATCGGAGCTTCTGAAGCCTTTAATCTTGCCGAACGGCTTGGCCTTGATGCGATGAAATTTTTTGAAGTTGCTTCTCAATCTTCGGCTCAATGTTGGTCCATTTCCAAATACTGCCCGGCTCCTGGGCCTGTCCCCACGTCTCCTGCTAACCACGATTATGCCCCAGGGTTTACGGCCTCCATGATGTTGAAGGACTTGAAACTCGCTACAGATGCAGCTCAACTCACGTCATCTGCATCACCCTTAGGGACAGAAGCCATGTCACTCTACACCCTTTTCTGTAACAATGGGGGCCAATCTTTAGATTTTTCAGGAATATTGCGGTTTTTGAGGGGAACTCATGCCTCAGATATTTAGGGTTGAAAAAGAAGATCATGGTGTACGTCTCGATAAGTTTTTAGCTACAAAAATTCAAGATATTTCTCGCTCACGCCTCCAGGAACTAATTGAACAAGGTTTTGTTAGGGTGGATCAAAAAAACTCGGGAGCCTCTTCTAAAGTCAAGGAAGGGCAGCTGATTGACGTCACGATCCCTCCTCTTATTGATGCTCATCCCCTCCCTCAAAATATTCCTCTCGATATTCTTTATGAAGATGATGATGTGGTTGTCGTGAATAAACCTGCAGGAATGGTTGTCCATCCCGCCCCAGGAAATCCAGAAGGAACCCTTGTGAATGCCCTTTTGAGTCATTGTGGAGATAGTCTTTCAGGAATTAATGGGGTTAAACGTCCAGGAATCGTTCACAGGTTGGATAAGGAAACAAGTGGTCTTCTTGTCGCGGCAAAGAACGATAAAGCCCACCATCATCTCGCCCATCAGCTTGCGACACATGAAATGGGGCGGCGGTACTTTGCCGTTGTGTGGGGAATGCTCACACCTCTCGAGGGGACAATTGAGGGAAACATTGGACGGGATCCGCGCCATCGTCAGCGCATGGCCGTTCGGCAAACGGGTAAGTTTGCGCGAACCCATTGCAAAGTCTTAAAGCTTTTTGGACGAGTTGCAAGTTTCGTCGAATGTCGACTTGAAACGGGACGGACTCACCAAATTCGTGTGCATCTCGCGGCAAAGGGCCATTCTCTGATTGGCGATGCTCTTTATGGAAAGCCCCCTAAAGCTATGCCTTCTATTTTGCAGACACACCTAAAAGAAAAATGGCCTAAAAATCGGCATGCTCTTCATGCGAAAGAGCTTTTGTTTGTGCATCCAACAACCCATGAGAAGCTTCATTTTTCAACGGAACTTCCAGAGGATATACGAAGTCTGATAGATGTGTTAGACTTGGTATGACCTTAAGCAAGAAAGACTGGATTGCTTCGTCACTACGCTCCTCGCAAAGCATGTCCCCGTGAAAACGGGGACATGCTTTGCGAAGTTCCGCATGAACCGAAGCAATCCAGGAATCTTGAAATAAGCATTTCAACTTTTAAACAACGTTAGGTTTCCGGGCGTGTCAGAAGACCAAAATAAAAATAATCTTATTCCCATTCTTTCAGAGATCCCTGCTCTCCCGAGCGCAGCTGATGGCTTATCACACTACCTGGCTAAGATTAAACGATTTCCTATCCTAGGGGCAGATGAAGAATTTATGCTGGCGAAACGCTGGCAAGAACATCAAGACCCGAAAGCAGCTGAAAAGCTCGTTGGCTCTCACTTGCGACTTGTCGCTAAAATAGCAAGTGGATATAGGGGTTATGGATTACCTCTAGGAGATTTGATTGCGGAAGGGAATATTGGATTGATGCAAGCCCTTCGGAAATTTGACCCTGATAAGGGCTTTCGGTTTTCAACATACGCGATGTGGTGGATTCGAGCCAATATACAAGAATATGTTTTGCATTCGTGGTCCCTTGTGAAAATTGGAACAACCGCGGCCCAAAAGAAACTTTTCTTTAATTTAAGGCGCCTCAAAGGCGAAATGCAACAAATCGACGAACCCATTCTTTCAAAGAAGAGCATCAAGGATATCGCAAATGAGCTGAATGTTTCTGAACACGAAGTGATTGAAATGAGTAAACGCCTCGGCTCTCCTGACCAATCTCTGAATGCGCCCTTAAAAGAAGAGGGGCTTGATGAATGGCAAGACTGGCTTGTGGATGATGAGTCTAACCATGAAACCAAAATTATAGAGCATGATGAAAGTCGACAAAAAAATGCTCTTTTAGCCACAGCCATGAAATCTTTAAATGAAAGAGAATATCTTATCATCCAAGAGCGACGCCTTAAGGATCCCCCCATAACGCTGGAAGCCCTTTCTGAGTCCTTGGGCATTTCTCGAGAACGCGTTCGGCAAATTGAAATCCGGGCTTTTGAAAAAATTCAAAAAGCTGTTAAAATCGCAGCTTTACAAAGTCGAATGCTGGAGTAGAATTGGCATCAGTAAATATTGGATCTTAGCACTGCTCAGCAAGAATCCACAGGGTTTTCTAAATTCCTGAATGACGCAACTAGGCTCTGTGCACTTATCTGAGCTAAAAGACAAAAGAAGCATAATAGATCATTAGCTATAATTTCTACTATTGCTATACACCAATTTGCTTCTCATCAAACTCCTCCTTTTTTGAGAGAAACCCTATAATATATTTTGAGCCTCATGAAAATATGTCAGGCGTTAAGCCTCGTCATCACCTTGATCCTTAGGGAGAATTGTATTATAAATACGTTACACTAAGTCCCAAATTTAACTCTAATAGGGAAAAATAATCTTATGAAATTAAGTAAAATTATACTCATTTCTTCTTTTTTAAATTTTTGTATCAATGGGAATCTCCAAGCTATGGAGACTTTGCCTGAGGAAATATTGGTAAATATTGCTTCTAAAGTTTCAAAATTCAGAGATAATAGGAACTTATCCTTCGTCTCAAGAAAATGGAAGGATATAGCTAACGATGACCCAGTCATAAGACATCTTGAAACTGATCTTTCCCACAGAGACGCGAATCAGCAAGATTCCGAAAGGCTCAAAAAACTTCTTCAAACGTTTCCGGCTTGTGTAAAAAAACTAGACTTAAGTTTCGTTGATCTTGATAGGCTAAGAGAGAATTTCTATCTTTCTCATTTGCCCCCTTTCCTGACAGAACTTCATCTGGGTAATACGTATGGGTGTGAGGAGGACGTAAGTGATTCCGATATAATACACGTCGTTGCCAATTGTCCCCACCTTCAAATCCTTCATCTTACCTCTTTAAACAAAGTAACGAAAGAAGGCTTATGTGCTCTACGTTCCCTTACAAGGCTGGAAAAGTTAGAGCTTTATTTTATGCCTAATATTAAGTCAGAAAACGTAGCTGAGTGCCTTCCTAGTTTACAAGAGTGGAATATTAATGGAACAACATTTCTGCGCTCTGAACAAGGAACACACAAGGAATCAAAAAATCACTAGGTTCTTGTACTTATCTGAGCCATAGGATAGTAGAAGCAAAAGCGAGGAATCCCATAAAAGAAGAAGCCTTTTTGTCAAAGCGAGAAAAGACTCTTCTGAAGTGTTTTATCTTATTAAAGAAACACTCGATGAGGTGTCTTTCTTTATAAAGATGTCCATCATACCCTCTTGGCTCTTTTCTGGAAGTACGTGGAGGAATAACAGGTGTACAATTCTGTTGTTCAATCTGTTCAATAAAGGCATCTGAATCATATGCTTTATCAGCGATAATGTTGGAATTCTTAAATCCCTTAATAAGATAGAAAGCTTGGGTAATATCGTGCCTGTGCCCAGCTGTTAGGGAAAATCTCAGAGCTTGCCCTAAAGCATCAACAACAACATGAATTTTTGTTGTAAAACCACCCTTACTGCGACCCAAAGCTTGTTCTTCTTGAGAACCCTTTTTATATCCTGCAGCACAAGGATGAGCTCTAACAATACTGGTATCAAGCATATGGCTTTCCCCATCTTTATCTGGAGCAAGGTATTGTAAGATAAAATTCAAAAAATCTTTACGACACCAAGCTTCATAACGCTTGTGAACACTGCGCCATTTTCCGTAATAGGCAGGGAGCTCCCGCCATTGGGCTCCGGTCCTCATTATATAATAAATACCTTCAAAAAAACGTCTTGTT
This sequence comes from Alphaproteobacteria bacterium 41-28, assembly GCA_001897795.1. Lineage (GTDB taxonomy): Bacteria > Pseudomonadota > Alphaproteobacteria > UBA9655 > UBA9655 > UBA9655. The sequence continues at coordinate 33,106 of MKUL01000023.1, read as the reverse complement.
TTAGCTTCATTCTTGACGCGAATCTGCCTCATTCCCTTGAGAATTTCATAAATTTTTGACCACGCTTCTGGCTTGATGTAATACTTATCCATGGTAATGCTCTTTTTAATTGCAATGGAATATTACCACTTTTTTGATTTAATTTTTAGATAAGTGCACAGAACCTAATAACGTTAAAATATTGAAAAAAAGATTATTGACAAACAATTTTGTTTAATTTATGGATTTTTTGGTAACTAAAGGAGCTTAACATAATGTTAAAAAAATCAACTCTTGCAGCTTTTGCTTTTATGTCTTCGACTTGCTGTGTCTGTGCCATGTTTGAAAAAGAAAAAGGAGAAGATCCTAAGACAATCTCAACTTGTCACCCGACAGGATCAGCCTATCAACCTGAAGGAACGGCATCATCTTATCAGCCAATAGGATCAGCCTACCAACCTGAAGGAACAGCATCATCTTATCAGCCAATAGGGTCAGCCTACCAACCTAAAGGAACAGCATCATCTTATCAGCCAATAGGGTCAGCCTACCACCTGAAGGAACGGCATCAGCTTATCAACCTTAAGATATTTCTTTTCATGAGACCTGCTGTGTAAATTCAATCATTTTGGATTCCTTCTCTCGGAATTTATGAAAAAGGTCTCATTTAAAGCTCCTTGCATAAGAAAAGCGAGCTATCGGCTTATGACTCATCCCAAGATCAAAAGCCTTCTCTTTTTTCACTTGCATAGCAAGTCTTTAAATTTTTCCATAAAGAAATAAAACAGATGCTATTTAATGTCACAAACTCAATATAATTTCTCATTAGGATTATTCATATCATTAGGATTTTTATGTTCTATACCTGCATTCTTATTTAGTTATAATTATGTTTTAAATCTGTTTTATGAGTACGGATGCCCTCTTGAAGATGCAGGAATGTGTGCATATCTCATGTGGCATAATGAGCTAAACGTTCAACTACCTCCTTCCTTAGGTGAACTTTGGGGGAATGCTTTTATTGTTTCTCATTTCACTCCCCTATTTTCAGTAACTTCGCTCTTTAGTAAAGTAATCGATGTTACTATGATTAGCTTTTTTGCTTATTTTCAGGGGATAAGTCATGGTTTATTGGCTCTTTCGATGTTTTATGTCTTCTATAGACTACATGAACTAACCTCTGTATCTGAAATTACGCTTGCATTTTTATTCTCCCTTCTCTTTTCATTTAGTGGAATATCTGTCTCATCCATGTACTATCCCCATTATGAGATGATATTTATCCCTTTGGCCGTTTTTTTTCTCGCCTTTTTAATACAAAAAAAACCACTCATTGCACTGCCCTTTTTTATATTTTGCTTAAGCATTAGAGAATGTACTGGGTTTCATCTTTTTAGCTTATTATTCTTTTTAATTATTATAGACTATTTTAAAAATAGGACAGTATACAAACCCTACTTATTCTATGCAATTTTAGCATTCTCTTATAGTATATTAGCTTTAGCTCTTCAAAAATACCTACGAAATGGGGGGCTATGCAATTTTACCGATCTTTACATTGGATCGCCTCCTTTTTCTCATCTTTCATGGGAATTAATAAAAGAAAGAGCGATATTTATTTTTAATAACAGGGGATATTTTTATATTCCTGTTCTCTTAATTTTAATATGGTCAGCAATATCAAAAAAACCATTCCTTTCATTGGGTGTATTTGCATTACTCCCCTGGTTCTTGTTTAATTTTTTTTCAATATCTACATGGGCATCTGGTCTATATTTTTACTATGGTGCTTTTTATTTACTTATCTTATTTTGGCCTTTATTAATAATAAAAGCTATTTATCCTGAAGGAATATCAAATAAAATTAAAAAAGAGATATTTATAGGCTACGCTGTTATTATTCTAAGTTCTGTGGTTTTTAATAACTCATTTAATTATAAGACTTTTATTTTGGAGCCCGGAGTCAGCCAAAAAGCCATTTTCCAAAGGTTTCAAACTTCTTTACTTTATGGCACAGACCAACTTGGTAATATGATTGTGGATGGATCAGTAGCCTCACTTGCTCCGGAACTTTTTACAAAAAAACAGATACTGTATTTAAGGAATGCTTCAGTAGAAGAGCGCAGGAAGTTCTTCGGAAAAGCAGATCAAAAACTTAAGGAATTGGAAAATATAGACAGCTTAATATTTTATAATTATTACCTTGAGGAAGGATTAGTACCGTTCTACATACTCCTTTCTCATCTACCTTATATGTATAAAATTATTGGCACAAATGTATACTTGGCAACTAATAGAACCCTCCCTCAACTCCCATCATTTAGTCCTTTCTTAGTTCCAACTTCTTATCATCTAGAACAGAATTTAAGGAAGGAATATCTCTCAAATATGTTTAAAAATCCTCATTATACGAGTGATGTTGGACATGTTGATAACGACTTTGATATCTCTGAAAAAGTTCTTCAAGGGGTACCTCTATATACTAATCCCATAAGGCTTCCAAAAGGAAAATATTGTATTCAATTTGGCATTAAATCAACACCACCAAGGGATTCGAAAAAACCTATATTTAGTTTAGATGTCGTTTCTCAAAATGAAATGCAAATTTTTTTAAAAAAAGATATATTTTATCAAGAAGTGGGTGGGTCATCGAATAAGGAAATGGAAATTTGCTTCAATGTGAATGATAACCTTCCAAATGCTCTCCTTGCCGTCAGATTTTGGCACTATCAAAACGCAGGTTTTTTAATCAAAAACCCAAAGGTTTATTAAGCCTATCTGCACAAAGGTCTTTCGGTGATAAAAAAGATCCAATGTCATAGGCTTTCGGAATTACTTTTTTGTTCGGCTCAGGGCTGTGAATACATTAAACAAACTCCCTTCTTGTCTCTTGAAACAAGAAAGAGTAATCTCTTCTTTAATTGTTTTAGACATCATTAAGGAATTGATTTCATGATCAAAAAATTTGCTTCTACTTTCCTAATTTTTCTAAGCTTAACTTTTGCAGCTTCCGCTGAGCTTCGCATTAATGTAACCGAGGGAACGTTTAAGCCCGTTCCCATTGCTATCACTCCCTTTGATGGAAGCAGGGATCCGGAACTTGCTAAAGTTGGGCAAGACATCACAGAAGTTATCATGAATGATTTGGAAAGTTGCGGCCTTTTTCATATCGTCGATCCTCAAGCCCATATTCAATCAGCGCAAGACGTTATGACTGCCCCCCGCTTTGCCGACTGGAAAATTCTGAATGCAGAAGCTTTGGTCGGAGGGCTTTTAAAGCGCAATGGAAATGCTTTCCAAGTTGACTTTCGTCTCTTCGATGTGTTCACAGAATCGCAACTCACCGGTCTTTCCCTTGGAAGCGACGCGAGTAATTGGCGTCGGGTTGCCCATAAAATTGCCGATGAAATTTATGAGCGCATGACGGGAGACAAAGGCTACTTCGATACACGCGTTGTGTATATCGCTGAAAGTGGACCAGAGATGGATCGAAAATATCGCTTGGCCATTATGGATTATGATGGAGCTAATCATCAATTCATTTCCAGCGGAAACACACGGGTATTAACACCGCGGTTTTCCCCTGATCGAACAAAAATTGCTTATATCAATTTTGGAGCAGATGATAGATCCCCCACTCTCCATATTCACAACCTTGAAACGGGCCAATCCGAATCTATCGCTTCGTTAGAGGGTCAAAGAATGTCGCCGCGATTCTCGCCGAGGGGAGATCACTTAATCCTTGCCAGCGCGAAGGGGGGAGCGACGACTCTTTACAAAATGGATTTAGGGAGCAAGAGAATGGAGAAGCTCACAGCATCCTCATCATCGATTGACATTGCCCCCTGCTATTCTCCAGATGGAACCAAAATTTGTTACATCTCAGACAGGGGCGGAAAACCACAAATCTATGTGCGAGATGCAGCAGGCGGTGAAGGCACACGCATCAGCTTTAGCCCAGGTTATCACGATAACCCTATTTGGTCTCCCCGGGGAGACCTTATTGCCTTTACTCGGCATTATAAAGGTACGTTTTATATCGGCGTTATGCGCCCTGATGGATCAGGCGAACGCATGCTCGACTCGGGCTATCTTCTCGAGGGTCCTACATGGTCTCCAAATGGACGCGAAATTATGTATACTTGCCAGTCTAGTCGAGAGAGTAATGTGGGGATTTGTAGGGTCGATATTGTAGGATTTAACAAGAGAAAAGTACCTATTCCAGGTCAAGGATCTTATCCTACATGGTAGCTCTTGATCCTTTACCTTCAATAGGTTATAGTGAGGTTCACGATGTCTAAAGTCTTCGGACTTGACATAGGGCGAAGGACATCAAAAAAAAGATACAATTTTAATATTTTTTTAATGTTCTCCCGCTAAAGTGGGCGAATGAAAAACTAAAAAAGGAGAAAAAAAGAAATGCGTTTAACAATTACAAGCCTTCTCGCAGCATCGGCTCTTGCTTTAACTGCTTGCGGATCATGCGTCGATGAATGCGTCGATGTTTCGGGTCAAGGCGGACCACTTGCTGCTGCAGAAGCTGAACTCGCTGCTGAGGCCTGCGTTCCAGGATCTGTAGCTGATTTCGTGGACAATGTCGGTGACCGTGTGTTCTTCGACTTTGACAGATCAGCTGTTCGTCCTGACGGGCTAGAAACTTTACAACGTCAAGCTGCATGGTTAAACACCTATGCAAATTACGTCGTAACCATCGATGGCCATTGCGATAACCGCGGAACCGTTGAGTACAACTTGGCACTCGGTGAACGCCGTGCGAACGCAGCTAGAGAAAAGCTCATTGCATTTGGTGTTGATCCTGCACGTATCAGGGTTGTTAGCTACGGTAAGAACCGTCCAGTCGTTGAACAAGATGGCAGCGAATGGGCATGGCAACAAAACCGTGTTGCTATCACAGTTTTGGACTAATAAGTTTATTCAATTAAACTTATCTAAATGTGAAGAAAACACCACCCCTTGGGGTGGTGTTTTTTTGCGGCGTCATTCCGGAATTTAGACGTTGAAGTCTAATATTTCACACAGTTGCCTTTCAACTTTTGAATGAAGCAAATCCCAAAAATTATCAAGGACGTTCATCAAACTTTAAGACTCCAGAAAATAAAAGCCTGCCAAGCGTATTACGCTCTAATGCTTTACTTGCTTTTAGAGAGAGTTGAGTCATTTCTCCACCATTCGGGAAAGAAATAGCTTCCTTATATCTATCAGAAACATAGGGTTTGCAAGGCCTAAATGCTTCTAAAGCTTGGTTAATTTTATCTGTTGATTCTCTAGTGTGCCAAGTAAAGAATGATAAACTGTATTCTTCACTCATCCCGGCACACCGATGAGAAAAGTAACTCGGATGTAAATGTCCTAAAAATGCGATAAAATTAGCTTTTAAAGCGAGAATATTACGGCAAATGGCATTCTCTTTCAGGATCGAAAATGACTTCCATCGTGGGACACGTGCCTTTTACTGTTAACCCTTGTGTTCTACTAGCCAAATCTATAGGAACAACTTCCATGCCTAATTGAATAGCAGCCTGAATGATAACATGTAATAAAGGCGTTTTTGTTAAGAGAGAGGAAGAAGCCAATGCTTGACGTTGTAATTCTTCATAGTAAGGAGCAGGAACTTCTAAAAGAAGATGCTTAATTCCCATAGAATAAGCTACACGTAAAAGACCAAGTTCCATAAGAAAATCAGATACGTGACCATGCCTTTCTCCACCAAAAATCCCGAACTTCTTGCCCTCCTTTAAAGAAAAATCTTCTATAACTTTCTTTGCCATAACGAGAGAAAGCTGATTGATCTGTTCCTTCTCAAAGGCGAGACAATATTCGGGAGGAAGCTGCAGCTTACCAGAAAACACGCTGCATGTAGCTGAGGAAAAAACATCCACCCCATTGGATGATAAGGTTGATAGAACTGGGCAGGTTCCATTGTGATGGTGATCGAGGATAAAGGATTGAAACCCGCCAGTAACCATCTTTTCCCCCATCGGTTCTGGGGGACTTTCTCCTTGAACAAAAAGTTCGTGTCCGATTCGTTTTCCCGCCTCTTCAAGGACAAAAAGGAGGCCTCCTAAGATTTCCTTGTTCTTTACAAACTGGGTAGAATGAATCACATCTGCTATATTCTCAGCTAACCAACTTGCGCCATATGATAAAATAAAGGCTTCAAAATTCGTGTATCCATAATACCCCAACACAGCAAAATTTGCTAAACGATAAGCTCCTTTACAAAAAGAGCCTAGATAAGAATTTCCCATAAAATGATCAATGACTTTAGGTATGAATCTAGAAGTAAACAAAATAGGAAGAAGGGTTTCTGGTTCCAAGAGGTTCCATTGAAGAAGAATTTTTGTTGAAAGCAGGCCTATATAAGTTGGTGTTTGCCTAAGATCTTGCTCTTCTTTTTTGCTAGAAAGGTTTTTATAAATCTGAGTACTTGGGTTCTTGTTGTCACTCGGTAATTCATCCTCTTCTAAAGGACCCGCCACACAGGAAAATTGAAAAAAAAATAAAAATAACACACAGGAAATTTTTTTTAATAGACTCATAACTCCTCAAAAATTGTAATTTTAAATTGAATTCACATATAAATACTTTACTCTTAATTAGTCAATTAATTATAGAGACGAAGACAATGACACCTTCTTAAAAATTGCCATTGTAATATGCCCTCTTGCATAGGAAAAGCGGATGGGATAGGGGTGATAGAGGTCAATTCCTCTTGCTGATGAAACAGGATGTCTAAACCACTCCCTTTGATTCTTGATTGTGATCCCGGCATCGATGATTTCATTGCCATCTTAATGATCCTTGCCGCTCCCGAAAGATTTAATCTTCTCGGAATTACGGTTACGGGGGGGAATGTTTCCTTAAATTATACAGCACAAAACGCCCTTAAAGCTTGCGAGCTTGTGGGAAGACCAGATATCAAGGTTTATGCGGGATGTCCGGAACCTATTCTACGGGAACTTCAGATTGAGGATGAAGTTTATGGGGAAACAGGACTCAAGGGCGTTGATCTGCCCAAGCCAACCATGGCTTTACAAAGATCCCATGCCGTTGATTTTCTGATCGATACACTGATGACTTCCCCTCAAAAAGTAACCCTTGCCACAACAGCCCCTCTAACCAATGTGGCTATAGCACTCGTTAGGGAACCCAGAATTTTAGATCATATTGAAGAAATCGTCACCATGGGTGGATCCATGACGCTTGGAAATATCACACCTGCTGCAGAATATAACTTTTACGCAGATCCGGAGGCAGCTCATATTCTTTACACCTGTGGCAAAAAAATCACAACCGTCGGGCTTGATGTAACCCATCAAATCGTGACTTCTTTAGAATGGTTTTCTCGCCTCGATGCTTTGGATAATCCTGTCGCCCATACTCTTGCAACAATGCTTCGTGCTTTTTATGAATATGATATGAAAAAGTTTGGTCTTGCCGGTGGCGCTCTTCACGACCCTTGTGTTATTGGCTACCTTCTGAATCCCGCACTCTTTAATGGAAAAGATGTGCACATTGAAATTGACACATCTTTTGGTATTGGACGTGGGCGTTCGATTATAGATTGGTGGCACAAAAGAGGACTACCCGCTAATTCCCATGTCTTTAGTGAAGTCAATGTTGAGGGTTTTTTTGATCTCCTAACAGATCTTTTAGCTCGATATGGAAATCGTCAACACATCCTCACAAATGAGGAAAATACATGAAAAAAATCCCCCTCATTCTGGACTGTGACCCAGGCCTTGATGATGCCATCGCCCTTCTCTTTGCCCTGGCATCTCCTGAGGAAATTGATCTTCTGGGTGTAACGACTGTTGTTGGGAATGGGCCTGTCCAACAAACCCAAGAAAATGCTCGCCGCATCTGTGAACTTGCAGCACGACCTGACATAAAGGTTTTTCAGGGCTGTCCGCGTACTTTATTTGCGAAACTTTCGAGCTCCACCTATTCAGCCACAGATATTCATGGAGAAACGGGCCTTGGAGATTGTAAGCTTCCTCCCCCTTCTATGCCTCTTCAACCCCAGCATGCGGTGAGTTTTATTATTGAAACCCTCTTAAACGCTTCTGAAAAAATAACTCTTGCCCCTTCAGGCTCTCTCACAAACATTGCTTGCGCCCTTATTATGGAACCCCGCATTAAAGAAAAGATTGACAAGATTGTCCTTATGGGAGGAGTCATCGGTCTTGGGAATATCACGCCAACGGCTGAGTATAACTTTTATTGTGATCCTCAAGCCACTTATGTTGTCTTTATGTCAGGTGTCCCTATCGTAATGATAGGACTTGATGTGACACGTCAAACGCAAACATCTGAAGAGTGGCTTCACACAATTGAAGCCATGGGAACGCCTGTTTCCCAAGCCATTATCGATATGCTATCCTACTACCATCGACCTGATGCTATCCTTGAGCCCGGGGTGACAGGTGGAGTTTTACATGACCCTAATGTGATCGCTTACCTTTTAAAACCCGCTCTCTATAAAGGACGTCATGCCTATGTAGAAATTGATATTTCTTCAACAATTATGGCAGGTCGTTCAACGGTCGATTGGCATAAGAAATTAAGTTTCCAGCCCAATGGGTATGTTATTAACGAAGTAGATACAGCTGGTTTTTTTGATCTTCTTACGGAACGTTTAAAACGATATACTCATGTTATGAAAAAGGACCCCACGTGCAGCCACTCTTAGCCATTGAACCCACGCCTCTTCCTGATCACGCTACCGGTTTTTTAGAAATCGATACAAAGGCTATTGCCCACAATTACAGAACTCTTCAATCGATGATGCCTCGGACAACCTGCTCTGCCGTTCTCAAGGCAGATGCTTACGGCTTTGGGATAAAAGCTGTTGCCCCTGTTTTGATGAACCAAGGATGCCAGTCTTTTTTTGTGGCCCACCTAGAAGAAGGCCTTTTCCTCAGGAGTCTCTTAAAAGAGTCCCATATTTATGTCCTTTCAGGATTTCTCCCAGAAACAGAAGATCTTTTTATTGAAAGTTCCCTGATTCCTATCTTAAATGATTTTGAGATGGTCACGAGTTGGGCAAAGAAAGCTCAAGAATGGGACAAAAAACTCCCTTGTGCTCTTCATTTTGACACGGGTATGCATCGCAGCGGATTCGATAGAATAGATCTGGCAAAACTCATTGAGTCCCTAGATCTTTTAAAAGCTCTTGATGTCCACTTTGTGATGAGCCATCTGACGTCCTCCCACGACCCCAACCATCCGATGAATGCAGAGCAGAAAAAAACATTTGATCATTTGCGCCGCCATTTTCCAAATGCCAAAGCCAGCCTTGTTGACACGGGTGGAATTTATTTAGGAAACTCCTATCATTATGATCTGGCCCGCCCAGGAAAAGGTCTTTTTGGTCTTTTTACACCACCGAAAGAAGCTGCTCCCCTTCAGACTTGCGTCAAACTGTTTGCCCGTATCCTTCAAATCCGCAACGCTCACAAAGGGGAAACTGTTGGATATGGTGCCACTCATTCCTTAACACGCGAGAGCAAGCTCGCAACTCTTGGAATCGGCTTTGCCGATGGGTATAATCGACGCCTAAGTAATAATGCTCACGTAAATATCGAAGGACATGAAGCCCCAGTGGTAGGGCGCATTTCCATGGATTATACCGTTGTTGATGTCACTGACATTCCCAAGCCACTCTGTTTTGTGGGTGGATGGGCAGAACTCGTGAATGAAACCCTCACACTCGATAGCTTAGCTCATTCTATTGATATCATCTCTCGCGAGCTATCAACGGGCTTTGGGTCACGGCTTCATCGGATTTATCGGTAGTTCTAGAATCCGGAATGATAAACACTCAGAGGCTTGCTTTTTGTAGCATAAAAAATTGAAAACATTCATAATAGCCTCAGAAACTAATTTTGTGTATGATTAACAAAAATAAAAAGAGTGAAGATTTATGGTAAAAGTCTTATTCGTTGATGACGAACCAGATATTGAACTTTTAACCAAACAAAAATTTCGTAAACAAATTGCAAGCGGTGCTTTTGAGCTTTTGTTTGCCCAGAATGGGCAGGAAGCTTTAGATCTTATAAAGAAAGAACCTGATATTGCTGTGGTTGTTTCTGATGTCAATATGCCCGGGATGGATGGCCTGACCCTTCTTGATAAACTCAAAGAATATAGCCCTGCAACGAAAACAATCGTTGTCTCAGCATACGGGGATACCCAAACCTTGCGTTCAGCCATGAACAAAGGCGTCTTTGATTTCGTCACAAAACCCGTTGATTTTAACGAGTTAGGCGACGCAATTCAGCGAACCTTGGCCCAGTATGACCTTCACTCCCCTTCTCTTTACACGTATCAACGCATACTTGCGGCAACCTTTCCTAAAGAGATTGACCTTACCTATCCAAAGGGAAAGAATACGGTGTTGTGGGACGCTTTTAGCTTAAACTCCCAAACGCTCATCGTTCTAGGTGTTTCCGTACTCCCTTCCCCTATTCCTCTTGGAATTGCTGTAAGCTCCACCTATGCTCTTTTGAAGTCAGCTCTACAAGAAAATCCGAACGTATCTTTGGCCGTCTTTCAGGAAAAGCTTTCCAAAATCAACTCCTCCTTCAAAGCCCATGTCCTCGTCGGGCAGTATCACAGGGATTCTTATAATTTTTCTTATGAAACAAATGGAGGATTTAAAGCTCACCATAGGACATCAGAGGGAGATTCCTTTCTTTCTCCCTCTCAAATCGCTCTTCTTAATTTAGGGGACGTCGTTGCCTTTACGTATCCAGAGTCAGCTTCACATCTTTCATTCATACGCATTCATGAGGCTTAACGTTCTACGAGCTCTTTTTTAAATACTACCTCATGGCGAAGATGCCAAATTCCTAAAAGGTTCGTGAGCAATAATAGCCCTCCTGAAAGACTCATCACTGTAATCGCATGGCACTGATCCAGAAAGGAAAACCCCATAAAAGCAGAGGCTGCAAAAACAAAGTAAAGTCTCCGACCCCATTTAGGAAAGAGCCACCTGACCGCTTTGTCACCCACAGCTAGATAGGCAATAATGGTTGTATAGCCTGCGATAAAAAGAAGGATCGCCATGAAGATATCCACATGAGGGAAAAACTGAGAGAAAGCACTCGAAACCGCATGACAAGCCTCAATATCCGTTTTCCAAAAACCTGTCACGAGAACCACAAGGACACTCATGGTACAGACCAAAGCATCCGTTGCAACACCGAAAATGGACAAACAGGCTTGTGTCGCGGGATCTCTTGCCTGGGATTCGCTTTGAATAATGGAATCGTACCCAATCCCTAAATCCCCGGAATAAACCGCTCGTGCCGTTCCCAATTGAAGAGCCATCATCATACTGCTCCCCGCAAATCCACCTATGGCCGCGTGCCCTGTAAAAGCTGACCGAAAAACATCAGCTAATGCTGTAGGAAGGTCGGTAATATGTAGGGCAATCACATATAAACATAACCCTATATAAGCAATAATAAAGGGGGGCATCAACGCTGTTGAAATATTGGCAAGACGCCGGATACCCCCAAATCCACCATAAAGAGTCAGAATCAGAATAAAAGCCAAAACAAGGGTTCGATAGTTGGGCGTAACATCAGCTAAAGCATCGGTCACCACGACAAATTGAGAGATCTCAACACCATAGATCGCCAAAAGAGCACAATATAACACGGGAATAATGCGAGCTAATGTGTCATTTTTAAAGGCTTTCCGCAAATAAACCATGGGGCCGCCGTGATGTCCCCCCTTGCCATCATCAATGCGAAATTTCATTCCCAAATAGATCTCAGCATATTTAATGAGGGTTCCACAAAAGGCTGCAACCCACAGCCAAAAAAGAGCCCCTGGCCCTCCTAACTTCACGGCCGTAATCACGATTACAATATTCCCAAGACCCACCATGCCACCAACGGAGGCAAAATAAACTCGAAAGGGGCTGATGCCCTCCCCGCCTTCGGAAGATTTCTGGACAGCCTTGATTGTTCTAATGGGGTGAGCAAGGACTTTCAGCTGATAAAATCCAGAGCGGAAAGAAAAATAAATTCCCGCCGCAATTACGACGGTAAAGCCAATATAACTCCAATAAAAGGATTCGATGGCACTTAAAAAACAAAAAAAGGGATCAATAATACACATATCAAAGCTTTCTCAAGTTCGTTAAATAAAATAAAAAAATGGGGGAAAACAGAATGGCGCAGCTTAGCCGCGCTTCTTGAGAAAAGCAACCTTAGAGAAAGTGATAGATGCGATAAAAGTCAAAAAATTCTCCTTGAGACTTTTAAGTTGTGCTTTCTCTTAATTTAGAGATGGTTCACAAAATGTCAAGGGAGAAGTGTGGAGGTGGTTTCAGGGTCTAATTTCGATGTTCTTGCCCTCGTATTTGCCCAAAGAGCATCAAATCCGATACCAACGTCAAATTCATAAGGAGGTATAAGATCACCAGAGGGAGACATTTTATAACCAACTAAAGCCGTTTTGTTTTCTTCATATTTGTGTTGAGTTTCTTGTTTTAGAAAGATTTCATAGGCTGGGAGAAATTCTTCTGCTTTGATCAAATTACTATTCTTCTTTTTTTCATTTCCTTTTTTTGAATACTCTATTGCTCTTCCTTTATAATATTTGTATTTTTCCAAATCCGTGAGATTGGCCCTCTCGTTAGAGACTTGCACTGCAACATGGGTGCCCTCTTCCTCGGGCTGTGATTCCATACTGTGACACGGAGTGCCATTGAACAAAAAACACACAACTACAGGGGCTAGAAAAGAATAGGACATTGATTTTTTTAACATAAATTCCTCTATAAATATTTAGAATGCTATATATAAGCAGCATTACTATATCGGAAAAATAGAGTCAATTAGAAAATTCCATATGTAATGAACTTATTCATGGGGACAAGTTAGAGGCCTAATCGGGCCTCATTCTTTTAGACAGTTAGGCAAGTTAAATTACTTACCTTTCGCCTTTTTTCTTGCTGCTCGCTTTTCCGCCCTAACTTTTTTCCTTTGAAGGGCTCTCTGTCTTTTCGCGGCACGTTTTTGCGCTATTTGTTGTGGTGTCAATTTCGGAGTAGGTGCTGGAGCTGGTGCGGGTTTAGGAACTGGGGCTGGGGCTGGGGCTGGAGCTGGAGCTGGAGCTAGAGCTATTTGAATGGCCTGTTGTTGTCTTCTTATTCTATCATTTTGCTCTTTTTGCAATCTTTGCCTTTCCATCATATGAGCAAAACTGTGCACCGGAGCCCTTGTATTTCTAGCGGCTTCATCATCTAATTGGACAGACGATTTTCGCATAGCATTTCCACTGAAACATAGCATTGTGAAAACAGCTGAACTAACCGTTGTGACTTGTAGTAATTTTTTAAACATTTTAACCTCTCCTTTTTAGATTTAGTCTTAATTGTAATAGTATTCTCACTATTACCTGTAGCATCATACTCAACCAAATCGATAGTATCAATCTTTATTGATTTTTTTAATTTTTTTATTTCTTACGGGTGAATTTTTATTAAGAATTTTATTATAATGAATTAACTGTATTTGATAAAACTGCTGGCGCGATTCATCATTCATCATTCATTCTCCCATCCCACTTATTATCCCCTCACCCGCCGCTACGCGGCGACCTCTCCCACAAGGGGGAGAGGTGATTTAAGTGCTGACTCCGTTACCTCTCCCCTTTGTGGGAGAGGTCGCCATACGCGACGCGTATGGCGGGTGAGGGGCACACTCCCCACAGGAAACAATTGACTTCTTTAAGGGTAAGGATTAAGAGGCATAGAGGAAAGATGACTCATCACCCGTCGTGTCCTTGGCAAGAAATGCTAGAGCTTTCCCCGGGAAAACGAAGCATTTCTTACCAAGGATGACACCGAGGGGGGAGAAACGGGTGAGTCGTTACAAGGAAAGAAAAACAAACGGGAAAGCGCTCATGTCTGAGTTTGAGAGTATGCGTCAAAATATGGTGAAAGGGCAGGTTTTGCCCGAAAATGTCACTAACCCCTTTATTCTTGATGCCCTTTTAAACGTTCCGCGAGAAAAATTTGTTCCCCGTCAGCTTTCTCATATCGCTTATATGGATGCCAACTTTCCCTATACTGTTGATCGCTTTCTTCTAAGACCGGCCACCCTTGGGCGTCTTTTGGAGGCCTTAAATCCCAAACCCCTTGAGTCCATCCTTTATATTGCAGCGGGAACGGGCTATGGGCCTGCCCTTTTAAGCCAAATGGGAGCTCGTGTCATTGCCTTGGATTCGGAAGAAAATTTGACGCAAAAGGCCGAACGTCTTGTTCAAGACCTGAAACTCTCCTCAGTTGAAGTGGTTTTAGGACCCCTGGAAGAGGGCTGGGAAAAAGAAGCCCCCTATGATAAAGTGGTGATCGAAGGGTGCGTGGATCTGATCCCAGAGTCCTTGATGCTCCAATTGAAAGAAGGGGGCGTCCTCGTGACGCTCAAGCATCGAAAAGAGCGGGGCACATACGCCCTAAAATGTGTCAAACAGGATGATGTGTTTACGGAAATTCCTCTTTTTGATGCATTTGCGCCACGCTTGAAAGCTTTCCGAAGAGGTAAGCCATTTATTTTTTAGTGAAAAATAAGAAAACTCGGTGTATGGTAAAAGGTATTTTGTGAGCAAATTATAAATGAGCATGCGGCATCTTAAAATTTTTCATTACCACTCAATGAGCTTGAAAGTGTCTGGATTGCTTCGCCCTGCTTCTCGCAGGGCTCGCAATAACGGTTCCCACTTATTCGCCATTGCGAACAACTTCTTACGAAAATGTAGAGAAGCCATCAATGAATTTAAATTTCTGGATCGCCACGCCCCCACTGGGGGCTCGCGAAGACGACTGTGGGAAGCATCCCCCACTCGTCTTTGCGAGGAGCTTCGCTCCGAAGCAATCCAGTCTTTTTTGCTGAAGTCCACTAAGAGGACACAACGTGCCCAAAGCAATCTCGTTAAGTTAACCGTCCTGATTTCAAGTACTTTTTTGTGCTCATCGTCCTTTGGAGATGCTCCTTCCCGCCCTCAAATGAGTATGGGAGCTCAGATGAGTCAGGGAACGGACATACGTCAAGGAGAACGGCTGGATAAACAAGCCGAGCTGTCGCAACAAACTCAATGGATTGAGGCAGGGGAAGAACCGGTTTCGATTCAAGAGACCCTTGAGCGAACCTATATGCAAAATACGGCTTTGGATGCAGAGCGAGCCAACCTCAGAGCCACAGATGAAGGGGTCTCTCAAGCCAATGCCGCTTGGCGGCCTAGTCTTTCTGTACAAGGACAACAAAATCAAACTCAAACATACCCAATTGGAAGACCAAGCCGACAGCAAGGGATCAAAGCTCATGGTAGTACAACGACATATACGGCAACCTTAGAACAAAACATTTATGACGGAGGAGCTACAGAGGCTCAGATTGGTGTTGCAGAAAGTAATGTTCTTTCTGAAAGAGCAAATCTTTTCATCCAGGAGCAAAATGCCCTTTTTGCGGGAATTGAAGCCCATACATCTATTCTTGCTAATGAAGCCATCGTTGAGTATCAAAAACAGAATATGGATTTTTTTCTCAAACTATGGCAACGGGCGGAGGCTTATTTTGAAGTGGGTCAAGGGGATCGCGTTGATGTGGAGGCCGCACGAGGACAATATGAAGGAGGAATAGGAACGCTTGCTCAACAGATAGGGACCTTAGAAAATGCTAAGGCGACTTACATGCAGACAGTCGGAAGTCCTCCAGGGAAACTCGCGCCTGCAAATGTTATTCTGCAGCTCCCCAAAAATTATGAAGAAGCTTTGGAAATCGCCAAAACACACAACCCTGAGATCACTCAAGCCCGTTATCAACTTGAAGCTGCAGATTATAATGTATACCTGCAAGCCGCAGAACTTTTACCTGATGTAAGTGTTCAAGGACAAGTTGGGAATACTCGTCTAGGGGGAGACAATGGTATAACTAGTGGGCCCAATGAAGGTAAGGCTATCAAAAGAACAGATCTTGCGTTTAATACTATCGTAAATGTCCCCATTTACTTACAGGGCATTCCAAACTCTAAGGTTCGCCAAGCCTACCAACAAATGGCTCAGGCAAAAGTCAATTTAGTGGGCGCTCAACGGGGGGTTGTTCAAGCTGTGAGAACGGCCTGGGACAATCTGATTGCCTCCCGCGAAGCTGTAAAGGGGTTCTTAGCCCAAGTTAAAGCTCAAGAACTAGCCGTCGAAGGGGGATTTGAAGAAGTTAATGTGGGGACGAAAACGGTTATTGACGTGATCCAACTCCAACAGCAACTCATACAGGCCCAAATTGATTTAGCCAACGCACAGGCAACACTCGTTAATTCGGGATACGCTGTCTTACAAGCCATGGGGCGGTTAACTGCACGTGACTTGAGACTCAATGTAAGGTACTATGATCCAGATGCTTACTATAATGAGTATAAGAATGCCTGGATCCAGTTCTGGCAAGGAAAAGACTGGCGGTATGTGAAAGATGGGGATCAGCGATGAAAATAGAAAAGCCCGCAACTGAACCTTCCATGGATGAAATTTTAGCATCCATTCGTCACATCATCTCAGGGGATTCCCAGGATGGAGAAAAGAATCATTTGGCGGCCCCTCATCATGATGATATCCTAGATCTGACAAATCTTCTACCTGAGGAGGGTCAAAAGATGGATGAAAAAAAAGAAGATCCAAAGTCTAAGTCTGCCTTTCCGAAGGAATCTTCAGAAAAGACAAAGGGCACAACCCACACATCTCAATCTACATTTAGTGAACCCCTTGTTTCGTCAGCAGCTGTGTCTGAAGCTGCACTTTCGTTTCAAGCCCTCAACAAAGTGGCCTCCGAGAGTCCTAGATATCCTGACCCGCGTCTTAATGCGGGAATTGGGGGGCAAACCGTTGAAAATCTCGTCCGTGAAATTTTAAGGCCCCTGTTAAAGGAGTGGCTTGATGCCAATTTGCCGACTCTTGTGCGGTGGGTGGTCAATGAACAAGTGGAAAGAATCGTGCGTCAGGTGAATGCTGTTCAACCTGAAGCAGCTTCAGACAAGAACAAATCCCCGGCGCGTCATTCCGGGATTTAGGCTTGTCCCCACGAAAGTGGGGAACTAGGATAAAATTAAAATAGATTTTGTTTCTGATCACTCGCCTTCGCGAGGCAGGCTTAATACCCGGAACCTAGTAGGGACACTTGTCCTTATTCACGAGATTCCGGGTACTAAGCCTCTCTATCACTCGCCCTAACGGGCTCATGAAGAAAGTCTAAGTCCCGGAATGACGTGGAAGGGAAGGCTGATGGGTGGGTTTACCCCCCCTGATAGGTCTGAAAACAAGCCTCAATACGCCAACCGTTGGGGTCAATGATAAAGGCACCATAATAGCCAGGATGATATTCTGCACGTGGCCCTGGAGCACCATTATCCGTTCCCCCCAGTTCTAAGCATTTTTCGTACCATTGATGAACAGACGCAACATCGGGGGCTAAAAAGCCAACATGAAACCCTTTTGCTTTGCCGACTTCCTCTTCCTTACCGGAAAGAGAGCTATCCCCAATCCAAAAGGATGGCTTGCCATTTTTTCCATACCCTGCAACTTGATGCTCTTCCGTATCGAAATTCATCAAACGTTCATAGCCCAAAATGGACAAGGTTTTGTCGTAAAAGTCCTGGCTTTGCTCGAAATTTTTAACGGAAAAAGAAATGTGATCGATCATGCTATTTTCTCCTTAAAACCTTCCGCATCTTTAGATGAGGTATTGTCGTCTCAATAAATAGGTCACCTTCGGCAAGGTAATGATTTTTTAAGTAAAAGGGAATGGCTGTCTCTCTGGTATGACAGTAGATTTCCATGAATCCATTACTGAGGGCATAGTCCTCGCAGAATTTTAGCATGGCTGACGCGAACCCTTTACCTTGATGATCTCCCTGAACAGCAACCTGGCGCATTTTGAGCTTATCCCCTTCTGGAACAAGAACGGCTGTTGCACATACATCGCCATCTAAAAAGCCAACAATGTGAACGTGTTCTTTATCCCCTTCTCGTTCTTCGAGAGTATAAGAGAAACCCAGAGGTTTCCGTAAGATATCCTCTCGTAAAGAAAGGGCATTTTGGTACTCACTGCCTCCATGTTCAATGATTTTGAAAGTGATTGATGTCATTTTTTGTCTCAATACAATTTTGAGGGAAAGGTAGATCCTTATCTAATTTGCAGAAAACCCAAGGCCATTCAAGATAAAATAATCGCGTATGAAACAAAATCAGAAAGAATCTTTAAAAAAGTGCAAACTAATCATTAAAAAATATTAATAAAAAATTAATAATTGTTAATGTATACTATAAGTATAATAAAAATTTCTGTTAATATATGTTAATATATGGGAGGATAAGATGAAAACATTATGCTTTATGTTTGTTTTAGGCCTTTTAATGACCGGACCATCTTTTAATACTTTTGCATCAATCACCCAAGATATGGGTATATCAAAGGGTAAGGTAGTGCATCTTATGGATGCTACCGCAAGGCAACCAATGAGGCACAGGTAATAAGGCCTTAAAGACTATATTGACTCGCTCCGCTCGCAGATTGCGAGCGGAGCTGTCATTTAGAAGGTACACCTAAACTCTCACTTATGCGTCATTTTCGGGCTAGAAAAGGCTGGCCAGGAAAGGTATGATTAATTTTCTGATATCACTCACAAAATAAAAAGAGGCTTGGGATGATCAAAAGTATTCTTGTCACGTTGGATGATTCTCAATCCAGCGAATCTGCAAAAAAATTAGGTGTTTCGCTCGCTCATTTTCATAAAGCTTCCCTCACAGGTATTGGTGTTTTGGATGAACCTTGGATTGCGGCCCCTGAAGCCATTCCTTTGGGCGGCGCTGCCTTTAAGGTGGAACTTGATGAGCAGCTCCTAGAAGATGCAAAACGCCGCATCCATAAGCTTGAAAAAGGATTTATAGATTATTGTAAAAGCCATAAGATAGCGTGTTCTATCATTGATGCAACCGGCGTTCCCGCCTATGAAATTGAGCACTTTGTTACGGAATATGACTTATTGGTCATTGGAAAGGATGCTAACTTTCATTTCACAACAACCGAAGATACGTCGATTTCTATCAAACAAATTATTAGAGACAACCCTAGGCCCATCATTGTGACAGGCCCTACCCTTGCTAATCAAGACAGTCCTCATGTTCTCGTAGCCTATGATGGAACCTTTGCCTCTTCAAGAGCCCTCCATATGGCTCTTCTTATCGGCATTTTTAAAGGGAAAACTGTTCATATCGCAACCGTAAGTTCTGATGAAGAAGAAGCCCGGGATCGTGTCAATTCAGCCTTGAAACTCTGTCAAAATCATGGGGTAAAAGCTCATATACACCCTATTGCGACCTCCGAAAAACCCTCAAAAGCCCTATCTGATTTGATGAAAGATATTAAACCTTGTCTTGTCGTCATGGGGGCTTTTGGCCATGGGGGGATTAGCTATTTCTTTAGGGGCTCTTGTGCAAAAGATCTTTTAAAATCAACGGATATACCATTGTTTATTTATCATTAGAGCTACCATATCCAAGATTTAGATACTCTTCTACAGCCCCTTCGGGGCGAGTTTTTCGGAGTGCTCCTCATCAGAGTCTGAAGACTCACGCCCCATAGATTCATCCATACGCGCCGCAGTTAATGAACAATTTTTCATATTACGAAGATGGTTCTGTCGTGCTTTTTTCAATTCTTCTTTCGTTTTTGTAATTTCCTCTTCTGCTCGCTCTCCGCTAATCATAGTAGTCGAGTAAAGAATGCTTTCTATCTCAGCACTTGGAAGAGTAAGCCACGGATAAGTAGTTGATACAAATAAAGTCTGACCCGCAATCAATATATTAATATCAGCGAAAAATGATGAATCTAGAGCTTCTATTTTAATGGTGTGCTTACGTTTAAATTTTCGTTCTTTTATTCCCTCATTAAACATCTCCATACCCGTTGGAGTCGTGTAAATCGAAAGGGTAAGCTTCCCCTCAGATCTGTTGATCCATGAAGTGAAGAGCTCACTTACGAAAATTGGTGAGACATCTTTAGAGTAGATGGTGATTTCTTTTTTTTCTTTTCCAGTGATAACTTCTCTAAGTTTTTCTATAAGCTTCTCGCGATTTAAATTAACCTGAACTTTGGATTCTTTTAATTCTTTTATCGCATCTCTTGTATATTCCCCTTTTAGAACAGCATCTTTATTTTGTAAATTTTTTCGCATACGCATATGCTCAGAAATGCTTTTGCCTCTTTTCGGAGTACCATTTTCCGGATCTTCCTTATCCATCGCCTGAACAGGGAAGGATGCAGATATAAATAAACAGGTAAGTGAAAAACCCATTAAGAACTTAGACTTATAACACATAATACTCTCCAATTTTACCAATAAACATTTTCGTAGTAGATGTTTTATCAAAACAACCACTATAGATGATGAGGAAATATACTACTATGAATATAATAAGGTCAATATAAGTTTTGAATTAAGAAATAACATAACCGGCCTTTAACAAATGATAGGAGGGATGCATTCAGCAATCACCTTTAACCTTTCAAACCGCTGATCAGGATGACGGGTTTGCCGGAGAGTCAGATGGGGAATGTAAGCTTGAGACTGAGTTTCCGTATTCAACCCCCATAGCCCCTGACATTCTAGAACACTGGAGACGGCCCTCTTCCCCCAAATTTAACCCAAGATTCAACGAACAATCTTCGCTTTTTACTTCTTGGCTCTCCCATCGTTTTTGCGAGGGCGAAAGCCCAAAGTAATCTAGATTTTCTTGCTTAAGATCGTTAAGTCCTCAATTATTTCTCTGGGTTCTTCGGGGTTAAAGGCGCGCGATTCTTGAGCATGTCTCTATAATACTGACTCCTCAGTGATAAATCTTCGTCATCTGGATCGTCATAAAGAACTGTTTTTTCAGCTTCGGATGGTTTAAGTTTTAATTGATGGCTCTCATTTGATGAATCGCTGTTACTTCCCCCGTCTGAACTAGAAGTTTCTTCCTCACTATCGGATTCCCCTATTATACAAGAAAGATCATTGCAATCAGTAGGCACCTCATCATTTGTGTCTGTTTTCAGGCCTGTGTTTGTGGCCCCACTTGCTCCTGCTGCGGCTATAGCTTTTTCTTTTTCAAGCCCTGCTCGTATTTCACTTGCACCCAAAGATAGTTCAGAAAACTTAGTCGGGGTAGAGTCTTTTGGCTCTACGATACCCCCCAGCTTTATCAATCTTGACAATTTCGATGATTCTCTTCTAGCACGAAGGTTTCTGTTTCCGGCTCTTATTAAGTCTTGCCTACATTTTTTAATCTGCTCTTTCGCATTTTCTCCCAGAATCACTGTAGTGTGGTAAATTCTTTCTTCTTGAGATTCGAGAGAAAAAAGCCAGGGGTAAGCGCCTGCTGCATACGAATTCTGATCAACTAACAACTCATTTGTATAGCAACTTGGTAAAGTTCTTAGCTTGATTGGGTGATTATAATCTGATTTTTGCTCACTCGAAGCTTCAGCTTCTCTAAAAGTTTCTTTATTTTCTGGAGGCATATAAATGATTACTGGAAACTTATTTTTAGCTTTTTTGAGCGATGGAAAGAATTCTTCTTTTAAGAATTTTCTTGAAACTTCGTTAGAAGAGATGCGGACTTCTTGTTCAGCATTCATAACAGCTCCTTTGAGGAAAGCTTTATGTTCTTCTTGGCTATTTAAATACTTTATCTCACTCTTTAATTTTTCCGCTTGTTGGGGCCTCGCGGGGGTTGGTTGAGGCATCTTTGGGGGAGGAGCGGGTCTTTTATGATGAACTAAATTTAGGTTAGTAAGGCTTCTGGTTTTTTTTCCCAGAATCCGTTTTTTGTGGGAGCCTTTTTGCTTCTGTTTTGCATTCTGCCCTTCCTCCTCCATCGCCTGAACAGGAAAGGACGCAGACATAAATAAAACGGCCAGGTAAAAGCCAATTAAGAACTTTGATTTATAACACATAACATTCTCCAATTTTAGCAAAAATCATTTCCGCAGCAGGCGTTCCATCAAAACAGCCTCCATAGATTTTAATGAAATATACTATTCCGAATAGAATAAGGTCAATATACTTTCAAGAATTAAAAAATAACATAACCTGCATTTGACAAATGATAGGAAGGATGCATTTCAGCAGCCACCTTTAACCCATCAAATCGGTGATCTGGATGGCGAGTTCGCCAGAGCGTCAGATGGGGGATGTAAGTTTGAGACTGGGTTTCCGTATTCAACTCCCACCGTCCTTCTGAAATATCTTTAACCTTGTCAGAAAGCCAAAGATTAATTTCTCTCAACGTGGCCAATGACTTATCTGTCGGCAAAAAGGCGATCACATGGCCAAAAAGATGGGCTGCTTTTTCAACCTCATAATGAGGCGATAGGGGATTAATGTAGTCTTGAAGCATGTGGATTATTTTTTCTCCAAAAGCGGTCGACTCTTCTTCTGGAACCATTTTTTCAATGAACCCAAAGGTACAGTGATATTTCCGCCTTTGCCTTGGGTAGCCTACCTTTTCAAGGGCATCATTAATTGCCTCTTGATCCTTAGGAGAAACATTGATTTTGATGGCCATTGAGCGCATGTGCAGAATCCAGTGTAGCAGTGTAGCAAAATTGCAGATCTAGAGTGCGGAGCTTCAATGCTTCCATTCAAAGGACATTCTGCTACACTGTTCTCTGCAACACTGCTACACTGGAATGGTGCCCCCTACGGGATTCGAACCCGTGTTACCGCCGTGAGAGGGCGATGTCCTAGGCCTCTAGACGAAGGGGACTTGAATTGCCTTGTACCTGAAGTCTCTTCCTGAATCAAGACTCTTGAAAAACTGCGTTTGCAAAAAATTAACCTTTTTCAGCTAACCCTTACGAGTAAACCTTTTTTTTAGGAGAAGATAAACATGAAACTTCTCATTATGACGGCCGGAATATTGATTCTTGCCACTGCTGTAAAAGCAAACGATCTTTCTTCTTGTCAAAGTGCATGTTTTGCCTCTAAGCAAAGCTGCAATGCTCAAAAATCCCATAGTTTCAATACTTGCGATCGCGAATTATTTGCCTGCAAGGCAAGCTGTGAAAGTGGAAAACCGCAAAGAACCTACGAAGCATCTCTTGTCGATATCTCTTTTCAGCCTATTTTGCGGCCTTGAGGAGAGATTTCAAGACGGGTTAAGCCATAAGTAGCTCCAATAATCATTAGGCTTCCAAAGAGAGTCCAGAGCGTGGGGAGTTCGTGAAAGAAAAGATACCCCACCGGAATCGCAAAAATCAAACGCGTATACTCAAAAGGCGCAAGATAGGAAGGACTGGCATATCTTAAAGCCGTGACCGAGCAATATTGAGAAAAGACACCAAGAGCTCCAATAGCCATCAGAGCCATAAGGTCCTGGGGCTCTGGTGTTTTCCAAATACTCAAGGCTAAAAGACCCGCAATAAAAGTCGTTGCTGTATTTGCATACAGCATAATGGTTAGCGTGCTTTCCGTGCG
Source organism: Alphaproteobacteria bacterium 41-28 (assembly GCA_001897795.1). Classification (GTDB taxonomy): domain Bacteria; phylum Pseudomonadota; class Alphaproteobacteria; order UBA9655; family UBA9655; genus UBA9655. The sequence goes on along the minus strand of MKUL01000023.1, from coordinate 9,580 downwards.
TGAGAGAAGCTTCACACAAATAATGGAAAACGCCGCAAAAAGATTTGCTAAGAGCTCGACCCACACCCCAATACTGATGGGCATTTCATGGGGCCTTACTATCACAATCACGCCGAGATACCCAAAGATAATCAGGGCCCACTTGGGCAGAGATACAGAATCCTTTAAAAGAGTCATCGCAAGAACAGTTGTAAATAAGGGACCCGTCATGCCGATAGACGTGGCGAGAGCAAGGGGTAAATTTCGATAGGCGTAATACGTACACCCCATCGCAGCTCCCACACAGAAAACACGTGTGATATGTAAAATGGGACGTGAAGTCACAAACCCCTTAAACCCCGCTTGAAATACAAAAGGGCTGAAAAAAATGAGCCCAAAGAAATACCGCATAAAAAGAACGATGAGGCTATCAACCTCTGGCGAGAGTGTTTTGGCAAAAGCCATGGCAGAACTAAAGCTGAGCGCCCATAGCAACATAAAAGTAGCGCCTACAAGCTTGGGCGAAACTCCCTCCGTAAGTGCAGTAATTCTGCTTTCACTCATATCCTATTTCCTTTCATTTCTATATATATAGGCAGGAATGCAAAAATCACAAGCTTTTGCAGGGAAAGGAAATGAGCCAGTTTTGATCAAGCGTGCACAGAATTTGAAAATATGATATCATTTAAAAACGGTCTACAACAGGGAAATATTACATGAAAAAATGTCTGTTAAACACCCTTATCTTGTTCACAGCTTACCTTATGTTTCTCTCTCAAATCACCTTAGCTGATAACCCCTACATCTGCAAAAGTCAGTATGCATTGTGTACCACAGCAAAGTGTTCTCCCATACCAGGACAAACTGGATTGTCACTTTGCTTTTGCAAAACAGAAACTGGGTATTCTGCAGGAGAAAAGCCATGCCAAGATGTAAAAACAACCCCAGAAGGTTATAAGGAAGTTAGATCAAGGTATTATCCAATCGGAAGTTATGTGAGCTGCTCAAATGCAAGACCATGGGCAAACTGTTTAGATAGTCCTTGTATTATAGATCCAAACGATCCTTCTAAAGCTGTCTGTACCTGTTCAATCGTAAAAAACCAGGGACCCTATGTTATTGTGACAGACACATGCAATAAATCTGGCTGTGAGACAGGCCTTACATCTTCGGCAACCGTAAAATCAAACGACGAACTGGATACCTACATAAGAAGTTCAGAGTATGCAAAAGACCTTCCTGCTCCACAAAAAAAGTTATGTGGTGAGTAATGGTGTAATTATTAAATCCCGAGGCTTGTTATTGCATGTAATTTCGATGAAGAAGATCGTCCACTCTTTCTCACCTTAGAGTTGGGCTCTTACATCATTTTTAGAAAAATAAATAGTATTACTTCTCTGCGTAAAGTCCTAAAACTGCGCCTGTGGGATCGATAAAGACACTATAAAAGCCTTCCCCGCCCCCAAGGTCTGTGATCGGAACAATAATTTTTGCGCCTAATTTTTCCGCCTTGTCTGTGGATTCATGAATATCGTCCACATTCACAAAAGGAGTCCAACAAACAGGCTCTTTTTCTCCGGCGTGATGAATCCCTGCAATGGGTCCTTCTCCAGCATCAATTTCAATAAAGGAGTGTCCCTTCTCCATTGTTTTTTCATTCAGAGACCATTTGAAAAGCTTGCTATAAAAATCCTTTGCCTTTTTAGGGTCAGAGGAGCCTAATTGCACCCAGCCAAAAGTATTTTTCATAAAATCCTCCCTTGTTTATTCTCGACATTATCACAATTTATTGTAATTGGCAAATTTTTGGCAATATTTTTTCAAAAAAACTACCCTGCAGTTTCTTCCACAGTTTGAAAAGTTTTCATCCGCCCACAGATCTTATCCATGAAAATGGCAAGGGCTCCATTGGCAAGCACGTTCGTAACTGTGATAAAAGGATCCATCAAAATATAAAGTGTCATTAATAACCCACTCATCGAATCATTGAATCCAAAATTCCCTCCCAATAAAACGGGGAATAAAACAACAAGTTCCCCTCCTGGAACGGAAGGAACACCAAATTTAGCCACCATGTAGTACATGGAAAAGATAAGGAAAGTCCCATAACTCATTGGCTCTATTCCGTTCATGGCTAAAGCAACAGCCATCAATATAGGGATAGCTATGGAATCCCCGACATGATGAATATTTACGGTTGCTGAAATCATAATTTGAGCGAGGGATTTATTTTTTGTATTTTCTTCTGCTGCTTCCAAGGTTAGGGGTAAGGTTGCCATACTTGACATAGTCGAAAGAGCTACAAGCCCTGAGGGAAATACATTCATTAAAGATGTTCTGATATCTTTAAAGTTTCCTAAGTTGGCTTTGAAATAAAAAAAGATAATGGCCAAAAATTGGATAACGACAATTAAACCAATCATCGGACCGTATCCAGAAAATGTCTCAATAAGAGATTCATCATGATGAATTTTAAATAAAAAGCCAATGATATAGAGAGGAACCAGGGGAATAAAAACCTTTGTTAATCCAGCTTGAAAGATATCTCTTAAAAAGGCTCCCCAAGAGACAAGCTTCTCATTTCCCCAAAAAGCGCCATATAGGCCCGCTAAAGTCCCCAGGAGAAGAGCTATATCCAGACTCATCAGCTTCGGAAAAGGAATCGTAAAGAAAGGTTCTAGGGGAGAAAGAGCAGAAGCAGCTTTTTGCGCTGCAGAAGCAGCGTTATATCCCAAGTGGGGTAAGAAGATATCTCCCGCGAAATAGCCGATCTGAACAAAAATAAAGTTAGATAAAACAACAAACGTCAGAATCATGACAATCAAAAGGGGAGCTTGTTTCTGAAACGCTGAAAGACAGGCAAAAATAAAAGAAAATACAATGAATGGCATAGCAAAACCAAGGGTATCTTTCATGAAAAGGCTTATTGTGAAGAACGCTCGTTGAATTCCTACTGGAAACCAGTCCCCAACAAAAGTGATCAAAACAATAGCAACAACTATTTTTATAATTAATCCAAACTCTTTCATAACGTGTCTCTCCAAAAAATTTGCCTTAACTTACTCAAAACCCCCATCAATGAAAAGGATTTTATTCCCTTTCCCGTTCTTGGAATTGACTTTTCCTTTCAAATTAGCTTATACACCAATTTAATATGTATGTAGTTAGGAGATAGGAACGTGAAGCGCACTTTTCAACCCAGTAATTTAGTCCGCAAACGCCGTCATGGTTTTCGGGCCCGTATGGCCACCGTCGGAGGGCGCAAAGTCATCGCTCGTCGTCGCGCTAAGGGGCGCGCGCGCCTGAGTGCCTAGCCAACCCTTAGAACGTCTTCGAAAGCGGTCAGAGTTTTTAAATGTGGCAAAAACAGGAGAACGCTATGTGACTCCTGCCTTTATTATTCAAATATATCAAAGGTCTCCCGAAGGTCCCTTTCGTTATGGTATTACAGCCAGCCGAAAAGTGGGAGGTGCCGTCAAGCGCAACCGAGCCAAAAGGCGCCTTCGGGCTCTTTTGAGCCAAATTCTTTCAGCAATGGGTCGTTCGGGGATTGATTATGTATTCATTGCAAGGGAAGAAATTTTAAGACGCAATTTTGCGCTAATGGGTCAAGAGCTCGAGAAGGCGCTTATAAAACTACATGAGCGATAATTCAGTTTATTATAAATTTTTATATTGACATATTTTTTTTGTTTCTCTATTTTTAATCAATATTGTTTTTTAAGGAAAGTGGTTGTTATGAAGTTTCAAGTTAGTTTATTTGCCTTAATAAGTGTTATGATGTCTCTCACTGAGCCCGTATGGTCGGGTAAGGGTGGGAATCAAGATGAAGAAGTCTCTTCCCAAGCATCCAAGCGGAAACGAGTAGTAAAAAAGAATCTCAAAGAGAAGGGAACTCAATCTCGCTCATATTCTAAAAAAATGAAACTAAATCAAAATGAATTGGCTCAAGCCTTGCTGAAATTAAGTGAAACACCCGCGCCTCAAACACCTACAGAGAGTATTGAAACCGTCGTCGAAGAAGGGATTATTCTCCCCACTGATGCGAGGGATGTAAGAGGAACACGTCCGATTTCCCTTCCAGCTCTGCCATCCTTGCCGACACCTCAGCAAGTTGAGAGCGCGAAATGGCCTCAAATTACCTTAAATCTCGTCTCACTTCAAAACTGTAACTTGTATTTTTCTAGAGATGAGGTGACTCAAAGCTTGCCTCGAGCTTCATCGATTTCCCCGTCTAACTCTCTTCAACCCCCAATTTCCTATGAACAGGCCGCGGGTCAGCGTATGGATTCCCAGGTACCTTTCGAAGAAGTAAAGCAAGAAACACTGGCTAAAATTGCGAAACGCAACCCAAAAAAGTCTAAGTCCACAGCATCGGGTAGGTATAACTTCGGCTGTAAATATGCAAGACAGGAAAATTGGTGCGAAGCAGTAAGAGCATTTACTATTGCTGAGTGGCATGGCCATAAAGAAGCAGGGAGACGACTGCAGGAATTACTGGATTTCGAAGAGGGAGGCATCTCAAAACAAAATAGACCTCTCACCCAATTTCAACCCCCCTTGCCGAGGAGCCCCCAAGATTTAGAAAGTAAAAAAATTCCATTGGCTCCTTTAAGTTCTCCCGCTTTATATCAAGAAACACCTTTAACTTGGGTTGAGGATGGCTCTGCACCAAGCTTACCACAACAAGCTCCTACCCCCCTCGATGCTTCGATTATGCAGAGTTGGATGAGGGGACTTCCTTTTTCTCCTCATCAGGATTACCCATAGCACAAATGACGTCTAGGCCCGATTGAAGCGAAAAAATGGTTTTTATTTTACTCCGCGGTCGATTTATTTATAAAAAGCCTTGACCTCTTATCATCTAAATATCACACTTCCGTTGAGCCTCGTTGGCCTTATTTGTCATAAGATCAACGAGTTTCTTCAGAAATTATGAGGTCCAGGATGAAAAGCTTAATAAATTTCCTTTTCAAAGCCCTCATCTATTTCTACCGCTATACCATTTCTCCCTGGCTTCGTCCCCGCTGTCGGTATTTACCTACCTGTTCCGAATATGCCCTTGAAGCGCTCAAGCATTATGGTCCTTATCAGGGGGGTCTTATGGCTTTGAAAAGACTATGCCGTTGCCATCCCTGGGGAGGAGACGGATTTGATCCCGTAAAAGATGAGTCTCCGTCAAATAAGGGGCTCTTCCCTCCTGTTACATAGGATTTACATTGTAAGAACGAGGCCATTGAAAAATACTTCTCTTGACGTCTAGGGCCAAGATGGTCCTTATAAGAGCAGTAAATTCATCCTATTAAGGAAATGTAGTTATGAACGACCAGAAAAATTTTATTATCGCTATTGTCCTTTCAATCGCTGTGTTATTTGCATTTCAATATTTCATGCCTTCAGCCCCTAAGAAAGTTGAACCGCAAAATGCATCCCAAGTAACTCAACACACGACAACTCCACAAGTCGTTGTCTCCCAACCGTTGACGCGGGAAGAAGCGGTAAAAACAGCGCCTCACCGACTTCAAATTCAAAGCAGCAGTGTAAAGGGATCCATTAATTTAGAAGGAGCTCTTTTCGATGACCTAACCCTTCTGAGATATCGTGAAACTGTGAATCCTAAGAGCCCAGAGATTATCCTTCTCTCCCCCCAAAATGCTCCTAACGCCTATTATGCACGTTTAGGTTGGACAGGGCAGCAAGGCACGTTTCCAAATGAGAAAACCCTTTGGCAAAGCAATGGACTTAATCTGACACCCCAAACACCTGTTACATTAACATGGGACAATGGTCAGGGACTTACCTTCCACCAAATCATTTCCATTGACGACCATTACATGTTTACAATCACACAAAAGGTATCAAACACAGGAACGACGCCTGTCACTCTCTCTCCTCAAGGATTTTTAGCCCGTCAGGGAGAGCCTAAAACTTCTGGTTTTTTTATTCTCCATGAGGGTCCCGTTGGGGTTTTTAACGGCAAACTCCATGATCCAAGTTTCGACGATCTTGCAAAAACTGGCACGTTGCAGAACCCAAGAGGTAAAGGATGGTTTGGTCTCACTGATAAATATTGGCTTGGAGCTCTTGTCCCCGATCCTAAGGCCGAAATCTCCTCCTTCTATACCCGCCAGGGAACTGGGGAAGCTACCTTAATAACGGCACAGTACCAAAGAGATCCACAGACCTTAGAGCCTGGAAAAAGTATTGAAGTCACCGACCACTTTTTTGCAGGGGCAAAAGTTTTAAGACTCCTTGACGGATATGAAGAAACCCTTGGCATTACCCACTTTGACTTGGCTGTTGACTTTGGGTGGTTTTACTTTCTGACGAAACCCATTTTCTACGCCCTTGAATTTCTGAAAGGTATTTTAGGAAACTTTGGGCTCGCCATCTTAGCATTGACTGTTCTGATAAAATTTATTTTCTTCCCTCTCGCTAATAAATCTTATGAATCCATGGCAAGAATGAAGAACTTACAGCCTGAAATTGAAAAAGTCCGCGAACGTTACGCGGATGACCGCATGAAAATGAATGAAAAAGTCATGGAGCTTTATAAAAAGGAGAAAGTAAATCCCTTGGCGGGTTGCTTACCCATGATCATTCAAATCCCCGTGTTCTTTGCTTTGTATAAGGTTCTTTTCGTCTCCATTGAAATGCGCCATGCTCCCTTCTATGGATGGATACACGACCTTTCCGCACCGGATCCCACGACCATCTTTAACCTTTTTGGATTGATCCCCTGGGATCCACCTTCCTTTCTCATGATTGGTGCGTGGCCCATTATTATGGGCATAACCATGTTCTTGCAACAAAAGTTGAGCCCGCCACCGGCCGATCCGGTGCAAGCCAAAATGTTCCTGTTCATGCCAATCTTCTTCACTTACCTCCTTGCCCAATTCCCAGCGGGTCTTGTCATCTACTGGGCTTGGAACAATGCTCTCTCGATCGCTCAACAGTGGGTGATTATGAAACGCTCGGAAAGAAAAAAGGCGAGGCATGTCAAGCGAGAAGCTGTCTAATATCAGTGACTATCCTCGCTGGTTGTTTGCCCAAGAATGTACATTTGTGGCGGGAGCGGACAGAATAGAAATCCTGCCGCCTCCCACGTTGCCGGAAATTGCTTTTGCAGGACGCTCAAACGTAGGAAAATCGAGCCTTATCAATGCTCTCTTAGGACGAAATAGTCTCGCCCGTGTCTCTCATACGCCTGGGCGCACCCAACAGCTGAACTTTTTCCTACTTGGAAAAAGGTTTTATATTGTTGATATGCCCGGATATGGCTATGCCGCGGCTTCGAAAGCCAAAATCAAAATCTGGTCTCGGTTGATTCAGGATTACTTGAAAGGACGTGTTCCCTTAAAACGTGTTTTTTTATTGATCGACAGCCGTCATGGATTCAAAGGGAGTGATGAAGCCGTGATGGAAGAATTGGATAAGGCTGCAGTATCTTATCAAATTGTACTGACAAAATCGGACAAATCGACGCCCACACATCTTGATGAGCTGATAACATCTCTTACAGCAAAACTCAAGAAACACCCCGCCGCTTTTCCAACCCCTCTTCTCACGAGTTCCCACGAGAAGGAAGGTCTGGAGCCTCTCCGGAAGGTGATTGCTGAGTTGGTGGGATAAGAAAGACCTCTCTTAACCAAACTTTAATTTTTCTACTCTATAAAAGAGAAAGATCGCACTAAGGTTGGAAGATTCAATGAAAACAAAGGAAAAAGAAAAGGTAAAAGCCCCTCAAAAGGTTTCCGTCAATCTCGCTCTACAGGGCGGCGGTGCTCAAGGAGCTTTTACATGGGGGGTTGTTGATCGACTTTTAGAAGAAAAAACGCTTGATATTGAAGGGATGAGTGGAACCAGTGCAGGAGCCATAAATGCTGCCGCAATTGCCTGTGGTCTCCTCAAAGGCGGAAATGAAGGCGCAAGGAAAGCACTCGACAAATTTTGGCATACCCTCTCTGAATCCACAGGTGCTTTCAACCCTTCTCAAGCTTGGCACTCATCTTTTAAAAGTAACTTTTTTGGGTGGTCACCTGTTGATATGGTTAGAGATATTCTTTCTCAAACCCTGTCTCCTTACCAATCAAATCCCTTAAATTATAACCCTCTGAAAGAAATCCTCCTTAAAACGATTGATTTTAAACTCCTAGAGAATAATACAAAAATAAAACTTTTTGCATGTGGCACAAATGTAGAAACAAACGCGTTAAAAGTATTTCACAATGATGAGATGTCTGAGGAAACTCTCCTCGCATCATCATGTCTTCCAAATCTTTTTCAAGCTGTCGAATGGAAAAAAAATTATTATTGGGATGGGGGGTTTATGGGAAACCCCGTATTAGAACCCCTTATTTATCATTGTAAATCAAAAGATATTATCGTTGTTCCCATTAATGCGATTCGCCATCCAGGCATTCCCAAAACCCCAAAACAAATCCTCGATCGCGTAAATGAAATTACATTTAACGCAAATCTTATGCGCGAAATCCGAAGCATCCGACAAATTCAACAGTTCTCTGATCATCTTGCTCCAGAAAATCCTTTCGCTGAAGTCCGCCTCCATTGCATCCAGAATGAAGAGTTTATGGCAAGTTTAGGAGTCGACACGAAATACACAACAGACCGGGGGTTTTTAAACTCGGTTAAGGAGGTTGGAAGAGAAACAGCCGATCAATGGATTAAAAAATATTATCACCTCATCGGAAAAGAAATGACGATGGATTTGGGTCTTTGGCGCATGGATGAGCCGTAAACAAATTAACTTTATAATTAACATGATCTGACCATCAAATTAAAAATAATCACCTTGACATTCTCCCTATAAATTACTAGTTAAGATATATCTATATAATAAAAATAAATTATACAGAAGATTGTTATGTTTCAAAGGAGAAAAATTATGTTACATTCAAAGAAAATAACCCTAACCGCCTTTTGCGCAGCTTTTCTAGCAACCTCTGCGGTTCTGGCAATGGAAGAGCGTGAAGATACCAAAGGTTCCTTCCCGGGCAAAGCTTTAACACGAGAAGAGCTATCGCAGATGGCTGACGAAGCGCTAGATGATTTAGAAGAAGGAAACACAAGTTCTTCCGCTCCTAGGCAACCACAGCAAGACATACCTGAATTAGTAGAGGCTTTGACAGCGTTTTTAAATAAACTTCCAGGCAAGATAGAGCATTCGCTAAAACATAGAGAAGAGGAAGCAAAAAATAAAATTATTTATAATAAATCATTAAAAAATAGACAACGCAGAGCAAAATATGGAGTAATTTGTCTCTCTGATAATGAAGAAATTAGAAAACTTGAAGAAGAAGGGTATAAGTGGGCATTTGACGCCCGGTTGGGAATGAATCGTTTATATAAAAAAAACACACAGGGAAACTATTATTCAGTCCTCTCTAAGGAACCTATGAATGTGCCTATAGGGAACTAATTTTTAAGGAGGGGTGCCAGACAAGTATCGATGTCACCCGCCTTTACCCACTCTCACTTAGGTTATGGTAAGTAAAGTTTATCTGTGTGATTCGTAGACATGGTTACAATACTATTGTCAGAAGAAATCATGACTTGATATCATCCCATGTCGAGGAGTTTT
>MKUL01000022.1 GCA_001897795.1 Alphaproteobacteria bacterium 41-28 | reverse complement strand
TCTATAGGCTAAAAAATAAAGGGGAGACATGATTTAATCTTACAAGCTCATTGTAACCATGTCTACGAATCACACAGTTTTATCGATCTCACGAATTTTAAGATCCCCCTTGACCCCTTGCATAAAGACTCTCACACTGATTGAAATGATCAAATGAGATCTATGATGACTAAAATTGCGTTTCTATCCTCCTCCTCTCCGGATGCTCTTCAAGCCAAGAGCACACTTGAGGCCTTATATCCCCCTGTCGATCCATTAGAGGCTGAAGTCCTTATCGCCTTAGGTGGAGATGGTTTTATGCTTGAGATCATGCATGCCTATCTTAACTCTCAGATTCCTCTTTATGGGATTCATTGCGGAAGTGTGGGTTTTTTGATGAATGACTTCTCACCGCAAGATCTTTTAAATCGTCTTAAAAATGCAAAGCCCAGTCCGCTTTACCCTCTTGAAATGACAGTCCATCAAAACGGAGGAAATACCAAGAAGGCTCTTGCCTTTAACGAAGTTTCCTTGCTTCGGGAAACCCGACAAGCCGCCAAAATCCAAATTACAGTTGATGAGGTTATCCGTCTCTCAGAGCTTATCTGTGATGGGGTTCTTTTAGCAACGCCTGCCGGTAGTACGGCTTACAACCTTTCAGCCCATGGACCGATTATTCCTTTAGGAGCCCCGTTGTTAGCCTTGACCCCTATTAGTGCTTTCAGGCCTCGCCGATGGAAAGGGGCACTTCTGCCTGAAAGTGCCAATGTGATGTTCACCATTCTTGAGCCTCAAAAGCGTCCGGTGAGCGCCGTTGCAGATTTTACGGAAATCCGGGATGTGACCTCAGTTACAATCTGTCAGTCCAAAACGCACTACGTCACTCTCCTTTTTGATCAGGATCATAATCTTGATGAGCGAATTTTAAGGGAACAGTTTCTGGAGTAATGCCAATCATTGGGGATGCGGCTCTTCCCTGGGCTCTATTTTAGGAAAAACCAAAACCACATTTTGTTTTTTTAATTCAGCATTTTGTTTCCTAAGCTCATCTATTTCCTTTAAGGCCCCCATATGTTGCCAATATAATAAATTATATTGTTGTTGCTGATTTGCATAGGCTTCGACAAGGTTGCCATATCGTTGATTTAACCCCATATTTCTTTGACGCAAACATCCAATTTGCCTCACCAATTGTCCAACGTAGCAAGAATCATCATGAGACTGTAATTTCTGACTATTTTCTTCTTCTTTAAGCGCACTCATAGGTATGTTAGAGCTCATAACACAATCATCTTGTGCAGATTTAGGCTCCTCTTTCTCTGTAAGATAAGGCTCTAAAGGCTTTTTTGGTGAGAATTCCTCCAAAGGGATGGCCTCTTGCTTTGGACCAAGAGAAGTTTCCGTTGGAATGTCAGTTTTTTCGTTTTGCTTTTCAATCGGAATTAATGGCTCTTCTTGTTTAGCTTTGTCTTTTTTCAATTTCTTTTTATTTGATGATAGTAATATATCTCCAATCAGTTTCCCCTCTTGCTTTTGAGACTTCTTCTTTTTTGAACGTATTAGTTGTTTTTTAGAAGACTGAATTGGCTCTTGGCTCTCGCTGATTTCAGCTTCAACCGCGTCAGAAGGAGCCTGCTCTTTGCTCACACTGGTTTTATGCACTAAGGGTGCAACTAATGCTGGAGAAGTAAAATTGCTTTTGTTATGCCTTTTTCTGTTTCGATTTTTTTTTCTGAGTTTTTTACCAGAAATTTCTTCAGCTAGTTTTTTTGCAGATTTCTTGGCATTTCTCTGCTTTTTTAATTCCTCAAGCTTTTCTAATGCTGATTTATGATTCAGCTTGACCGCTCGTTCACATAACCCAATAGATTTATCTAAAGATTGTTCGACCCCAACGCCGTGTTGATAGGCCTCTACCAAATTCATTATGGCAAGAATATGGTTTCGATCTGCAGCTTGCTGGTAGTATTTTACTGCTTCTTCAGGTGACAGCTCTACCCCATGCCCCTTAGAATACATCCACCCTAAGTCATTTTGAGCTGAAGCAAGCCCTTGGACAGCTGCTTGTTTATACCAAAATACCCCCTTTTCATTTGATTGTTTAACCCCTTTTCCTGTTATATACATAAGCCCGAGGTTTCTTTGACCCACTGGGTGATTTTGTCCCGCGGCTAATTTTAGCCATTCCACAGCATTAGATTCGCTACCCTCTTGTTTTGCATATATACACCCTAATTTATTTTGGGCTGGACCGTGACCGAGTAGAGCGGATTTTTCAAACAATTCCATCGCTCTTGGAATTGATTTTTCTACAGCTCTTCCTTTTTTATGTAAGGTACCTAGGATACGTAAAGCGACTGGATCCTCTCGTAGAGCAGCCTTTTCAGCCCATAAGCGAGCCTTTTCATGTGATTTTTTGACTCCCCACCCTTTCATATATAGAAAAGCAAGAAGTCCTTGCTCTTCAATTTTTCCCTTTTTGCTCTCTTTTTTACAATAACAAAAGATTTCCTTAAGATTGAGAACCTCACTTATATTACCTTGGTTCACAGCTTTCTTTAATTGATCCCTACTGCTTTCGAGATTTTCTTTATCATGAGCTGCAGGTATGACTGCACTTTCAGTTTTAAGCTGATCTTCAAAGTCATTTAGCTTGTTCTTGGAAGTGTGACCCTCGGTGACATAACCAGAAACGATGAAAACTCCAATTCCCAGTTTATAAACCAACTGCTTTAGATATCTTATGAATATGAATATGAATTTAGAATCGTTCTTCTTAACTCTATAAGTTTCTGTCTTATTTTTATGCATATTTAATTTTCAACCATTAGTAATAAAAAACAAAAATAATATTTTAATTTATAAACATGAAAATAAAACGATGTCTAGAGAAAAATATTGGGCTTTACAACCCAAATTTCTTCTTCGAAAAACGGGACCAGATTTTTGACGAAGGCACATGTAAAGCCACCAATGTCAAGGCGGTTACACCAATGGCTAGAATATATAACTCAAAGCCAATCATAATGCCAATTGTTGCCGTCACCCAAAGAGAAGAAGCGGTTGTGAGGCCTTTAGCTGATCGAGCCGTGTTATCTGAGCGAAAAATGACCCCTCCCGCAAGGAATCCAATGCCGACAACCACATTCGCTACAATGCGTGAAGAGGAATCAGAAGAATAAAGAGATGATAAAACCGAATAGGCACATGCACCTGCGCAAATAAAACCGAAGGTCCGTATGCCAGCTTCTTTACCAACCTTTTCTCTTTCCCAACCAATTGCTCCTCCCGCGAGTAATGCAAGAAAAACTTTTATCAAAGCATACAACTCTGAATACCAGGGAGTAGGTGTGGTGAAAACTTCCATTTTTTACCGAACCCTTTGACTTTGCGAGGATGATTAAAATTTATCTAAAATCATTTTCATTCTACACTCTTCTTCCGCGCTAAACAAAGTGAAATTTCACCACTTCCTTTAAATAAAACCTAAGGCTGACCACAGACTCTGTGATACTGAAGGGCGGCTCTTCTTTTTTTCTATCTGGACATCAGGACGTGTTTGTATGATCATAAAGAGTAGGGGAAGTTAATAAAAAATATAAATAATTTGATGCAACATAAACCTATAATTCACAAAAATCGCCCATTTCTTTTTTTCATTTTTATTGTAATTATTTTCATCCTTGGGATAGTGATATTAAAAATTCCCTCAAACGAAAAAAGCAAAGAAGATGGAAAAACGAAAACCGTTGCTGTTTCAAAAGTTATTCGCACAGATCTTTCTCAAACAATTACTTTGAGCGCTGAACTCGTCCCGTTTACTGAAGCAACCCTTTTTGCGAAAGTCCCAGGATATTTAAAAGAAATTAGGGTTGATATTGGAGATCGTGTAAAAGAAGGCGAAATATTAGCCATTCTTGAGGTTCCTGAGCTTGTTAATATTCTTGCTAAAAATAAAGCTGCTTTAGATCTAGCTAAACTTGATTTCATAAGGATAACGGGCGTCCAAGAAAAACGCCCAGAATTAATTGCCCAGGAAACGGTTGATAGGGTAACAAAGGCTTATGAAGCTGCCAAAGCAAGTCATGAACATTCAAAAACGATGTATACGTATTCCATTATTACAGCCCCTTACGATGGAGTTATCACTGCACGATTTGTAGACGAAGGAGCTATGATTCAAGAAGGAACCAGTACAAACACACAAGCTATTCCTATCGTACACATTGCTGATAACTCAAAATTCCGTTTAACTTTTCCTGTACCTGAGTCGCTGGTTTCTTTTGTTAAGCCAGGAGACCTAGTCGCTGTAGAGGTTCTCTCAACACATAAAAACTTGAAAGCTCCTATTTCACGTATAGCTAGCAAAGTCACGACCGACACGCGTACCATGGAAACTCAGGTTGATGTTTATAATAATGCCGATTTAAATTTAACCCCAGGAACGTATGCATCGGCAACACTGCATATAAAGGAAAAAGAGAAGGCGCTGGCTCTGCCCGTTGCTGCCGTTGAAATTGTCCCTAAACCAAGTGTATGGCTCATTAATTCAAACAATGAAATTGAGGAACGTCCAGTAACTTTGGGCATACAAACGCCTTATATGATTGAGATATTGGATGGACTCAAAGAAGGAGATTTGGTTGTCTTCGGCAGCCGAAGCAGCTTGACTCTGGGAATGAAGGTACAACCCAAGCTCACTGAAATTCCTAACTCCACCCAAGGTAATTGAATTTAAGAGATGCCAAGATTTTCTCTCAAATATCCCTATTTTATCGTTGTCGGCTGCTTCATCGTCAGTATTCTTGGCATCGTGAGCATGATGCGCTTGCCTGTAGATCTCTTCCCAACCATTAAAATTCCTGTCGTTGCAATTGCAACCTTTTATAATGGAATGCCGCCCGAACAAATTGAAACAACAATTACTTACAGATTTGAGAGATTTTTCACACTGGGTAGTAATATAGATCATATCGAATCAAGCTCTCTGCCAGGTGTGAGTCTTATTAAAATCTATTTTCAACCCGGAACAAATGCGGATTCAGCCGTATCCAATATAGCAAATCTCGCTATGGCTGATCTTGCTCGTCTGCCCGTTGGGACATTGCCCCCTATTGTTTTAAAATTTGATGCCTCCAGCCTTCCTGTATGCTTGGTAGGTCTTAAAGCAAAAAATTTAAATCAGGCTACAATCAGAGATTTTGGGCAGTTTGCCATTCGTGACCAACTAGCGACGGTTGCAGGTGCTTCCGTACCTTTTCCTTTTGGTGGCAAATACAGACAGATCATGGTTTATGTCGACCCTCTAAAACTAGAAGCCTATCAATTAAGTGCCATGGATGTTGTTCGTACGATCAACGATTCAAACCTTATACTCCCTGTAGGCTTTGCTTTCTTGGGACAAACCTACTACAATTTATTTAGTAATAACCAAACGACCCTTGAGGAACTTAATTCGATTCCTTTAAAAACAATCGGAACATCGTCAGCTCTGGTTAAGGATTTGGGATATGCTAAAGATGACGCAGCCATTCAAACAACGATTGTTCTTGTAGACGGAAAACCTTCTGTTTATCTTCCCATCCTCCGGCAAGGGGGAGGCTCTAACACGATTGCTATTGTGAATGGTATCAAAAAAGTCCTTTCCAGCCTTGTTGATATTCCCCAACAATTAATAACTCAACTTTTCTTTGATCAATCCTTGTACATTAGAAGTTCTATTAAAAGCTTGGTGTTTGAAGGAACTCTTGGCCTTGGACTAACAGCTTTAATGATTTTGATTTTTTTAGGTAGTTTCAGGGCGACTCTCGCATCTTTTTTTTCTATTCCCCTATCCGTTCTTGGAACTTTTATGATTTTAGCGTTGGGGGATAATTCAATTAATGTCATGATCTTAGGAGGCATGGCCCTGGCCTTTTCCCGTCTTATTGATGACTCTGTCGTTGTTTTGGAAAACATATACCGTCATTTAGAATTAGGAGAGCCTCCCGCAATTGCTGCTGAAAAGGGAGCCATGGAAGTCTCCCTTCCTGTGCTTGCTTCAACCGTCACTGCCGGTATTGTTTTTTTGCCGGTTGTATTGCTTTATGGTGTCAGCAAGTATCTCTTTAGTGCTCTTGCCCTTTCAGCTGTTATTGCTCTCGCTCTCTCTTATATTGTTGCAATGACGGTCGTTCCTCTTTTTTGTACTACTTTTTTAAAGCAAAGGATCGGACCTACTTTTGAGAAGAAAGGCGGTTCTTCCATATGATGAAAACCTCTTCTCTGAGTATGGCCTATTCAATATGGTTTCATAGGAAATTTAGTGATCTTCTCAATGTCTATGACAGATATGTAAGAAAGGCACTAGAGCTCCCTCAACGAACAGTTATACTCATATTCGCCGGAATTATATTAAGTTTCACTTTAATTCCTTTTATTGGAGTTTCTTACTTTCCTGCAACAGACTCTGGGTCCTTTATTATCAATATAAAGGTACCCACCGGAACGCGCCCTGAAGCAACAGCTGAGGAAGTTAAGAAAGTTGAAGATCTTATCCGCCGCATCGCTAAGGATGATCTCAAAATAATTGTCTCAAATATCGGTCTCACACCTGATTTTACGGCCCTGTATACGAGTAATACGGCAACACATACAGCATTTATTCAAGTTGACTTAAAAGAAAATCGGAAAGTTAGCACCGCTGAAACGATGAAGCGCATCCACTCCTTGCTCAAAGAAGAATTACCATACTTAAGAAGTTATTTCCATTCAGGAGGGCTCGTGGATGCCATTATTAATCAAGGTGTCCCAGCGCCCATTGATATTCATGTAACTGGTTTTGATCTCAAGGAAGTTTATCAGATTGCCTTACAGGTTGCAGCTAAAATTAATACTCTCGATGATGCAAGAGATGTGTTTATTCCTCAGGATATGGATGCCCCTTCTTTAAGGCTTGACATTAATCGGGAATATGCAAGTGAATTGGGACTAAGTCCTCAAGAAATTATAAACACTGTTGTTACATCTTTAACTTCCAATCAAATGATAGCCCCCAATTATTGGATAGACCCAAAAAATGGGAATGATTATTTTTTGACAGTTCAATATCCGTTAGAAATGGTTAACACTTTACAGGATTTAAAAAGAATTCCCATTCGCTCTCCTAAAAGAGAAAAAACTGTTTATTTGGATGCTGTTGCCAACATTACATCATTTGTTACACCCACAGTCGTATCACATTATCAATTGCAGCGAGTGGTTGATATTTATGTCTCTCCCAAAGGAGATGATTTGGGCCATATCGCTTCAGAGATCAATAAGATAGTCCAACAAGTGAAGCTTCCTAAAAACATACGTATTGAAGTGCGCGGATTAGTCCAAGTGATGCATACCTCATTTAAAAGTTTTGGTCTTGGGCTAATGCTCTCGATTTTACTCGTTTACCTCGTGCTTGTAGCCCAATTTAGGTCATTTATCGATCCTTTTATTATTTTACTTGCTTTATTTCCTGGTCTGAGTGGGTCCCTTTTGATTTTATTTGTGACGGGTACGACATTCAATATCATTTCTCTTATGGGTGTTCTCATGATGGTAGGTGTTACGGTTTCAAATTCAATTTTGATAGTGGAATTCACCCATCGTCTGTTAGGAAAAGGCATGAACCTAAAAGAGGCTGTTATTGAAGCTTGCAAAATAAGATTCAGGCCCATTCTAATGACGTCTGGGGCAACGCTTCTTGCGCTTTTTCCCATGTCATTAGGGCTAAGTACGGGGAGTGAAACCTATGCTCCCCTCGCACGGGTCATTATTGGAGGACTTGGTTTTTCAGTGCTCATCACAGTTTTTCTCATTCCCGCGGCATGTCTTGTTATTTATCAGAGACGTCCAAACCTGAATTCTGAGAGCCGAAAGTAAGTTCATGATATTATCACTAAAACAAATTTATTCTTTGAAAAATTGCTATAGAGTCGTTTATTGGATCGTAGGAATAAGCTTTGCTTTGTCTACAAATAGTTCCATCCATGCTGCGCATGAAAACAGCGAACCTCATAACTTTAAACCACTTACGCTCAAGCAGGCCCAAGAAATCGCTCTCACGCAACATCCAGACCTTCTGTCCAGTGAGTTTCAAATTAAGGCAGGTCAGGAAGAAGTTCTTCAAACGGAAGCTCGGTATTTTCCACAGATCTATGGAGATGCTGCAGGTGTGGCTCCTAATAAAAAGACGAATGCACGCATTGGCACTGGTACTGTTGAGGGAATTACGAATCCTCTTATTTTAAAACATGTGTCTTATGGGGTCGTTATCAACCAACTGATCACAGACTTTGGCCAAACAAGTAACCTTGTAAGTGCAGCAAAATCAGGCGTTGAAGCAAAAATTGCCAAATCCCTTTCTGTTCGTGATCGGGTTATATTTAATGCCACCCGAGCTTATTATAACCAACTCCTCGCTCAGGAGATTTTAACCGTTGCTCAAGAAACTCTTAAAGTACGCAACACGCTCCTTGAAAAAATTCAGCTATTATATAAATCTAAGATGAAAGCCCTCTTTGATGTTGATATAGCCAGGCAAAGCGTTGATGAAGCGAAGCTTTTAATCTTGAATGCCCAAAATGATTTAGACGATGCGCAAGCCGAACTATCACAGGCCTTGGGTTATGGGAAACTCAAGCATTTTTCTCTTACGGAAGAAATATCAACTCATCCTTATACCTCGACGTTAGAGCCCCTCTTAGAAATAGCAAAACGATCCAATCCAGATCTCATCACTTTAAGAGCTGAAGTCTTAGAGAAGAAGTTTCAGTATGAATCGGCACAAGCTGAGAACTATCCCACGGTCAGTGCTACTGGTTTTGCTGGGATGAACCCGGTTCGAGAAAAAAGTCAGATGAATTCCTCTTATGCAACGGCAGGAGTGACCGTTGATGTGCCAATCTTTACAGGAGGTCTGATCACTGCTAAAGAAAGAAAAAAGCTCTTTGAAATGAAAGCTCTAGAAAAGGAATTAATTTCAAAGGAAAACAAGCTTATGCGTGATGTACGACAAGCTTGGAATAATGTGCAAAGTTCTTATCAAAATATTGGTGTCCTTAAGGAACTCTTTTTAAACAACGTAAAAGGTCTTGAGTTGGCCCAAGCGAGCTATGAATTCGAATTGATATCTATCGTCGATCTTATCCAAGAACACCTCAAAAAAACCCAGTCAGAAGTTTCATTCACCAAAGCACGCTATGAATATTTAATTAATCGCTCTCTCTTAAATCTCCTTTTAGGTGATGGAGGAAAAATTTGTGTAGATAATCCTTCATGAGAAAGAGCACCTGATTTGAATAAGGTAATTTCAAATCTGATAAGCCTCTTGTATGGAATTGGTTCTCTTTTCATTTTAGGATTCCAGCAATTCGCACAAGCAGACGAATTTAGGGTTATTTCTCCTGAGCCTACGCCTTATGAGAATGTTCAGTTAAATTTACACACTCACATGTTCCGCACAAAAAATGGAACGAAAGCAAATCTACCCGCACTAACAACAAATGTTGGCCTTTTACCTGATATTCAAATACATACTCTCCTGCCGCGCCTCCGCCTCTCCGTACCTAAAGATGGGGCATCTCAATACGGATATGGGGATATCCACACTGGCCTTAAATATCGCTTCCTTCATGAAACGAAAACGCTCCCTAGCATGGCTCTTTACCCCATCTTTTCATTTCCTATGGGAAACTCATCCAAAGGTCTTGGGAATAGGTCCTGGACGGGAAGGTTTCCTCTATGGATGCAGAAAACATGGAAGGATTGGAAACTGACCATGGGCGGTGGTTATGAAATAAATCCCGCGAAAAATCATTTCAACCATCTTTATGGGGGTATTTTGATAAGGTGGCAAATTACGAAAAGTCTTTTGTTGGGCAACGAGGTGTTCGCAGAAGAGCCCAGGAACCTCAATAATAAGTCATATGTCTTATACAACTTTGGAGGACATTATAATTTTACACCTCACACATCTGTTCTTTTTAGCGCAGGGCATTCCTTTTATGGTGCAAAAAGATTTGTTGCATATTTAGGCCTTAACTATACATGGGGACCTCCACCCGAGAAATAGGTTAGAGCGTATGTTATACAATTAACGAGGAGTTGTTACAGGTCCCCAAGCTACACCCCAACCAACCCAGGCAACGAATTGTTTTGCTCCGGCAATGCTATGTCCTGCCAAGAAGGTAAGAAAAGAATGAGAATCAAGAAAATAACTTCCCCCAAAATTGTATAAAAGGTTTGCCTTTTCGTTCGCATTTATTTTCCCTTGTGCAAAGAGTTCATTTCCTAACATAAGATGTTCTGTTATTTGCCATCGAATAAGAGCCCCTCCAAAAGGATAATTTCGCTGTCCTATTGCCCGATTTACATAGTACCCTCCTCCTCCTGAGACTCTCCAATCCCCCCATTCCTTTTGTATCCATATCGGAAATCTCCCTATCCAGGTCCCGTTTCCAAGTCCCTTTTTTGAATCTCCTGAGGGAAGAGTAATTTTGGGGTAGAAGGCAATGTCAATGCTTCTTGCCCAGAAGCGACATTTAGCGCCGATCTTTACATCCCCATATCCATACTGTGTTGATTTATGCTTTGGGGCAGCTAAGGTGGCCGGGGTAATCAAATAAAGTTGGAGATCAGGTAAAACCCCAACGTTAGCCTCAAGAGAAGGCATGTTGACGGTGCTACCCGGTTTTTTTTTCGTAAGATAAGAATAAAAATCTAAAGTAACGCGCCCTGGAAGAAACGGCACCGGAGTATCTGTGAGAAATTCATCCGCACTGGAAAGTGGAACCTTTTCAGCCAAACCAAATTGTGGATGGAAAAAAATAAGAATGAAAAAATTTAAAAAGGCTTTTCTGGATTGCTTCGTCGTTATACTCTTCGCGATGACGGTTGCGTGAATCGTCATTGCGAAGCTCTGAAAGAGCTGAAGCAATCCGGTCCTTAAATTTTGCAACGGCCAATTTCCATTTTGATAGAATACAGCTTTTATTTTTAAGCACCTTAACACTTTTAGGATTGGCACACCAGGGATCTCTACCTATTCTTAAAAACAGGCGACCGTTTTTCAAGAAAAGCCTTCATCCCTTCCTTTTGATCCTCAAGATCAAAGGTAGAATGGAAAAGACGACGCTCAAATTTTAGGCCCTCAGAAAGTGATGTTTCAAAAGCGCGGCCCACAGCTTCTTTAATCATCATCACAATGGGTAAAGAATAGGATGCAATTTTTTGAGCGACTTTTAAAGCTTCTTCCTTCAATTGAGTGTCTGGCACTACACGACTCACAAGACCCGCTCGTTCTGCTTCTTGAGCATCCATGAGACGGCCCGTCAAACAGAGATCCATAGCCTTCGATTTCCCAACAGATCGGGCCAACCTCTGTGTCCCCCCTGCTCCAGGAATCGTTCCAATGGTCACTTCTGGCTGGCCAAATTTGGCTGATTCAGAAGCTATGATAAAATCACACATCATTGCGATCTCACATCCCCCCCCTAAGGCGTAACCGGAGACTGCGGCAATAATCGGTTTCCGACAAGCACTTATTTTTTCCCACCCTTTGGTGATAAAATCTTCTAGATAAGCATCCATATATGTCTTGCTTTGGATTTCTTTAATATCGGCTCCAACCGCAAAGGCTTTTTCAGAACCCATCAAAACCATACAGTGAATCTCGGGATCAATTTCACACATATCCAATACGTTCCCCAGATCTTGAATAAGTCTCTCTGAAAGAGCATTCAACGCTTCAGGACGATTGAGAGTGATCACCCCCGCTAACCCTATTTTCTCAAAAAAAACAAGTCCGCGACTCATTCGCTGTGCTCCTGTATTTGTTTCTCCTCTGCCTGAGATTCCTCACTTAAAAACGTCCATAATTGTTTGATCCGTTTTGAGTCCTTTAATTGACGTGGATACACAAAGTAAAAACGGACGTAAGGGGTTTCAATTTCGGGGAGGATTTGAACAAGGTTTATACAATTTTTTGCAATATAGCTGGGGAGACAAGCAATCCCACTTCCCTCTTCAACTGCGCGAGCAATCCCATATAAATTATTAATTGAAAGATAAGGCTCTCGTTTCACTCCTGGAGGTGTCCCACAGGTTAAAAGCCAGTTCGCATCATCATAAGGAAGCATAGTTCTGTCACTAAAAATAACGAGTCGATGACGATCCAGATCCTCGGCCTTTAAGGGTACACCAAAATTTAAAAGGTATTTACGACTTGAATAAATGTATAAGTGTCGACACAGAAGTTCCTGATAAATAAGTTCCTTATCTTCTGTCACAGATGAACTGATGGCCACATCAGATTCGTGAACCGTTAAATCAACGGGATCATCACTCAACCTTAAGGTGAGGCGCGTTTCGGGATATTTGGTGAGAAATTTATGGAGACGCGGAGCAATCCAAGTTGTGCCAAATCCAATGGTCGCGGCAATTTTCAGGACCCCTTGAGAAAATTTAATATTCTCAGTAATTTTTGCTTGAACCATCGCAAGATCAGAAAACACCTCACGTGCCGTCCGAAAGAGAAGCTCCCCTTGTTCCGTTAAAATAAGTCCCCGAGCATGACGATGAAAAAGCGGAACGCCCATACGATCTTCAAGATTGCTAATCTGTCGACTAATAGCTGATTGGCTAATCTCCAAACGGGAAGCGGCTCGGGTAAAACTACCTGATTCTGCGACATTATAGAAAACGCGGAGCTTGTCCCAATCCATTGTGTTCTAATTTATTCCTTCATCTTGTAAAAAACTTGTTGCATCAAGAGCACCCATACATCCCATCCCTGCCGCCGTTACGGCTTGCCTGTATACTTTATCACGCACGTCCCCCGCTGCAAAAACCCCCTTAACCGAGGTTTCAGTCGTTGTCGGCGATCCTATAATATATCCTTCCGCATCAAGCTTTAGCTTTCCTTTAAAAATTTCTGTATTGGGAACATGTCCAATCGCTACGAACACCCCTTCAACGGGAAGGTCTTGTGTAACCCCTGTTTGTGTATCTTTAAGACGCACACCGGTAACGGCAAGAGGATCTTCCTTACCTAAAACTTCCTCCAGGACATGATTCCAGATCACATTGATTTTTGGATCTTTGAAAAGGCGCGTTTGTAGAATTTTTTCGGCCTTCAATTTATCTCTGCGGTGGACGAGGGTTACTTTTGATGCATGATTGGTCATATAAAGGGCTTCTTCAACGGCCGTATTCCCTCCTCCTATAACAGCAACTTCCTTGCCACGAAAGAAAAAGCCATCACAGGTTGCACACCCCGAAACGCCAAAGCCACGGAATTTCATCTCACTTTCAAGTCCGAGCCATTTTGCCTGAGCACCAGTACAGATAATGATGGTTTCGGCCTTATAAATCGTCCCGCCTTCTCCATGGCAAATAAAGGGGCGCTTCGAAAAATCGGCATATATAATCTGATCTTGGATAATTTTAGAACCTACATGTCCCGCTTGAAGGCGCATTTGTTCCATAAGCCAGGGTCCTTGAATCACGTCTGCAAAACCCGGATAGTTTTCGACATCTGTGGTAATCATAAGTTGCCCACCCGCTTCGAGCCCCGTAACAATAACGGGTTCTAGACTCGCTCGTGCGGCATAAATGGCTGCTGTATAGCCCGCGGGACCACTGCCAATAATCAAAACTTTTGTATAAATTTCTGACACTCTAATAGCCTTTCATTCTTTTATGTCCATACCCAAATTAGGTGTAAAAAACTGGATTGCTTCGGAGCCAAGCTCCTCGCAAAGACGACTGAGAGACATTTTCCGCCATCGTCTTCGCGAGCCCCCAAAGGGGGCGTGGCGATCCAGAAAAGCCCACACTTGAATCGTGAGGAGTATATAAAAGCCATTGTGCCAAAGTTAGCCAAGAATGTCAGGGGAAAAATGAAACTCTTGTTAGATAGGCTAAACACCCACCACTACAGGTAAGCTTCGTCCATATTATATTTATAATATCACATTATTCTCAAAAACGTCCCATTTAAAAATTGGCTTTTTCCAAATGAACGAGTAATTACAGATTAATCCAAAATGCTTGACATTTATTGCACTGACATTATATATTAATAACGAAATTAACGTTTTAATTTTTTGGAGATACTTATGAAAAAATATATTTACTTATCAATTATGTCTTTGGCTTTATCAAAACCTCTCATGGCGATGGAAGGGGAGACAAGTGATGCAGGTCACAAGCTAACAATTGCTTCCCCAAATCTTGAACATTGGGATGGGCAGAGCGCAATTGATGGATGGGAAAGGGTCACAACAAAGAGAACTCCCCCTGCAAATGAGACATGGGTTCCTGTTCGGGCTTATTGGTTAGCAGAATCAGTTCATCACGAAGAATATCCTTTTCAATTCGTTTTTGTAACAAAGGCTTATAAGCTTAAGGAAACGAAGGATAGGAGTCATAAGATCACTCTTGCTAGAAAGGGTGCAAGCAAAGAACAACTGACATCTGGCAAGGTAAGATTTCAGGGGCAAGACACAAATCCTCTTATAAATCCTTATATTAAAGAGAAAAAAGATGGCAGAAAAATTAATGGTTATCGATTTGAGCTTTCAAAAGAAAGCCTTGATAACTTACCATTAAACACATTCCCAGAGGATGCGACCATTCTAATAAGCGAGTAAAAAAACTTAGGGTGAATCTTCTTCGGCAATTGCCTATGAAGGTTCACCCTATTTTTCTTCTTCTAGCGTGGGCCAATCCGTATACCCATGTGCGCCTGCTCCATACCAGCTGTCTTTGGGGGCTTGGTTGAGTTTAGCATTTATTTGTAAACGGTGTACGAGATCTGGATTTGCAATGAATAACCGACCAAAACAGATGAGATCGGCAAAGTTTTGTCGTCTCGCTTCAAGAGCTAACTCAAGATCATATCCATTGTTTGCCATGTAGAGCCCTCTAAACATTTTTCGAAGGGTGTGGAAGCTAAAATCTGGTGGAATCGTGCGGGGACCACCGGTCTCACCTTCAATGCAATGGAGATAAGAAATGTTTAAATAATTAAGTTGTTCCACCACATAGGAAAATGTTTTCATCGGGCTACTATCAGCGATATCATTAGCTGAACTAACAGGGCCTAACCGAACGCCGATGCGATCTCCACTCCAGACTTTTTTAACAGCATCTACTACTTCCAGTAATAGCCGCGCCCTATTTTCTATGCTGCCCCCATAGATATCATGACGTTTATTTGTTTTGTCTCGTAGAAATTGATCCAATAAATATCCATTCGCCCCATGAATTTCTATACCATCAAAGCCCGCGCGTTTTGCACAGTTTGCTGCATGAACATATTGCGCAATAATTTCTGGAATTTCTTCTAATTTTAATGCCCTCGGTGTAACGAAGGGCTTAAACCCCGTTTCCGTAAAAGCCATGCCTTCTGGTTTAATTGCAGAAGGAGCCACAGGCAATTGTCCATTTGGTTGTAAATCGGGATGAGATATTCGACCCACATGCCAAAGTTGGGCAAATATGCGACCCTTCTTCGCATGCACAGATTCAGTTACAAGTCTCCAACCTGCAACTTGTTCGTCAGAATAAATACCCGGTGTAAAAGCATAACCCTTTCCTTGCTGCGAAATTTGGGTGGCTTCACTAATGATTAACCCAGCGGTTGCACGTTGAGCGTAATACTCTGCGTTCATGGGGCCGGGCTCATCCTTTTTCCCCGCTCGACTACGCGTGAGAGGAGCCATGATAATACGATTGGGAAGTGTCAGAGGTCCAAGTTTGACCGTTTCAAATAAGTCACTTTTATTTGTTTCAAGTTTAGATTGCTTCATAAGAATGATATCCATCTCTCGCTATTGGTACGCATGAAAAATCTTAGACTTATTTCTTTAAAATTTCGTTGAAACGGGGTTAATAATTTTGCTTTGTTTCCCATTTTTTGGCATACTGGATGAAAGATGGAGTAAAAAATCACTCCACAAAAACAATAAGGGAGAGCTGTCCGCATGGGACTTGAGTATGCCATCGGTCTTATTATTGCTATGTTTCTTGCGGGTTATCTTGTTTTTTTTCTCATTAATATCTCATCGTCATAAGGGAAAAAAAAGATATGACTTTAATGGGATGGCTTCAAATTGGGTTCCTGTTTATCCTTCTCTTCGGTCTCACAAAACCCCTTGGGCTCTATCTTTATAATATTTATGAAAGCCCTTCTCGGTTCAAAATTCTAAGCACCCTTGAAGAAATGATTTTCCGATTTTGCGGCATAGATAAGGAACAACAAACTTGGAAGGCCTACACGTTCTGTCTTATTCTCTTTAATTTGATAGGGATCATTGTCCTCTTCCTCATCCAAACCACTCAGCATTTTCTTCCCCTGAATCCTCAAAACTATCCAGCGGTTCCTTGGGATCTTGCTTTAAATACAGCCGTTAGTTTTGTCACTCATACAAATTGGCAAGCTTATAGTGGTGAAACAACCCTAAGTTACTTTACCCAAATGATGGGACTCACGTGGCAAAATTTTTGTGCGGCAGGAACAGGAATGACAGCTTTTCTAGCGCTTTCACGGGCCCTGGCCCATCATGCAACCGATGAGGGGGATAAGACGGTTGGGAATTTTTGGGTCGATCTGATCCGTTCCATCTTATTTGTTTTCTTACCCGCTTGCTTCATTTTTGCTCTAATCTTAGTCTCCCAAGGAACACTCCAAAATTTTTCACCTGCAATTGATGTTACAACACTCGAAGGGGCGAAGCAGACCATCGCGATGGGACCTGTGGCCTCTCAAGAAGCCATTAAAATTCTGGGAACAAATGGAGGAGGCTTTTTCAATGCCAATTCGGCTCATCCCTTTGAAAACCCCACACCTTTGTCAAATTTTCTACAAATGCTCGCTCTTGTTTTGATCCCTGCGGCACTGACATACACTTATGGAAAAATCACCAAAAGTTCATCTCACGGGTGGGCTCTTCTTGCAACGATGGTGTTCATATCCCTTTTAGGTGTCGCCTTCATTTATTATTTTGAATCGCAACCCAATCCTCTCCTTAACCACCTCCATCTGAATCAAGATCTTGGAAATTTGGAAGGAAAGGAAGTTCGGTTTGGAATTCCTGGATCATCGTTATTTGCAAATTTTGCAACAGACACATCCGGCGGTCCCGCCAATTCGATGTATGATAGTTTTTCTCCGATAGGCGGACTGGTTCTCCTCATTAACATGTTGCTTGGAGAGGTTGTTTTTGGAGGAGTGGGTGTGGGTTTATTTGGAATGATTATGTTTGTCATCATCAGCGTTTTTATTGCAGGCCTCATGGTAGGAAGAACTCCCGAATATCTTGGCAAGAAAATTGAAGGGAAAGAAGTTCGCTTCGCCATTCTTTATGTCGCCCTTTATCCCCTCGTCATATTGGTAGGAACATCCTGGTCCATTCTCGCCCCTTATGGACTTTCTTCCCTTCAGAATCTGGGGCCCCATGGATTAAGTGAGGTTCTTTACGCCTATACAAGCGCAACGCAAAATAATGGATCTGCCTTTGCCGGTCTTAATGCTAATACGCCCTGGTACAATATAACACTCGCCTTAGCCATGTTCATCGGACGTTTTTTGTCGATTTATTTGGGATTGGCCTTTGCAGGATCCATGGTCAATAAAAAAATAGCCATACCCAATGCAGGAACTTTCCCCACACAGGGCATGCTTTTTATAGGCTTACTCATAGGGGTTATCCTTATCGTAGGCGCTCTCACTTATTTTCCTGTCTTAATCCTCAGCCCTTTTCTTGAAAATACTTACCTACAGATGGGAAAAACAACCTGATGACAAAGTCAGTCCCTCATATGCGGTCTCGTATAAATAAAAGCATGTTTCAAGATATCATGAGCATGACTTTTAAACGTCTGAATCCCTTCTATTTGCAAAAAAATCCGGTGATGTTTGTCGTTTTTATTGGAGGATCTTTAACAAGTCTTATTTGTTTGAGAGACCTTCTCTATAGCATACCCTTTCATGAACCTCTTTGGTTTACAGCCTCTATCTCCTTTTGGTTGTGGTTTACTCTTCTATTTGCCAATGGAGCAGAAGCCATTGCCGAAGGAAAAGGCAAGGCACATGCCTCAAGCTTAAAAGCACTTGCTAAAGAAATTAAGGCACACCGCATTTTAAAAAACGGCCAAGAAGAAATCGTTCCGGCGAGCGAACTAAGGCGAGATGATATTGTTAAAGTTCAGGCGGGTGAGTTTATTCCTTCTGATGGGGAAATAATTGAGGGTATTGCTGCCATCGATGAATCAGCAATTACGGGAGAATCCGCTCCCGTCATTCGAGAAAGCGACAGTGATCGTTCATCCGTCACTGCTGGAACCCGGGTTATCTCTAATTCACTTCTCGTACGCATCATTGCAAACCCTGGGGAAAGTTTTTTAGATCAGATGATTCACTTAGTGCAAGCCGCAAAGCGGCAAAAAACGCCTAATGAAATTGCTCTCCAAATCCTTTTAGTGGGGCTCACCCTCATTTTTTTAATCGTTTGTGCAACGTTGATCCCATTTGGTCTTTATTTCCATGATAAGATATCCCTTACGGTGACCATCGCCTTACTTGTCTGCCTTATTCCAACAACAATCGGAGGACTTGTTTCAGCCATTGGAATTTCGGGAATTGAGCGGGCCTTACGAAAGAATATCTTAGCTATGAGTGGTAAGGCTGTTGAAACTGCTGGTGATGTTGATGTTTTACTGCTTGATAAAACGGGAACCATCACTCTCGGCAATCGTATGCCCGTTGAATTTATTCCTTTTGAAGGTGTTGATATCAAAGAATTAGCAAAAGTCGTTCAGCTATCAAGTTTTGCAGATCGCACGCCTGAAGGAAAATCTATCATCGAATTTGTCCAAAAAAATTATGGTAATTTTATAGATGAAAAAGATATTGCCAATCTTACGTTTATTCCCTTTAGTGCCGAAACGCGCATGAGTGGATGTGATAATAAGTCATTATCTGTGCGTAAGGGATCTTGTGATGCGATCCAGGATTTTATCGAGAAAAAAGGCGGCAAACGTCCTTCCAATTTCGCTCAAGTAACCGAACAAATTGGACTGGAGGGGGGAACCCCTTTAGCTGTAGCTCAGAATGATAAAATTCTTGGTATCATTCATCTTAAAGATATCATTAAACCTGGCATTCATGAACGATTCAAACGGCTTCGCGCCATGGGTGTTAGGACGGTTATGATCACGGGGGACAACCCCTTTACTGCTCAGACAATTGCTGAAGAAGTTGGAGTCGATACATTTTTAGCAGAAGCCACACCAGAAAAAAAAATGAAACTTATTATGGAAGAACAGGCTAAGGGATATCTTGTCGCCATGACAGGAGATGGTACAAATGATGCACCAGCGTTGGCTCAAGCTGATTTAGGAATAGCTATGAACTCGGGCACACAAGCAGCAAAAGAAGCAGCCAACATGGTAGATTTAGATAGCAATCCAACAAAAATATTAGAAGTCATTGAAATCGGAAAGCAACTTTTAATGACGAGAGGCTGTCTAACGACATTTTCAATTGCAAATGATGTAGCAAAGTATTTCGCGATTATCCCTGCTATCTTTGTGCTGAGTCTTCCTGAGCTGGAAGCTTTAAACATTATGCATCTTGTCTCCCCTCATAGTGCTGTTCTTTCAGCTGTCATTTTTAATGCTCTTATTATCGTAATTCTGATCCCCCTTGCCCTAAGAGGAGTCAAATATCGTCCTCTGGGAGCCAAAAGTCTCTTGGCGCGCTCCCTTCTTATTTATGGAGTCGGAGGGATTCTCGTGCCTTTCATCGGAATCAAATTAATAGACATGCTCCTCGTTAACATGAGTTTGATATAGATGAGCAAAGACATCCTCATTTCCTTCAAGGTTTCACTCATTACCCTTTTTATAACAGGACTCTTGTACCCTTTTTTGGTCACAGAGTTTTCTGCCCTCTTATTTTACAAACGAGCGAACGGTAGTCTTATCCTAAATGATCAAAATAAAATTATAGGATCTGAACTTATAGGCCAGAGTTTTAAAAACCCTTCATATTTCTTCCCACGCCCTTCAGCTGCTGGCAAAGGATACGATGGAATGGCATCCCAAGGATCAAATTTAGCTCAAACTTCCAGAGCATTATTAAAAAGAATTGAAGCAAAAATTGAGGAGATAAAAAAGAACAATTCCGAATTCATTCCTATTGATTTAGTTACAGCTTCTGGAAGTGGTCTTGATCCACATATCTCCCCGCAAGCGGCCTATTGGCAAGCTCCAAGAATTGCTATGCATCGAGAGGTTTCTTTAAAACGAATTGTTTCCATTATTGAGGATCTTACTGAACCCCCTCAATTTAACCTTTTGGGAGAGGCCCGAGTCAATGTTCTGAAATTAAACCTT
This sequence comes from Alphaproteobacteria bacterium 41-28, assembly GCA_001897795.1. Lineage (GTDB taxonomy): Bacteria > Pseudomonadota > Alphaproteobacteria > UBA9655 > UBA9655 > UBA9655. The sequence continues at coordinate 100,590 of MKUL01000022.1, read as the reverse complement.
GTGCTTGATCAATTTTTCGGCCCTCCCACGATGCTCCCATGAATAGGCCTGCTTTTGATCAAGAAGATTTCTTTTCGCTTCTCCAAAAGGCAAATCGTGGTCGATTAAAAATTTACACAGGTCCTGTTGCGGGAGTTGGAAAAACATATAGAATGCTTGAGGAGGCCCATTCTTTAAAATCGCAAGGCGCAGACATCGTCCTTGCGTACATTGAAACCCATGGTCGCATGAGGCTCGAGGAGCTCCTCAATGGCTTAGAAATCATCCCAAGGAAAAAATACGAATATCGGGGGGTTACCCTTGAAGAAATGGACCTAGACGCCGTTTTGAAACGTAAACCTCAAATTGCAATTGTTGATGAAGTTGCTCATACGAATGCTCCCCTCTGTCGAAATGCAAAGCGTTACCAGGACATTATGGAACTTTTGAGAGCAGGGATTAATGTTATTTGTGCTTTTAATATCCAACATTTGGAAAGTTTGAGCGATGTCATTAAAAAATTTACAGATGTTACAATTTACGAAACAATTCCGGATACTTTCCTCAAACATGCGGATCAGGTCATTAATGTCGATCTTGGAGTTGAGGATATCTTGGAAAGATTACAATCAGGTCAAATATATCATGAGGAAAAAGTAGCTCTCGCTTTGAAAAATTTTTTTAAAGAAGAAAATCTTTCAAAGTTGAGGGAAATTGCTCTGCGTGAAGTTGCAGAAGCTATTGAACAAGCAACGCACCGCCCCCATAAAAGAACTCTGACATTAAAGGAAGCTCTTTTTGCAAGTAACCAAATAATGGTCTGTTTATTGCCACAAAGATGGAGCCAAAGAAGCCTTTTTAAAAAGGCAGCAAGACTTGCAGGAAGGCTTAACAAAGAGTGGTTCGTCGTTTATGCAGAGACTCCTGATGACGAACCCGAAAAAATTGACCTTGAAAAACAACGATATTTATTTGCAGATATCCAATTTGCAAAGGATTTGGGGGCACATGTAGTACATCTTAAAACTCAAAACCGCATCCAAGCTTGGCTTGATTTTGCCGAAAAGGAAGGTATTTCCCAAATCATTATTGGGCGCGTTGAAGAAAGCTGGTGGAAAGAAGCCCTTGGACTGGATACCTTACACTTTCTATTAAGACTATCAAAAAACTTTGATCTTTATGTTATGAGTTACCACAACAGCAAACGAGAAGGCGACATTTCATGAAAATGAGATCACAAATTCTCTTTGCACAACTCCCCACGGTCATTATCATTTCATTAATAACTATTTTTTTTATTGTAATTTTAAGCTCAATTAAAGAAAAATCAGAGTCTATTTTAGTTAATAATTTTAAAAGCATCCTCGCTATGCAGACCATCAGTAAATCCATCGAAGACATCAATGACTTTTATATAAACAATCCACAACACGATCAGTCTCCCTCAGAAAAAGTAAAATTATTAGAAAGCACCATCGAACGACAGTTGCTCGCTCAAGATAAAAATATTAAAGAGCCCGGAGAGAAAGAATTAACAAAGGCTCTCCATGAGAAATGGGACACTTATAAACACAAAATTCAATCTCACTCTCTCGATCCTTATCAGAAAGATGGAAACCTCTATAAAGAAATTAAGCAATTAACTCAAGATGTTATGGGCTTAAATCAAGATGGATTATTGCGAACGAAAGAAAATTTATCTGTATTTATTTCTAACTATCTCATTTTCATAACATTTGGATCAATTCTCAGCATCATATTTGGGTTTTCATTGTCTTGGTTTTTTACGGGTATTTTTTTAAGTCCCCTCAGTAAGATGACGGAAATCATGAGTCAGGTGGGTAAAGAAGATAAAATCACCTTTTTACATATAAAAGGCTCAGATGAAATCGAAGAACTGAGTCATGAATTTAATCTCATGACGAACCGCCTAGAAGAATATCATAAAGGTTCATTAGGAAAGATTAGTAAGGATTTGCAAACCTTTAAATCTGCTTTAGATGCTTTGCCTGATCCCATCCTCCTTCTGGACCCCATCAATAATTTTATTTATACCAATAAACCAGCTTACCGCCTTTTTGGATTTTCAGAATATATAAGAAAAACGCCTTCTCTTTTTCACCTCACAGATCAGTGGAAAGAGACACTTATTAGAGCTTCAAACAAGGTTCTCCTGACAAAGTCGAATTTTGTTCCGGACAAAACAGAAGACACTATTTCCCTAGACAAGGGAAACAAAAAAAAATTCTTTCTCCCTTGGGCTTATCCTATCAAAAAAGGTTCTGGAAATGGTCTTCAAGAAATAGAAGGGGTTGTCATTATTCTTCAAGATCTTATGCGCCAACCATTTTCAGAAACGAGCAAAACCGATGTTTATGAAACAGTCATTCATGAATTCCAATCTCCTCTAACTGATATCCACATGGCCATACATCTTTGTGTTCAAGAAGCAGCAGGCCCCTTAAATGAAAGACAGAAAGAAGTTCTTTTTGCTGCAAGAAACAAATGCGACTATCTTGAAAAACTATGCCAGGACTTGCTGAACCTTTCTCAAATTACGTCCAAGAGCAAAATTCTTGAATTAGAAAATGTTGACTTGAACGACGTTGTTTTAAAACTCATCACTTCTTTACAGCTTGAAGCAAGCGAAAGAAAAATTTTCATTCATTTTGAAGAGCCTCCTTACTTAAGTAAAATTAAGGCAAACCAGAATCAAATACAAACCTTGATAGGAAATCTGCTACGTAATGCAATTCATTACGCCCATCCAGGAACAATTGTAAAAATTAAACTCCGTGAGAAAAAGAAGTTTATTAACCTTTCAATAAACAATAAGGGCCCCGTTATTCCTCTTGTGCATCGTAAAAATATTTTTAAAAAACATTTCAAGGTTCCCGGTCAATCTGAAGAAAGGTCCGGTTTAGGACTCTATATCGCCAAGCAAATTACCCAATCATTGGGAGGCAAGATCGAGTTTAAAAGCGCTGAAAAACAAGGAACAACCTTTTGGATTGATCTCCCTATCGAATTATAGGGTTTTTTCCCATCAATCAACTTCCTTTTTTCTTTTTTTCTTGTGGGGCATGTTTTGATCCTTTTTTAGCTTCTTCTTGTTCTCCTTTTCGCTCAGCAGATGGGTTTATTCCCTGGCTTTTTCTTTTCCTCCCTCTTTTTTTACCTTCTTTCTTCGGTTCCTTTGTTGCAGTGCTTGGAGTACCGCTTTTTGGTGCTTCTTTTTTAGTAAACTCTAAGCCCTCTTCTTCTGCTTCTTCTTCCTCTCTTTCTTCCCCAGAAGATGAACTTGTTGCCCTTTTCTTTCGTCCTTTTACTGGTTTTTTTGGTTCCTTTGTAGCAATTTTTCTCTTCTTTACCCTTTGGGAAGGTTCTGATCCCTCTTGAGCTTCTTGTGCTCCTACTTCCTCAGCAGATGGAGCTACTACCTGCCTTCTTCTTTTTCTCTTTCCTTCTTCATCGCTTTTCTTTGTTTTTTTTACAGTAGTTTTTGGAGCGGCTTTTCCGCCTTTTTTTACTTCTTTTTTAACTTCTTCTTCCTCTTCCTCAGCAGATGGTGTTATCGCTGCTAGTTCAACTTTTCCTCTGCTGGCTTTTGATCTTATTTTAGCAGGTTCTTTCGTTTTTACTTGTTGAGCCAGTCTTAATCCTTTTTTGGCTTTATCTTCTTTTTTTTCTTCAGCAACTGGTGCTGACTTCTTTGCAGCAACTCTTGAAGCGACACTTTTCACTTCTGGCACCTCTTTTTTTGTAAGCCCTAATCCTTCCTCTTCTTCTGCTTCCTCTCCTTTTGCCTCAACAAGTTGTTCTAATGCCTGGCTCTTTCTTGAAACCTCAACCTTCTTGGGAGAAGCAATTATGCTATTGCCTCTTTTTTCTACTTTGACATCTTCAACTTGATCTTTTTTAGCTTCTTCGAAAGGAATTACCGTAATAAGTCCATCTCTCTCTGTATGTAAAGATACACTCCCATCATCCTTATGAGTTACTTTGACTGTTCCACTTGCTAATGTTGAAAAAATAGCTTGTTGGGTCGTGTGAACTATCCAATCCTCCCCTATAGAGGTATTTGTGAGAACCTTATGTGCGGGGCTTACAAGCTTTAATCTCTTATCTGCATCTTCTTTTTTGTTCATATCTTTGTACAAACGTTGGAAGATCCCTTCAGCAGGATGGCCGTGTTTAAACCCATTACTAATTACAGCATATTCAGGATTAACAAGTCTTAACCATTTCTGACTATTCGTTTTTTCTGTTATTGAACCATGATGGCTCACGAGTAATACCGATGTGGATAAGAATTCTTGTTTTCCTTGGTACAAAGCAGCGATACAATCTGTCGTTACCCCTGTCGCATCACCAGGTATAATTACGGAAAAGTTCCTACCATGCTGAATTTTAACAACTAGACTATCGCTATTATCATCAAGAGTTTTTCGAATTCCTATCTCACCAATAACAGAGTGGCTAGCATTCGCAACCAATAAATGGATACCAACCGTATCGCTTAGCCTAAAGGCATTTTGAAAGTCTTCAGATACTTTTTGCTTGCCAGATACCGTCACAATTTTTTCTTCATCTACGGAATAATATGCACAGTCAGCGTAAGAGTCTTCTCTTTCCCAAGACTCTGTGAATCTCGAACGTATTTCTTTTTGTTTTTTTTCTTCTTCAGTATCTTTTTTTTCTTCCTTTTTTTCTTCCTTTTTTTCTTCTTTTATCTCTTCTTGTTCTGATTCTTCAGTGTCGCTTCCCTTCTTCTTCTCTTTTTTATTTACTTTAACTTCCTCTTTAGCTTTAACTTTACCCTTGCCTTCTTCCTCTTTTTTTAAAAGAAAGTTTAAACCTTTTTCCTTAATGGCTTCTAGTGGTAATACATCTGTTAAAGAACTTAACTTTTCGAAACTAAGCGAAGGAAAAAAAACATGGGTTTTTTTCTTCACCTGACTCTCTATCCACTTTAGAATATCAAAGTTATAATCTTCAGGAAAACTCCCCATCACGAGAGAACCAATATGGTCTTTTTCATTGTGAAATATGTCCGTTAGCCAGCCAGAGTGGTCCATATCCTTATGTGAAATGACGACAAGATCTACATCAATCTTTGATCGTGTTGATTTTGCTCCAAGTTTTTTACGAATATCTTGGATCGTGTCTTCCTTTGATTTTCCTTGATTTCCTTTCTTCTTGCCTTCACCACCTTCACCACCCTTATCGAAAAGGGATGATCGTGGGCGGAAATCAAATGTCGACTTTCGTCTTGATTTGACATCGGGATCTTTTACTGGAGATTGCTGCTCACCATATAGGAACTCTTGCGCAAGAGAAGCGCTACCTGCATCAAACAAAACACGTTTTGGTTTATCTCCTTTTTTTTCTACAATCTTTAATCTAGCGCAATGTCCTTGACCGACATTGAAGAAGTCTACCTTTACCTTATGAGCAGCGTTTAAAGGGGTATCCTGAATAAAACCAAAAGAAAATATTAAAATAAGAAAAAAACTATATAAATTCTCTTTAAGTAACATAAAATGACCTCATCAAAAAAACACTACTTAAAAAGGATATAAGTAATATATAAAACTATTTCAATGTTTATTGGTAAGAAATTCTTTAATATCTTTCATCAGGGCTCCAATCACACCAAATTTTTCAATAAATTCATCTTCTTGTTCCCGTAATTTTAATTTCCTTTCTGCGGGCCAACTACACTTCAATGAACCTAAAGTATTTGCCTTGCGACCAGCTTTTCTCCCTTTTTTGTAATAATCTTGTTTTTGAGTTTCATACTCATTCCACTGTTTCTCTTTATCTGTCTCACCTAGACTTTTATCTCTTTCAAGAGCGTCTTGTTTTTTTTCTATGACGTCTCCAAGTTCCTTATTTAGCTTTGCTAAATATTCCCACCCTTTATAGTCTTTCATCTTTCCAGCTTTTTTAAAAGCTTTCTTTGCTTTTTTAATATCACCCTCAGAGACTGTTTCGAGTTTAATCCTTCTATACATCCAACTACAGGCAATATCATCGACATAACTTTTACCAAGTTCAATATAACCTTGAGCAATCCCACTTTCTCCGGCCTTTTGGTAACATTCGCGCAATTTTGTACGCGTTACAGGATCGACCTCTTTTTTTCGTTCCTGCTGCGTCTTAATCATTTCTTCATAGATATATCCCATCTCTAATAAGACAAGGCCTTGACTCATCTCTTCGCCTCCTTTGAGGATAGCAAGTTGGTCTTCAAGAGCATCAACCCATCTAGCGGCCTCAACAAAAGCAAGCTCATAACCTTGCCTCCCAAGGTTTTTATAACTTTCAATCGTAGAGATAGGATCTTTGTTACGTTTTCTTTTTATTTCAAGAATCTGAAGTTGACACTTAAAATCCCTTCCTTTTTCTAACAAATCCAAAGCCTTTTCTTCATCGTAGGATAATAAGGGATCTTTAAAAAATTTATGGGGAGCTTTATAATAGGTACGCCCCATAATATAACAAACATCAGCATTTTCTTCACATCCAGGCAAAGAATGAAAAGCCTTTTTAAATAATTGACGAATGTATTCTGGCTTTTCTTTTTTATCTTGAGCGCCCACCCAGTTTTCCCAGATAAAATCTAATCCTCTTCCTAAATAAAATTGGCAACGCGCATCCTTTAATCTAACACCGGCAGTAAGAGCCCAAATGATATCAAAACGCTCAAGCAAATGTCTTCTTGATTCATCGTCAATCCACTCCCCAATAAAAGAAGGATAAAAGATAGAGGCCCCAACCGCTTCCTTTAATGACTGGTTAGGGAAATGACATATGGAGAAGCCCTCCTCTTTCAAAGAGTGCGCCACAGCTTTCCATGTTTCTTTGGGGTAATTTAAATCTTTAAACTCTTCATAAACTTTAAAAATCTCTTCCCAACGTTCCGGCTCAGCATGAATTTCTTTCATTCGTCTCTGCAACTTTTGAACTCGGTCTTTAAGATCAGATTCGGGGCAAAGGCGGATTTTTTTCTTTTCGATTTCAACAGTTACTTGAGAATCTGCTTCTCTCTTTCTTTTTTGTAAAACCTTTGCAGCTCTGTTAGCGGGAGGAGGCACGTTCTCTTTTTGAGAGGCTTGCTTTTTTCCGTGATGACGGCTTGTTAACCCGTTATGTTTTTTCTTTTTTCCCTCCACTTCTGAAGAAGCTTTTTTAGAGGGTGTTTTTCTTGAAAAAGCAGTATCAGTATTTTGATCTTTAGGTTGTTTACCAGCCATACTCTCGAGAGTAAATAAGCCTAAAATAGCCGTACTTAGTAAGACTTTTTTTAAAATTTTCATAATTTTTACCTAAATTTTTATTCATACTAAAATTAAAAGTAAGATAGAATTTAAGCAACAAAAAAATGTGATCAGACTCCCTATAGCTTTGAAAAGCCTGAATAAAAAGCCTTAACCAATCCTTTACCATTTTCCATTTATCTTAGAGTGAATCTCATCATGAGATGAGATAACTCTTGGATAAATGGAGGTAAAAATGATCTATAAAAATTGTATCGATGCGAGCTTAGATTGCGTTAAAGCTTGTGATCGGTTTGCCTATGAAGGATGTAAAACATCAGCAGAATGTATGCCTGGTCAAGATGCAGCTGTCGCCTGTGCTGATGTTTGCAACCTTGTCGGACGCGAAACAGCCAAAGGCCTTGGCTGCGCAGAACTCTTTGAAGTTTGCGCTAACTATTGCGACGAAACTGCAAAGAAATGTGAGAAAATTGATCATAAATATGCAAAAGACTGTGCAACTTCTGCAAAAAAGTGTGCCGAAACTTGTCGTGAATGCAAAAAAGATTGTGAAAATAAAGAGAAAGAAAAGAGAGATTGAAGGTAATATAAAAAAGGTAAATTCAGCTTGATATTTTTTTGGACTGAACAAATGGGGAATCGTTTTTACAAAAACACTAAAGAGCCGCAGCAATCTTTCTGGGTTCTGAGAAGCATAAGCTCTGTTTTATACATCAGGGAAGATTTATTTTTACCTTGTAAATTCGAACCCTAACTTCGAATTTACGAGGTATTTTAAAAAAAGGAAATTCATTGCGTTAGGCTACCCATATACTGGCTGATCAAGTGTCTAGAATTACCCACCGACATCAGAACACCACCGTATCCGTTTATTCCAAAGGTTCACACCCCTAATATTTCGCTCTTGCCTGCTCAGCAATGCTTCCCTTAAAAAGGAACTTGGTAATTACCATTTTTTCAGAGTGTAGAAATGAATTTAAACCAGTTAGAATGTCACATTGATCTTAATCTAGCAGAAAATCTTTCCTCTCTTCTCGAAGAGGATGCGATTTCTCTTTCCTGGTACGAGAAAGAGCCTAAAAATTGGGTTTTTCAAGTCGTCTTTGATCCCTCTCAGGAATCTTCTTTGCTGGATAAGATGCAGGCATTTTTTAAGGAAAACGATCTTGTTATACCTGAAATTAAGGCAGGTGCTCTTCCCCAAGAAGACTGGGTAGCAGCCGTTTATCGAGACTTCCCTCCCCTTACCATTGGGAGATTTTATATCTATGGATCTCATATTCAAGAGACAGAACAAGGGGAGCTCATCCCTTTACACGTTGATGCGGCGACGGCTTTTGGATCGGGTCAGCACGAATCTACAGAAGGATGTTTGAGAGCCCTAAGTTTGCTTTCAGAACAGCACACCTTTCATGATCCTTTAGATATGGGGTGTGGGTCGGGAATTTTGGCTCTCGCCATGGCCAGCCTATGGAAATGTCCAGTCCTTGCGTGTGATAATGACCCTGAAGCTGTTCGCGTTGCGAAAGAGAATGCGCACCTCAATCATCTCGATCCTCTCGTTGAGGTTCGGTTGAGTGAAGGATTTTCTGCAATTAAAAACAGAACCTTTGACCTTATCACAGCCAATATCCTTGCAGGACCCTTGTGCCAAATGGCCGGTGAGGCTGTGCAAGCCTTAGTTCCTAGTGGATTTATTATACTCGCTGGTCTTTTGAATCGCCAAGCGGAAGATGTTATTGATGCCTATCGCAGTGCGGGAGCAAAACTCTTTGATCAGCTTTTTATCGGGGATTGGTCAACACTCATCTTGCGGAAACACACCCATGGATAAAATAAAAGCCCTTTGTGCGTTTATGGAAAAAGAAAGCCTTGCCGCTCTTCTCATCCCCCGTACAGATGAATTTCAAGGAGAATATATAGCCCCTTGTTCAGAAAGGCTCAAATGGTTGACGGGATTTACGGGTTCTGCAGGTTTTGCGGTTATTACGAAAGACAAAGCAGCTTTCTTTACGGATGGGCGTTATACCCTCCAAGCGAAAGAACAAATTCCTACCTTTTACGAACTTTATAATACGGCCCAGAAAACCCCTGCTGAATGGATTACAGAAAATCTCTCGAAAGATGAAAAAGTGGGATATGACCCTTGGCTTTTTACAGAAGTCCAACTTCATCGGTTTGAACGGCCCCTTGTCCCCTTAAAATCCAATCCTATTGATAGCTTGTGGATGGATCGTCCGCTCCCACCCAAAGATTTTATTCGTCTTCATTCCTTGAAATATGCAGGGGAAAGTGATGAGAGAAAACGGAAACGCATTAGCGCTGCCCTTAAGACCGATCATGTTTTGATTACAGCCTGTGATTCAATCGCATGGCTTTTAAATATCCGAGGGAATGACATCCCCCATACTCCAATCGTCCACAGTGTGTGTTTACTGCATAAGGATGGGTCCTATGATTTATTTGTGGATTTGGATAAAATGAATGGACAGGTCTTCAACCATCTTAAAGAAGGGAAAGGCCGAGCCGTTGATATCCATCAATTATTACATCACTTACAGAAGATGGATGGGTCTTGCCAAGTGGATCCGCAGACAACCCCACTTATCATGATTCAAACTTTAAAAGAGACAGGTATCCCCCTTGTTCGAGAACGTGATCCATGCATCCTTCCTAAAGCTCTGAAGAATGAGGTCGAGCTTCAAGGTGCAATTGACGCTCATATTCAAGATGGACTTGCCCTTTGTCGGTTCTTTGAATGGTTGGAAAATCAACCCTTGCATGGAGAAACGACCGAACTTTCCGCCGCTCAAAAGCTTTATGAGTTTCGAAAGGGTGGTCAGCATTTTGAGGACTTGAGTTTTGGAACCATCTCGGCCTTTGGCTCCCATGGGGCGATTATCCATTATCAAGTCACCTCCGAATCAGATATTCCTTTGGCCCGAGACGGACTTTATCTCGTCGATTCAGGAGGCCAATATTTAACCGGCACGACGGATGTAACCCGTACCATTGCTCTTGGAACACCAACGGGTGAGCAAAAAGATCGCTATACACGGGTCCTCAAAGGTCATATTGCTCTTGCAACGACTATATTTCCAGAAGGGACAACAGGAGCTCAACTGGACGCTTTCGCACGTCAGTACTTGTGGGAAGTAGGACGCGATTACGATCACGGTACTGGCCATGGTGTCGGAAGTTACTTGAGCGTTCACGAAGGCCCTCAAAACATTTCGAAAAGATGGATAGATGTTCCTCTAAAGCCCGGTATGATTCTCTCAAATGAACCTGGGTATTATAAAGAAGGTGAATACGGCATTCGTATCGAAAATTTGGTGCGTGTTATTGAAATTCCTAACCTCAAGGGATTTTATGGGTTTGAAACCCTGACTCTTGCACCTTTCGATATGAAGTTGATTGATAATGCTCTTCTCACTCAGAAGGAAAAAGAATGGATAGAGATGTACCATGAACGGATTTTGAAAGTTTTAGGGTGTTTACTTTCATCTTGACAAGGAATATTAGACTACTTAATCATGAATTGAAAAAATTCGTTTGGTTACTTATGTTAGGAATTTAAATGTATAAAATTTTTAAAATTGCTTTTTATGTTTTGCTGTCTACTCTCTGGATAAATGAAACCCTTTACGCCGTTGGAGGGGTGGGAGTAGAAAAGGTCTCAGATGAAGAAATTAAAAGCAAAGGTATTCTTAAAATTAAATCTGCAGATGGACACTGGATTGCAACCGGTGTACTTTTTCAGGAAGGCCAAGGTCAACTTGGACTGAGTGCAAAACATGTTTTTGCAAAGTTTGATCGTTTCAACGTACCCTTCCTTGCCTATTTTGGTGAGGAAGAAAGGGAAATCGTAAAGATTTATACCCCCGAAGAGAAAGATGGTCTTTCTCTTTTTGTCTTAAGTTCTCCTTTTAAGAACCTCGAAGAGTTGCCCAGCTTACCTGAATCCTCATCCGATAGTTCTCTTGTTGAAGGATGTTTGTATGGATTTGGTTATACAACCGCATCTACCCATCAGGGTTCATTAGAAAATTCAATCGGAATATGTCGAAAAGGTAAGTTTATAGTCTCCCCGATGGCAGCTCTTGGAGAAAACTCAAAAGAAAGGTTTGCCCCTATTGTCTCCTCAACCTTTTTAAAACTGAAAAAGTCGGATCCAAAGGATATGGCAAGAGAATTTCCTGAGAACAATCCTAACAATGCGGTATCTACTTGTTATGCATTATCTGGTGACAGTGGAGGACCTCTTATAGATATGCATAACCAAGTTTATGCTATCCACACTAAAGTAAACTATAATTTTAAAAGCATTTGGATTTTACATAAGAAGTTTTATCCTGGTAAATTTAGGACTCTTTATGAGGTTCCTTTTGATGATAAATATCTTCTCCCTATCGGCTTTATGGAGGGAGAAAAAAATTTATGTTTTTATAAAGAAGATGATGAATTTTTAGTCTCTTATCGAGCCATAAAAGAGGCATTTGCGAAAGAACTCATAAATTATTTTAATAATGGTCAAAGCCGATACCTTCATACTCTTGTTCTGGAAGAAGAAAAGGATTCGGCTTCCTCTCGACCTCTTGCTGAGTGGTTAGAAGCTCAACACTTATTTTTGTCTAGTTCCTTTACACCTCTTTCTCATCCTAAAAGTAAGGACTGGATAGATAGAGTAATGATACAAGCTCTTGAAGATTGCCAAACAGGTGAGATAGAAAAAAGTTTTCAAAATTTGCGACGCCAGGTAGAAGAAGGAAACATCCCCCAAGCTATGCTTGGCGCTGAACTTGCTCGTGCAGGGTTCGCCTGCAAAGAGCCAAACGAGATAACACCCACAAAGGTTGACAACAAGTTACCAGAACAACGCGTACCAGAACAACGCGACGAGCGAGAGCAAAGCACGTGAGAATAAGGAAGACAATTGTTAGACGACGTCCTAAAAATAGAGGCAATCCAACAAGGATTGTGACTGAACAAACCGGACAAAAGAGTGAAGTCAATGAGGGCAAAAGCGAGCATGAGGGTCCTCAAGGCATTTCAAAAAGAGGAGTAGATATTCCATTGCTTCCAGGTATGATTCTGTCGAGTGAACCTTGTCATTATAAAGCATCCATATCGGAAAAAGGTGAATACGGTTTAGTGCGTATCATTGAAACTCCAGATCGAGAGGATTTTTATGAGTTTGAAACACTGACTCTTGCACCTTTGGATGAATTTGGGGAACGTCTCTCTTCTCACTCCGGAGGAAAAAGAATGGATTGAGATATACATGAACTGATCTCGAAGGTTTTAGGAGAATATTATTAGACCCCTGACATATTTTCCAAAATTATCATTGTGAGCCTGTGGAGGAGGCGACCAGGCTACGCCGCGGCGGGAGCAATCTAGTGCAAATATTCATTTTACAGTTTTGGAACCATCTCGGCCTTGGCCCCCATGGAGTTATTATCCATTATCAGATAAATTTGGTTAATTGATTCCTCATTTAGACAAATTTTCATATCGCAAAATAGCAAAAAATTTGTCCATTGTTTTTTTTTGACCTATCCATTGGCAGTTCCACAAGGTTTGTTCTCCTAAATTTTTGGTTTTATGGCCATGAATTTCTAAAGCACTATACCCTATTCCTGCTTTTTTCCAGATTCTGCTATTTTCAGATAATTCTTCTTTAGGAGAATAGCTGCGCCCCTTGGTGCGACTTGATGAGTCAATAACACGCATAGCTAAGCTTGCATCTTCTTTTTTAAAAATATAATCAATAAACATAACATGTGTACTTAATTGTTGATGAGAAGTTCTTCCTTTCAAATCAGGATCATAGTCCGGGTCTATATAAATTAATATATCTCCTTGTTTTGCTTCAGAAAGGTCATAAGCATTCCAAAATTCGGATATATGAGCATTTTTAAAGAGATAAGATGCTATGAGATAATAATGATAGGGAATGATCATATCTGAGTGGTGAGAGAGAGGTAAATCTTTTAAAACGGCTTGCTGAAGCTTTACCAATTCACATTTTGCTGGAGCTGGTATACTTTCTTCTAAGATGTGATAAACAAATTCAAAACATCTTACCGAATAGTGATTCCCCTCAATGTCTCTTTCCCCATAGCTGGACGTTATGCGTTTTTCTTGCAGCTGGCAGAGAACATGACGGGCTTTTTCAAGTTGAGGAAGCGTTTCTTCAAATGAGTGGAGCGGGAAGTTTACAAGAAAAAAAATGATAAAAAATAAAAAAATTGTTTTGAAAGAGCACCTCACAAAATAGTACGATTTTTAACAAGAGATCCCTAAATGAAAAGTTTTGATGTGTCAACGTTGAAAGATTTAGATCTGCATGTAGATCTCAAGCTACTAATTTACTATACTCCGAATGTTTGTCGATGAAGGCTTTTACAAAGGAACAAGAAGGAATGATCTTATAATCATTCTCTTTTGCAAAGTCTAAGGCGAATTTCACAATATCTTGTCCGATATGTTGACCCCGCGATTTCGGAGGGACAAAGGTACTATAATAATCCAAGGTTTTCCCATCTGGTAAAATGGAATACTTCAAGGTGGCTTCTTTTCCTTCAAGAACCGCTACGAATTGTTTGTTCTTTTCATCATGTTCAAAGATTAAGATCATTTTCGTTTTTCCTCCCTTGGTATTATAATGGGCCAACTCAATTCTCCCCTTTCATCTTGAAGCCCCTCACCCGCCACTTACTTTGCGCGTGGCGACCTCTCCCACAAGAGGAGAGGTAATTCATCTCACCGGAAAAATCAACTCTGTCCTTAGGAAAGGATCGAAAATTTTCGTGGGGAGGCCCTGACAAGAACTCAAGGAGACTTCCTCACAAATTCCTCAGTCTTCTCCGGGAACTCAACAGGCGGAAGGGGCTCCTTGGGGTGTTTTAAAATAAAGTCCACCATGCGCGCCGTTTGTCGCCCCAATTCAAACTGATTGGGTCCGAGCGCCGCTCGGGCGCCTTGTTCAACGATATCAAGATCACTGACAAAAGCGGGAATTCCACATTCGTTTGCTGCTTTGACAACGCTTTTAAAGGCTGATAGGGCTGTATTGTCATTGTTGATAAAAATGGCATCTACTTTCCCGCAAAGGCTTCGGCTTGCTGCCAACACATCCCCTGTTTTCGTGGCAGATGCGAGGACAATCTTTAGTCCCAGTGGGGTTCCTTCTTTTTCCATGAGATTATTAAGCACCGCAGAATTATCTTCCCCAGGGTTATAGACAATTCCTATCGTTTTTAGAGATGGAACGAGTTTCTTAAAAAACTCAAACTGGGGTTTCGGGTTCACAAAGTCAGAAACACCAGTAACGTTGCCCTTTGGGGCTTTCAAATTTGTCACAAGTTTTGCCCCTAAGGGATCACTCACAGCCGCAAACACCACAGGAATATTCATTCCTCTTGTCGCGGAAATGGCAGCTTGGGCTGCAGGAGTTGCAATCGCTACAATAATATCTGGGTGCTCTGAAGCAAACTTTTGTGCAATTTGTGAGGCGAGTGCGGGGCTTCCTTGGGCTGATTGATAATCCAAAGTCAGATTCACTCCTTGTTTATAACCCAAGCTTTGCAACTCTTTGACGAGGCCTTGACGAGCTTGATTTAGGGCAGGATGTTCGTTGATTTGGAGGATGGCAATTTTTGTGGAAGTACTTTGGGCAGAAGAAAATGAAAATAAAAGAAAAAATAGTGTAATTTTAAAGGCTTGGATCACGTTTTTGAAAGCATACATTTTAGGTTCCTCATTTTATCAAGTTGTTTAAGTCGAAGGGTTTGAAAGTTTTTATGATGGCTATGATGTCGATGCATGAGTATTCTCCTCTATGTTTGCTGGAGCTTTCTGATGAAAGCCAATCTAAGTGTACAAAATTTTGGGAAAAAAAGAAAGTCTGATATCCTGCAAAAGGAAAAGGGAGCCGTTTATGTATACCATTCTTCCAGAAAGTAGAGAAAATGTCATTTGGATTCAGGTTAAGGGCCACATGGGCCCTCAAGATTATGCAACTCTTTTTCCTTATCTTGATGAGATCATTGCCCGACATGGAACCATTCGCATTTTAACCGATCTGAGAGAGTTCCAAGGTGTGGAATTTTGGGCGGTTCTAAAAACCCCTCCGACGGCGTTTAAGTATAGCTCTAAAATTGAAAAAAAGGCTGTTATTACAGATGAGAACTGGATTTATAGCTGGACAAAGCTTCTTGCACCCTTTTTAAAAACGGAAGTCCGCTGTTACCCAAGCTCTAGAATCGAAGAAGCGTGGAAGTGGGTGTGTAGCTAGATTCATAAGGAATTAACATTTATTTAATTTATTTTTGAGAATATATCTTTATTCTAAAAAAATAGGAGATAGAGATGAATATATCACAATTAAAGATAGGTCTTTTAGTTTTTTTATTTTCCACCTTAGGAAGTAGTTATGGAAATGCCAACTCAACAACGGTAAAATTATATTGCCCAGCTGCAGATACTCTCACGTATAAAGATGGTCAATACACAGGAAAAATAGAATCACATGAGGTCTCGGCTGGTCAGGAGTCGCAATTTATAACATCGACGTCTACGGGTCCTGAGCTAGAGAAGGGAGAGGTAAGTTTTAGAAATACACGTGTCTTTATGAGAGGAGAGTCGATAGAAGTGGACTGTGGATACAACGTTGTTATAAGCCAGGCAAGCAAAGAAAACCCTTTGGAATTAACATTCCAAATCAATCTGAAGGACAGGAAACTTGCAAATTCATGCAGAGCCGTCGGGTGTACAGGCAGCTCTTCTTTAACCAATCTATGTTATATTTTTTGTCAATCTAAATAAAGATACGCCCGATTCTTTTAAGAATTGTATCCTAACAAAAGGTCTTAGAGCTTATAAAAAAGAGTCTTAAAAAAACCTCCCGACAGCGGCATAACAGCCCTGCTGGGAGAAATAAACATCTAGCTTAGCGTTGATGCAAAAGCATAATCTGCGCATTCAATTCCACATTTTGGAAGTCCTTCACTTCCCATATACGGTTTACAGTAAGAATTGTCAGGGCCACATGTCCCCGTTTCGCAGCTTCCTATATCAGCATCACAGAAATAACATCCATCTCGCATACAGAGTTCATAAAAATTTTTCCAACGATCCATCAACTCAGGTGAAAGGCCTTGAGGCATGGCTTTGCCATCTTGATCAAAGCTAACACGGAATTCTCCGTATTTATCTAATAAGGCTTGCCGCTCTAAATCTCCCACATCCCATTGAGTATGATAACGTAAGGTAACATCTTCAAATCCCTCAGCACGTGCTGAGCTTGTGTAGAGACATAAAAGTATAAACCCCATAAGGTTTTGACGCTTCATTCTTCCCCCCTTAGAGAAGCATTCATGAAAGAGTGCCATATTTTAGAAAATGAAAAAAGCGCTAATTTTAAGGAGGAAGTATATTCGCTCCTTAAATGGCCAAATATTGAATTTGATAATCTTAGAAAGAGGTGTAGAATGATAAATATAAACTGGGAATAGTTTTGCCAACTGAACTAAGAAAACCTTTCTTTAGAGTCCATAATCCTTTGAAAAAAGTCCTTCAAGAAAAGGCTTGTCCTCGTGAAGGTGAGGATCTACATTTCGTTATTATAAAGTGAGCAACCTTAAGAAATGAGGAAAATGTATGGCCGGCAGTGTCAATAAAGTTATTTTAGTAGGAAATTTAGGCAGAGATCCTGAAATTCGAATGACTCAAGAGGGTACAAAAATTGTTAACCTCTCTCTCGCCACCTCGGAACAATGGCGCGATAAAAGCACTCAAGAAAAAAAAGAACGCACTGAATGGCACCGCGTTGTTATTTTTAATGAAAAATTGGCAGATGTTGCCGATAAATATCTGCGCAAGGGAGCAAAAATCTATGTTGAAGGTCAGCTTCAAACCCGCAAATGGACCGATCAAAATGGGCAAGAACGCTATACGACAGAAGTTGTTATCTCCCGTTTTCGGGGAGAGTTGACGATGCTTGATGGTGTCCGAGGTCAAAACGCTGGAGGTGAAATGGAATCCTTTGAAAGCTCAAGCAACAGTGCCCGAGAAGCTCTTCCGTCCCTCGGGGATATCGATGATGAGATCCCGTTTTAACCCCTACCTCCCTACGTCTATAATGGTTTAAAAGGAGCCCACAGTTGAGTGAAAATATAGTGATCCCTTCCGTCAATATCGTTGATGAGATGAAAAACTCTTATCTCGATTATGCCATGAGCGTGATCGTAAGCCGTGCTTTGCCTGATGTTCGAGATGGGTTGAAACCCGTTCATCGACGGATTCTATATTCAATGTATGAATCAGGCTTTGATGCAAGCAAGCCTCACCGTAAATCAGCCCACATCGTGGGTGGTGTCATCGCTAAATATCATCCTCACAGTACGGAAGCCGTATACGACTCCTTGGTTCGTATGAAACAAGAATTTTCCTTGCGCTTACCACTGATAGATGGACAGGGAAACTTTGGGTCCATGGATGGGGATCCTGCAGCGGCCATGCGGTATACGGAAGCAAGGCTTTCTAAACCCGCCCAGTACCTTTTGGCCGATATCGATAAGGAAACCGTTGACTTTCAGGCTAACTACGATTCTTCAACTGAGGAACCGACAGTCCTTCCTGCACGCATTCCTAATCTTCTTGTCAATGGTGCAGGCGGAATCGCTGTCGGTATGGCCACAAACATCCCCTCCCATAACCTTGGAGAAGTCATTGATGGGTGTTGTGCCCTTATCGATAATCCAGATTTGACAGTTGAAGAACTGATGGAGTTTATCCCTGGCCCCGATTTTCCGACAGGGGCAATGATTATGGGAAAACGTGGTATTTATAGTGCTTTCAAAACAGGCCGCGGATCTCTCGTTATTCGTAGCAGAACCCATACCGAAACCCTTCGGAAAGACCGAGAAGCGATTATTGTCACCGAAGTGCCTTATCAAGTAAATCCTGCCAAAATGCTCGAACGCATAGCCGAACTTGTGCATAACAAGGAGCTCGAAGGTATTTCTGACTTGAGAGATGAATCGGACCGAGACGGTGTTCGAATTGTGATTGAACTTAAAAAAGACGCAATTGCTGAGATTGTTCTTAACCGCCTTTATGCCATGACCACTCTTCAATCCAGCTTTGGCGTTAACATGTTGGCTTTAAGTGGCGGCCGTCCCCTTCAAATGGGATTGAAGGAAATTCTCGAGCATTTTATCGCCTTTCGGGAAGAAGTTATTACCCGCCGAACTCAATTTGAGCTTAAAAAAGCGCGTGATCGTGCCCATATCTTAGTAGGACTTGCCTTAGCAGTTGCTAACTTGGATGAAATGATTGTCCTCATCCGGAAAGCGCCTGATCCTCAAACAGCCAAAGAAGAAATTCTCCGACGTCCCTGGAAAGTCCAAGACATCGAGCCTCTTATCCGTCTCATCGATGAGCCAGGCTACCCTGTTGTGGATGGGGCATATAGCATGTCCGAACTACAAGCCAAAGCTATCTTGGACCTAAGACTCCATCGCTTGACAGGTCTCGAGCGTGAGAAAATTGCACAAGAACTCAATGAAATTGTTGGAGAAATCAAAGAATTTCTTCATATCTTAAGATCGCGTGAGCGTCGTCTTGAAATTTCAAAGGCTGAACTCCTCGAAGTGAAAGAACTCTATGCTACCCCTCGCCGTACAACGATTGAAGAGGGAGAGACGAATGCGGATGAGGAAGATCTTATTCAGCGAGAAGAGATGGTTGTTACGTTAAGCCTCGGGGGCTATATTAAACGGGTTCCGATCAATACTTACCGAGCACAAAAGCGCGGGGGTAAAGGTCGATCTGGAATGGCAACGCGAGACGAAGATACGGTTTCTGAAGTCTTTGTCGCCAATACCCATACGTTGATGTTGTTCTTTACAACACTAGGCCGGGTTTTTGGCATGAAAGTCTATAAACTACCGCTTGGTACTCCCCAAGCTCGAGGAAAAGCCATCGTGAATCTTCTCCCACTTGAAGAGGGTGAAACCCTTTCTACCATCATGCCAATGCCAGAGGATGAGGCTGAGTGGACGAATATGAATATTATGTTTGCCACCTCTGCTGGTCATGTCAGACGAAATGCCCTTTCAGATTTTACGAATATAAGGTCCAATGGAAAAATAGCTATGAAGATTGAGCCGGGCGAACAGCTCATTGCTGTGAGTTCTTGTGATGAAGAAAGTGATGTTTTGTTAACCACGCGCGCTGGGCGGTGCATTCGCTTTGGTGTGACAGACGTACGGCAATTTGTTGGAAGAACATCAACGGGTGTGCGTGGCATTCGTCTTGGGAAAGGCGATGAAGTTGTCTCTATGACCATCCTCAAACAAGTTGAGTTTACAATCGAAGAGAGAGATTCCTACCTCAAACAATCTCAACGTTTGCGTCGTCAGGATGAAGGAGAAGAAATCGGCGATAACGAAGTCCCTCTTCCTCAGACGCGATTTGAAGCCATGGCTGCCCTTGAAGAGTTCATCCTTACTGCGAGTGAAAAAGGGTTTGGGAAACGTTCTTCTGCTTACGAATACCGCTGTACGAATCGAGGAGGCCAAGGCATCACAACTATGGATGTCACCGTTAAAACAGGGAAAGTTGTCGATTCCTTCCCCGTTAAAGATGAGGATGATATCATGCTGGTTACAAACACTGGTAAGCTTATAAGGTGTCCCGTCCACGATATTCGTATTGCCGGACGGCGCACCCAAGGGGTAACCCTTTTCCGCGTGGACAAAGAGGAAACCGTCGTTTCCGTTGCTCGCATTAACGAGGGCGAAGGTGGTGAAGAAGGGGCTGTGGAAGGCGAAAAGGAAAACGTAGAGAATGTCTAAGCCGCTTCATATTGGCGTCTATCCTGGGACATTTGATCCTATCACCTTTGGCCATCTTGATATTATTCAGCGAGCCACTCGTCTTGTGGATCGGCTGATTGTTGCTGTTGCAACCAATGTGGGGAAAGACCCTCTTTTTTCCATTGAAGATCGTATTGAGATGATTAAAAGGGAGCTTCAGAGTTTTCCTCTCTCCTCAGACATAGAAATCATTGTGAAGCCTTTTGATTCCCTCCTCGTCAATTTTGCCAAGGAAGAAGGTGCACAAATCATCATCCGAGGCCTGCGTGCGGTATCAGACTTTGAATATGAATTTCAAATGGCAGGCACTAATCGAAAACTATGTGCAGACCTTGAAACTGTTTTTCTCGTGGCCTCAGAAAGCTATCAACTCATTGCTTCCAACCTTGTCAAAGAAATCGCCCGCCTGAAGGGAGACACAACACCTTTTGTATCAGGATACGTCGCTGAGAAGTTGAACAGGCGGTTTGCACCCTGACCCGCCGCTTCGCGACAACCCACAAGGGGAGAGGTAAGAGAAAGCCTAGTTCAGGCAGGAAAAACCCTCCGTCGTATTCTTAAGCTTAAGAAGAACGACGGAGAATTTTGTAAAAATGATCTTGCTCCTTTAAATTTTCTTTATTCAAAATAACGCCTTGGAAGGAATAAACCTGAGTCTTCATAAAAGGTCGATTATTTTCTAATGTGAACGAAGGGGCTTTTACCTGAGTATCCAGGAGCTTTGAAAGCTTTAAAAGCAGCATCGAAGTCAGGTCCCCCCTCATCGTCGGGGTCGGAGTAGAGATAGTTCTCTAATAAAGGAGTACCTCTGCTAGAGTAGCTCTTTCCTTCAATGTAAAGGGCCGTTGCCACTTCCTCTGCTGAGGCGTCAGGAGTTAATAAGTTCTGGTAATGGCCATCTTCCAAAAGAATGTGTTTTTCCCTTTGACTGTTAGGAGCCAGATATCCCTTCACAAGCTTTAGCTGCCCGTGGTCATTTGTCCAGAGGAAAATAGAAAAATTGTAGATTTTGCCTATCGCTAAAGTAGCACCTGAGTCAAAATTCTCTCTCGCATTTTCATATTCTTTCTTAACGAAAGCTTCAAATACGTCTGAAGAATATACAAAGGAGGGGTTAAATAACACATCGAGATCACTTCGCCTAGATGCAATTGGAAATGTAAATAATTTCCTTATCTCACGATCCTCTTTGTGTTTGAGAAGTTGAGTGATAATTTCATCACGAGATAATTGAAGTGTATAGGCAAGGCAGTCTCCTCCCCCCGCTACATTAACGCGAATAAGCTCCTTTCCTCTCATTTTTTCAACATAAGCCTTGAGTACTTCTCGATCAGAAAGCTCCGCATCGAATACTCCTTCAATAAGAAGTTTTCGCTCTTTCAAATCTGCAGGCCAGGAAACAGTCTGTCCGCTTTTTGTGGATGAAGGCACATCCTCTTTATGAACCTGCACTACAGAGGGTTTACCTGTGATCCTAGAAACAATCAAATGCTGGTCATTAAAATTCAACTTTTCCCAAAAGGAAAGGACCCCAAAACCAGTCATAAGATCTCTAATAATCTCTTCATCTGAGGTATTAGGGGATCTTTTTTTCCGATCGCTATACTCATATCCAAGTGAGGTAACAAAAACATCAAAGTTCGATTTTGTTTGTTCCAAAATTTTATTTTTGAACTGTGTAAGGTTAGATGTCTCTTCTTCTGAACTTTCTAGGGCTTTATCTTTTCCCTTATCTTTAGAAGTTCCAACCTGAGGCGTAAGATGTCTTTCTGTAACTTGATAGTAAATTTTACCACGACCTTCTTCGCTTAATTCTCCCCAAGCTTTTTCTAAGCCACGACGCTTCATTAATTCGAACATGCAATCGGCATCGCTTAAAGAAGGATTAGCACTTTTATAGTCCTCCAAATCAAATTTAAGTTCCAGGGAAAAGCGTGAAAAATCATAATACGAGCCTGATTTTACCACTTTGCTTTGAAAATCGCTGACTTCATCCTGAGTATCCGGCACTGAACCATTGCCCTTTGGTTCTTCATCATCATCTCCATTAGAGGTTTTGCGAAGAAATTCCTCAGCATGCTGTTTAAATGGATTTCTTTCGGATGTTAAAGAGTGCCTTACATCCTCACTACTTTCTCTCTCTAATCTTTTTTGTGATGAACTCGATGGAGTACCTTTATCTTGTTCACTTAAACTCTTTGTAGAAGAAGATGAAGAAGGTACAATCAAGTCATAAAACCACCATTTCCCATCATTATCTAATGCATTCCACAGTTCATAATAACCAACCTGTGTTACAACATGCTCTATCAACCATTTGTTATCTGCTTGAAAATATGATTTCTTAAAAAAATTAAAATAATATCTTGTGTCTTTTATAAAGGAATCAAAATCGCGATGATATGAATACCGTTTAAGTATTTTGGTTTTGAATACCTCAGTACAATCAGGCTGGTGAGAAGAAGAAGCTGTGGAGGAGGAACCTGGAGCCTGATCAGAAATACTTTCTCTTTCCTTTTGCTTATTTCCGGTAGGTTTAATTGCGTTTGCGGCCATTTCATAGGATATTTCCGCTTGCTCGAACATGAACCTTCTCTTTTTTTCATTTTGAGTTTCACATCCAATAATACCAAGACAAAGGCCTATTTTCTCAAAGTTACGGCTTACGTGGAGATTCTCATCAGGAGCGGCATTGAGAAGATAACGTTGGCGATTTTCAAGAACCGTTTTCTTTTCTTGCATAGATTTATCGGAGTTCAAAATTTGGATAAATTGTCCATAGTTAAAGGGAGAACTTGAGGTAGGGGGTATGTTGATCTCTTCTTTGATGGAATTTTTCAATGCCCGGGTCTTGTTTCGGATTTTTCCCTGGAGTTCTTTTTTACCCGCGTTATATCTTCCTATGGCCGTAATAAAGTGGTCTTCTACTGATGTTTTATCTAAGCACGACCCCCAAAGGGTTGCGTAACAAAGCGCATTCTTTTTCGCGTTGCGTCCTTTCGAGAGGGTTTCATCAGGAGCAGCATTCAGAAGACGACGTTGTTTATCTTCAAGAACTGCTTTTTTTTCTCTCCAAGTTCGATTGGAAGTCAAAAGATCTTCTAGGTTAAACTTTCCCGCTTGTAGAAGGGAAGAACTTGAAAGGAGGGTCACTGTCATAAGAATAAAAATATTTTTCATCATCGCACCATTTAAAAACTACTATGTATTACATCGGAATCAATTTTATCTTTTTCAAGGGAAAATGCAAACTTTTTTACGATTCTTTTTTATACATGCGTTTTTTTAAGAAGTTAATTTGTTGTTTGATCCAGGTCTTAAGAAAAAAAACTTGCAATAAGCTTCTCAAAAAAGACATGCCACTTTTAAGTGCAAAAAAACAGAATCGAGCCCTACGGTAACCCAATCCCTGAACGCAAATTCACGAGGAGGCTTGACCCACCTTCTTTCTGAGTTCTCAAGAATAGCCCTAGTACACCTTAAAAAGGGAGATTGGAACTTCGTTTCTTAAGGATTATGGGGCATCCACAAGAGTCAGTAGTTTCGTAATGATCCGCTAAAAGTGGATCAAAATTTCCTGAAATTTTGATAGAGTCGAACTCAATCAGAAAGGAAAGTAACATATATCTAGCAACTTACAAAAAAAAGACTGTTGTTGATTGAAGAATGCTCTATGATGGCCTTAAAGGGATTAAGATATTGTCTAATTAAAAATAAAAGAGGCACGTCATGGCATCCACAGGGGCCAAAGTCTTTTTAGATGTGAAAACACCGGGCGGAACATCGTTTGAACTCAAAACCTTTCGCGGTGTTGAACGGCTTTCAGACCTTTTTGAGTACACCCTCATCATGACAACCCAAAATCGAGACGTTGTGTTTGATTCTCTCATGAACCAATCCACAACGGTTTCTTTGAGTGTGGGGTCCCTTATAAGAACTTATAACGGGATTATTGGGCGATTTGAGCAAGAAGATACGCCCTTTAAGCCTCTTAATATAACGAGTGTCTATAAGGCAACCCTCTATCCGAAGCTTTGGCTTTTGACCTTTTCTGGTCAATGTCGCATTTTTCAGAATAAATCGGCATTAGATATTATTGAATCTGTCTTAGTTGAAAATCAAATTCCTTATTCGAACCAAGTTATAACCTCGGGGAGACAACTACGAGAATATTGTGTCCAATATAACGAGACAGATTTTAACTTTATTTCACGGTTGATGGAGGAGGAAGGAATTTATTATTTCTTTCAGCAAACCCCAGTCAACCATACCCTCGTTCTTGCTGATTCTGTGGAAGGGCATCCCTTTTGCCCAAATGCCGAGTCCGTCAGCTTTCATGACGTTGGACCCCATGAACCTTTTATGATGACAGTGAGTTCTTGCTTCATTAAGCAACGCATTGTCCCTGAGAGTAATACGATTAAGAGCTATAACTATTTAATGCCTCAAACGCCGTTGAAAGCCCAAGCTATGGGAACACCTGATGCGGACGGGGGAGAAATCACCACCTACGATGAAATTTATGATCAACAATCCTATGGGGATGACCTCGTTAAAGTTAAATTACAGTCAGAAGAAGCTCCTCAAAAAACAGTCGAGGGACTTTCACTCGTCCCTTTCTTTCTCGCCGGCTATAAGTTCAATTTGCAAAATCATCCCCGCTTGGATGCGAATATTGCCTACATACTCTATGAAGTCGTTCATGAGGCACGCACTATCCCCGAGGGAGAAGATGGTCCCATTTATAAAAATAATTATCAAGCCTTCCCTGCAACAATTCCATTTAGGCCTGCTCAAAAAACACCAAGACCGAGGATTTATAGCACACAGACGGCAAAGGTTACGGGAAAGCCTGGAGAAGAGATATATACGGAAGAATATGGTCGGATTAAGGTTAAATTTCATTGGGACCCCTCTGAGAAGGAAGATGACACCACGTCTTGTTGGATTCGTGTGGCGACCTTATGGTCAGGACAGAAATGGGGAACTTTATTTACCCCCCGCATTGGCCATGAGGTTGTCGTCTCATTCATTGATGGAGATCCTGATAAGCCGCTCATTATAGGGTCTGTCTACAATGGGGAAAACAAACCCCCGTACCTACCAGACGAGCCCACAAAATCTACAATTAAAAGCCAGACCAGCAAGGTAGAAGGGGTACCAGTGCCGGGATTCAATGAATTCCGTTTCGAAGACAAAAGACATGCCGAAGAAATTTACATTCATGCCCAAAAAGATTTTAAAATTGATATTCAAAATAACCAAGACATTACGATTGTGGGAGGGAATCGCACCATCCTCCTTAAAGCCGAAGAGGAAATAGAGGAAGAACGCCAAGGCACCCAAAGCAATGATAGCTTAAAACTAATAAATGGCGATAAGTCTTTGCAAATCGTCAAAGGGAATTATTCCATTCAGTTAGATGATGGGAATATCACTGTTAACTGTGGTAATGGAAACGTCAGTTTCGATGTTAATGGGAATATCTCCTTCAAATGCACCGGCAGTTTTAGTGTCGATGCTGCACAATCTATTTCTGCCACAGCAGGAGCTGATTTTTCCGCAAAAGCCGGTGCAGAAGCAACGATGGAAGCAGGAGCAGATGCATCGGTAAAAGCAGGGGCTGGGGTTCAGGTTACGGCGGGCGCCTCGGTTTCTATAGAGGGCGCGACGGTAGAAGTTACGGGGGCATTAATAACATTGAATGGATAGACAGACATGAGTGACGAAATTGAACAGGACATTTTAGAAGCCGAAAAGTCAGCAGAAGGTGTTCTTGAAGAGAAAGAGCCAGCTCCTTCTCAGAAAAAGCGGGTTTTAGGTCAACAAATAGAAGGGAAATTTCATGGAGTCATAGAGAAGTATGACGACAACGAACAGCTTTTGTCTCATCAGAATTTTGAGAAAGGAGTCCTTCATGGGGAGTCTCGACGGTATGGAGATTCTCATCAATTAAAAGAAAAAATAACCTTTCATGAAGGCGTCCCCCATGGACCCGCTGAATTTTATAAAAACGGATCCCCTCTCATGCATACCTCTTTTCATGAAGGAAAACAGCACGGAATAACAACGCTCTATGATGAAGGTGGCCTGGTTCGCGCACGTATTCAGTACGAGCATGGCGTTAAGCACGGCACCTCCATTACTTATGATCCCCTTGGACGTGTGAAAAAAGTCCTGCATTATCACCAGGGCCTTTTAGAAGGCCCAACACTGAGCTATTATCCCAGCGGATCTGTTATGGAGTCGGGAACCTATGTACAAGGGAAACGGCACGGAGAGTTTAAATTCTTTTATGAAAACGGAATGGTCCACCAGATCCTTATTTTTGATAAAGGCCGTCTTATTCAAAAACCTCAATTTTACGATGCTCAAGGAAACCCAACTCCTCAGGGGATTGAAGAATGAGTCTTGCCGTTGTTGGAGAAACCTCTGTCCTTCAATGCTCTTTTGGGGCAACCCCTTCTCCTTTAATCGTCCTTCCTGACCGAACAGTTATGGCAGAAAGCATGTTGATGGGAAATATTTTAGATTTCATTCCTATCGCAAATATTGAGCCCTTTGGAATGTGCCGCTCTAAACAGAATCCTGCTGTTAGAGCAGCAATGGCGGCATCCGGAGGTGCCGTGCAAACTGCGCCTTGTGTCCCTGCAACTGTCACCCCTTGGATATCTGGGGCCTTGACTGTGATGGTCATGGGAGCCCCTGCTATAGATCAAACGGCTATGCTCATGTGCACATGGGCCGGCATCATTCGTATCGTTGAGCCAGGTGAATTTACGGTTATGGTGCCTTAGTCTCCCGGGTTCTCTCTCCTTTTTAGAAAAAATTGAATAATTCACCACTGCCTTACGCGGCGGGTAGTAAGGATATCTTCGTCAAAATTTACTATTTATAAAGCTGTATGTGAGACAATAATTCGAAAACTTTTAAAGAAAGGAACGAAATATGATCAGAAAAAGTATTTTTATGGGACTATTCATTTTTCCAACGCTAGTATCAAGCCTTCAAGCGCAAGGTCACCCGTTGGTAGCAATTGGTCATTGCATAGATCAGAATAATCCTGGACCCTATATCGGCGGTATAAATTTTTACAATAAAGTGCAAATGCCATCTAAGCCAAGAAATAGATTACAACTCAACTTCAGTAGTGCAAACTTAAGTCCACCGTCTCCGGTCTACCCGTAACTTGTGGAAAGTTGTTTGTAATTATAACAATGCTCCACCAAAAATTGGTTTATTTGCCTCCACTGGATCCTGCTTCTTTAATGGTAATCCTGGGCAAACGTCGTGCACGACCAGTTCTAACTCAGGCTTGGACTGTAAGATTACCTGTCAGTAAAAAAGAATAACAAGCTGGGCATTAAATCCTGGTGAAGAAAAAGTAACAACATCCAGACTGAATGTAAGATCTTTTCTTTTTAATTTTGACTAAGAAAAAATAATAAGCTATCTTTTCTTTTAGAGAGGCACTAAGAAAAGATGGATTTTAAAAACAGAATAGGAACCTATGTAACTCAAAAGGTATCAACTGAGCCTTATAAAGCCTATATCCCTCCAAAATTACCTCCCATACCAGCACTCAATCTATCAGAGCTATATCCCTATCTGGACCGAGCAACTCAGGCCATTGTTGAGCTGAATGCTATTACTAAGTCTATTCCAAATACAGATTTATTCATTTACATGTATGTTCGCAAAGAAGCATTATTGTCTTCGCAAATCGAAGGCACTCAGTCATCATTTGCTGACCTAATTTTGTTTGAACATAAACTAAAAACCAGCGTTTCAATTGATGATGTTGAGGAAGTTTCCAACTACGTTACTGCCATCAATTATGGGTTACACCGTTTGAAAGACAATTTTCCCCTGTCCCTAAGGCTCCTGCGCGAAATTCATGCTGTTTTACTCCAGGGGGGACGTGGAGCTCAAAAACACCCAGGTGAATTTAGGCGATCACAAAACTGGATAGGGGGAACGCGGCCTGGAAACGCCTTATTTGTACCCCCACCCCCAGAATATTTAATGACATGCTTAGATGACTTTGAAAAATTCTTACATAATGATGCCATCAAATTTCCCGTTCTTATCAAAGCAGGACTCGCCCACGTCCAGTTTGAAACAATCCACCCCTTTCTCGATGGTAATGGTAGATTAGGTCGATTACTGATAACCCTCCTTTTATGCAACAACGGTCTATTATCAAAGCCAGTTTTATATTTAAGCCTTTATTTAAAACAAAACCGCACCCTATATTATGATTTATTGCAACAGGTGCGAATTCATGGAACATGGGAAACATGGCTCGAATTTTTCCTAGAAGGCGTTTATGAAGTCGCTAAACAAACGATTTTAACCTCAGAAAAAATGAATCGGGTCTTTAAAGAAGACTTAGAAAAAATTAATACCTTGGGCAGAGCAAGGTTTTCTTGCCAAGATATATTTGAATATTTAAAAAAATTACCTCAAGTTTCAGTACCTTTGCTCACCCAAGAATTAAATATGACACCACCAACCGCTAGGTCTTCATTAAATCATTTATTGGACTTAGGTATTGTTGAGGAAATTAGCGGCCATAGACGCGATAGGGTTTATGTCTACAGGAAATATCTAAATATTCTCGAGGAGGGAGCTGAACCACTTCCCTAACCTTTCATCCCCCTACTCCTCCTCCATAACCCTGACAAGAAAGGAAAGATTAAAACCCATCATCTTCAAGTAGGTATCCGCTTCAGTCCCAGGAGCAGAGAGGGCATCTGAGTATAACACTCCCCCAATATGAGTCCCTGTTTCGCTCGAAATTTGCTCGAGCAATCGACGATTTGAAATATTTTCAACAAAAATGGCGTGAATTTTCTCTTCTCGAATTTTGCGGATGAGGGCCGCAACAGATTTTGCAGAAGGCTCTGACTCCGTACTGATCCCTAAGGGAGAATAGAAAGTAATATTGAACTCTCGCCCCAGATAGCCAAAAGCATCATGATTCGTAATAACTTTTCGGTTTTTCATAGGGATGGTCTCTAATTTCTGATGGGTCTCTTTTTCAAGATCACTCAAAGCCTTTTTATAGGCCTCCCCACGTACTTTAAAGAACGCCGATTCTTCCGGCAAAAGGTGCGAAAGCCCTTCAACAATATTATCTATATATATCTTCGCATTTTTAAGGCTGTGCCAGGCATGGGGGTCAACCATCTTTTTCCCATTAAGTGTATGGACTAAGGGCTGAATTCCAGATGTCGCTTCAAGAATTTCTCCTTTAAATCCAGAAGCTTCAATTAATCGATCAAGCCAGCCTTCAAACCCTAAACCATTCACCACCACAAGGTCGGCAGCGGCGAGTTCTTTTGCATTTTGAGGGCGTGGTTCAAAAACGTGCGAATCTTGATTGGGACCAACGAGGTTTTTAACTTCGACCTTGTCCTGGCCAATCTCGTGAACCATATCCCCCAAAATACTAAAGGATGCAATAATAAGTGGTTTGGCAAAGGAAGGAGTTGAGAGCATTAAAAGAATGAGGAAAATTCGCATTAGGCCATACCTTGTTGTCGTTTCAAAGTTCCAAAAGGTGCAAATATAAGGGAAATCCCATAAATGACACCTGCAATTAAAATAATTGAGGGCCCGGAAGGCCACTCGAGATGATAAGAAAGCAATAGCCCAAAATACCCTGAAAGGATTGCAAACAAGCTTGATAGCAAAAAGAGAGTCCAGACATGTCGTGCCCATAGGCGAGAGGAAACAGCGGGTAGCATCATCATGCCCAAAGCCATCAACGTTCCTAAAGCTTGAAAGGCAGCAATAAGATTCAGCGCAACAAGAATAAGAAATATAAAATGGTAAAGACTTCCCCACCCCCCAATCACGCGGAGAAAGCCTGGATCAAAACATTCAATTAAAAGGGGACGATAAATAAGAGCCAAAATAAAAAGGGTAAAGGTCGTAATCCCCGTTACCAAAATGAGGGAGATACTATCGACAGCAAGAACGGTTCCAAACAGAATGTGCATCAAATCAACCTGACTGCCTTGGGTTGAGACAATTAAAACGCCAAGAGCTAAGGAAATCAGGTAAAATCCAGCAAAACTGGCATCCTCATTAAGGATGGTAAAACGGGAAATAGCCCCCGCTGAAAGGGCCACAAGAAATCCAACCAAAAAACCTCCCAGACCCATGGCTGGCAATGAAAGCCCCCCAAATAGGAAGCCAAGAGCAGCCCCTGGAAGGATTGCATGAGCCAAAGCGTCCCCCACGAGACTCATGCGTCTTAAAACCAAAAGGACCCCCACAGGGCCGCAGCCTAAGGCCAAGGCCATACATGCCATAAGGGCTCGCCTTAAGAATATGTAATCTGTGAAGGGAGTCACAAAGAAATCGATCAAGCTGTCACCATCTTTGCTTCCCATTGACGTGATGCAACAATGGCTTCACGCATGTTCTCTTTGGTCAAAACTTCTGTTGTCGGGCCAGACTTATAAAAATGACGCGCAAGCAGAAGGGTTTGCGGGAAATGATCTTGCACCAAATCCAAATCATGAAGAACGGCTATAACAAGACGGCCCTCTTTCACCCACGTATGTAAAAGTCCCATAAGATCTTCCATGGTTCGACCATCAACGCCCGTGAAGGGCTCATCCAAGAAAATGACAGGGGCATCCTGCAAAATGAGGCGCGCAAAGAGAACACGTTGAAATTGACCACCAGAGAGAGCTTGAAGGGGTGTTTTGCCAAATGAAGAGAGTCCGACTTGGTCAAGTGCGGCCTGCATCTGTTCTCTCTTCTCTGAGGTGTATCTTCGAAAAATACCTACCTCACGGAAAAGACCCATGGCAATCGTATCCCCAACTGTAAGTGGAAATCTGCGATCCAAGTGGTTTTGTTGGGCGAGATAAGCAACATCGCAGGGGCAAAATCCATGAAAGGTTATTTTCCCTTTCGCCGGCTTCTGAAGGCCTAAAAGAGTCTTTAAAAGGGTACTTTTCCCTCCTCCATTGGGCCCTGCGATAGCCCAAAGAGAGGGAGCTGTGAAATGACAGGAAAGTCCCGAAAGGATGGTATTTCGAGAATAGGCAACAGCAACACTTTGAAGATCTATGCTAATGGGCTCTTGGGGGATACAGTGAATCGCCCTATGACTTTCTTTAAAAGGTCTCCAAAAGGGTGTGGGGCGGTGATCCATTGAATTTATAGGGCCCAGAAAACGCCCATCCACAAGCCCGCTAAAACAAGTAATGCCATCGCTAGTCGATAAAAAATACCTTGGAGAAGGGGATTTTTATGGGCATACATGTGTTCACCAGCTTGCAATTAAGAATCATTCTTAAAAAGAACTTATTCTATAATGTGGTTATAGAAATTTAAAAGTCAATGGAAATGTGGTGTACAAAGGGAGAGGATAAACTCCCATCATATGGCCAAAACCATTCATTGAACGGTTAAAAACCCACTTTCCTTCAAGGAAAAAAAGTATTTGCAAGATAAGATCATAATTTCATCCAAAAAACGAATAATAAAGACTTTCTCAACCTTTCCCTAGAAGAATATTAACTCTCTTCAGGTATACTAAAAATGAATGAGAAGATGAAGAGTTGAGAGGAGGCAAGTGATGTCGAAAGTCATTGATCTAGATTTCTACCGGAAATTTCGAATTATTTTGCCTGTACGACCACGTCCATTTGCAAAAGAGAGGTCTTACGCGGTGACACGAACAACCGTCAAACAGTTTCGACGGCGGCGAAAGAGTAATACGAAACCAAAAAACCCAAAAAATGAATAATTAGTAATCAAACTCTCTCTTTCTTCGAGTTACATTTGCAACTTATTATCTTATCTGATATTCTAATTATCACCATAAAAATAACAAGGATGATATATGGAAAGGGATAAATCTTCTCCATCTGAATTTCCTGGCCTTAGAGACTTGGGTCTCGTTGAGATTCTTCCACATACGGTGAGCCCCACTATCGATGTGGATATAGTTTATTATTCCCCTTAGAAATTCTAAAAAATAAAAACATTAAATAATTTTTTGGATAAATTATTTTTCAAGTATAAAATTTAAAAAATTATCTAATTTGAGATTAATGAGTTTTTATGTATAATGAAAAAGAAAATATGAGGATAATTTATGTGGAGATGAATATATTTTATAAATAAAATACTGCTCCTTCCTCCAAGCAAATTTGAACTTATTTTTTGAGTATTCTTACGAGAGATATCTCTTGTTTCAAAATGAGACTTCATAATTAGAACGGATGGGGTAAGATACTAAAAAATGAATGATTCTTTGTATACTATAAAAATTTCAATCTATAAAAATTAATTAACAAAAATACAAAGAAATTTAAAAAGAGAGGTGTTCATGCAAAAATCAAAAAAAATTCTACATTCTCCAAGAAAAATACTTTTAGAAAATCTTAGCCAACTTATGTTGATGTATGTATAAACGTCCCCTTTATCAAAAAATATTGAATAGAGTAAATGAGCACAGGAATTTTATTCAAGTATTAGCAGGCCCTCGGCAAGTCGGAAAATCTACTTTAGCTCAACAGATTATAAGCTCTATAGATATTCCTTCTCATTACGCTTCTACAAGCGGTTCATCTTTACAGGACGCTGAATGGATAATAAAGGAATGGCAAATTTGTAGGCAACTTGCACTAAAGAAACAGGATGCGCCAGAAGCTTTACTTGTTTTGGATGAGATTCAAAATATTACCAATTGGTCAGATACTGTAAAAAAACTTTGGGATGAAGATTCAGCTCAAAATTTGAACTTAAAGGTTCTACTCCTTGGTTCGGCTACTCTTCTTATTCAATCGGGATTAGGAAACAGTCTCACTGGAAGATTTGAAGTCATTCCTTGCCCTCATTGGTCATTTGAAGAATGCCGAGATGCCTTTCATTGGTCGCTAGAGGAATATATTTATTTTGGAGGTTACCCAGGGGCAGCCTCATTAATTAGAGATGAGAAAAGATGGTCACGCTATATTATTGATTCAATTATTGAAACAAGCATCACTCGCGACGTTTTATTAATAACCCAAATTAATAAACCTATTCTTTTGCGGCGTGTTTTTGAATTAGGGTGTCATTATACAGGGCATATATTTTCTTATCAGAAAATGCTTGGACAATTGCAAGACGCTGGTAACGTTACGACTTTAGCCCACTATCTCGAATTGCTTTCAGGAGCCGGACTTGTGACCGGGTTACAGAGATTTTCTTTAGATCGAGCGCTTCAAAAAGCTTCCAGCCCAAAATTTCAAGTCTTTAATTCAGCTTTAGCAACGGCTAAAAACCATCTTTCATTTGAAAATATACAACAAGATCCTGAAGCATGGCGAAATCTTATAACGTGTTCCATTGGTACACATTTAATAAATTCCGCATTAGGCTCGAAACTTGAAATTTTTTATTGGGCAGAAGAAAACTATGAAATCGATTTTGTCATCAGAAATGATAAAAGTGTTCTCACATTAATGGTCAACCCAAGAAAAAAAGGAGGGCGTCCTGGAGCGACTGAGGCATTTTTCAGAATCTGTGGACCTCATCATAACCTAATCGTGGGCGAAAACGGCATTCCTATTGATGAGTTTCTCCTAACACCACTAGATGCTTGGATAGATTTTAACTCGGAAAATCCCAAAAAATCAGCTTGATTATGTAATTGAGTGAATAAGTATTAACGATAGAGAGCATCCTTTCTTGCCAAGGATGATGCATCGTGTAGAATATGTTAATCTTTTTTCGAATTCTAATGAAAATTAAGATACAAATCTGAAATATTTGGATAAATAATTTTTTAAAATGAAGAATTGAGAAATGAACTTAAAAATAGTTATGTGTAAACTCATATTGGTTGAAATTCTTTTTTTTACGAATCCTTTGCAAGCTATAGAGAATAAAAATAATAGAGAAATCATCTTTAGGCACGGGATTGTCACTGCAATTCAAGCCTTAGGCTCAGACGCTTCATTTGAATACTACGACCTTCATCTATCAGAAATGGAAATAAAAAATTTAAAAAGTATAAAAATAAATTTAACAGAACAATATTGTAATTATGGAAATCTTAAAGAATTAAATTCTGGAGTAAATGAATTTATTAAATCATTGAACTCTGAAAACAAAACAACTGCGGAGACCGTTTCTCAGATCATTGTGAGGATCGTAAAGGGTATTATCGAAGCATCTGGACAAGAAACAGCCTGGGTTGCTTTGCGGTCTTTTACGCCAACATCATCATATGACGTGCCACGCTGGCATACAGACGGCTATTACTATGAACCTTATGCGGGTGACCCGTATAAGTTTGTTATTACTCTAAAAGGTGCTCCGACTTTATTTTATAAATTGCCCGGTGATAAAAGAAAGGAATTTTACACTTTACAACGTAAAGGGACCGAACGGAACGACTATAATCGTCAAGCTATTGCCGCTTCTTTAGGGAATTCCAAGGAAACAATTTCCGTTGCTCAACCTCATCAGGGAGCTGTTTTTGTTGTGGGTTCAAATCATGCCGCCATCCACTCAGAACCATCCATAAAAGAGGAAAGGCTTTTCTTATCAATCCTCCCTGGGAGCAATGCTCAAATCAAAGAATGGAAAGACAAGCAAGACTAAATCGAAGAATTAGAATTCAAGACAAGCCACATAAATTTGAGTCAAATGCAGATAATGGTAGATTTTAAAGTTCAGCGATTTAAAATAAATTAATCTCATAAAAAACTAAATAAATTAGTGAATCATTTTTTTCTTGATGCCCCACGAACCTTGAGGTAAACTTTCTACGAACAATCTTGTTCAATCGATAAAAAGGGTCAATTATAGCGAAAACGATAAAAGCGTTGTTCAACTTTGGGATATTTCGAAACAAAACAATGACTCTATAACAACAAGTTGGTCATTTAGAGGGCCACGCGAACAAGCTTGTAGGAGAGAGACGATTTGCATTCCTGATAACACTAGAAGAGGTGGACACGAAATTCGATCGAACCACAAAAAGTATTAATAAAAGATACTCTTAACTTTAAATGTAAAGAAACCTGCTAGGCTCCCCTCACAGGTTTCTTTTATTATAGACACAGACACTTATATCTAATTTCATTCTTTAAGAACAAAGTGATCTTGACAGAATGCCTTGTTGAGCCTAAGGTCACCCTTGAAAATCATCACGTCAGTCCACGCGTTGCGTGCACTGGCGCATTTTTGTTAGGAAAAAGTTAATGTTTGATGCCCTGACGGGCCGGCTAAGCTCGATCATCGAAAAGTTACAAGGACGCGGCGCCTTAAATGAGGCGGACGTAAAGTCAGCTTTGCGCGAAGTGCGTGTCGCCCTTTTAGAAGCCGATGTGGCCCTGCCCGTCGTCAAAGACTTTATTTCTCAT
Organism: Alphaproteobacteria bacterium 41-28; assembly: GCA_001897795.1. Lineage (GTDB taxonomy): Bacteria > Pseudomonadota > Alphaproteobacteria > UBA9655 > UBA9655 > UBA9655. Next base: position 65,055 of record MKUL01000022.1, on the reverse strand, counting down.
GTTCAGGAAAAAGCCATTGGACAAGAGGTGCTGCGGAGCATCAGTGCAGGACAAATGGTCGTAAAAATCGTCCACGATTCACTTGTCGAATTTTTAGGCCAAGAAGTTGTGGATGTGGAACTTAAGGCAACTCCACCCGTAACTATCCTAATGGTGGGGTTACAAGGGTCGGGAAAGACCTCGATGACGGCCAAGCTTGGGAACTACCTTGTAAAGAAGCAAAAGCGTAAAGTTCTTATGGCTTCTCTTGACATTTACCGCCCAGCCGCAAGGGAGCAACTTCAAACTCTTGGGCTCCAATCTCATATAGATACGCTACAGATCCTTGCTCAAGAAAAACCGCTGGAGATTACAGAACGCGCTCTCCAAAAAGCCCGCCTTGAGGGCTATGATGTTTTAATTTTAGACACCGCCGGCCGTCTGCATATTGATCAAAATTTGATGGACGAAGTTGTCGCTGTGCGTAATCGTTCCAAACCTGCTGAAGTGATTTTAGTAGCCGATGCAATGACTGGTCAAGACGCTGTGACCATTGCTAAAGAATTTGATGAAAAAGTGGGCATCACAGCCATTGCCCTCTCTCGGATTGATGGTGACGCCCGCGGTGGTGCGGCTCTCTCTATGCGTGCGGTCACGGGTAAGCCTTTAAAGCTTCTTGGAACAGGTGAAAAACCAGATCAATTGGAACTCTTCCATCCCGACCGTATCGCCACCCGCATTCTTGGTATGGGTGATGTCGTCAGTCTTGTAGAAAAGGCCATGGAATCTGTAGATCAGGCTGAGGCTGAAAAGCTGGCCCTGCAGATGCAAAAAGGGAACTTTGATTTCACGGCGATGGAATCCCAACTTCTACAAATGAATAAGATGGGTGGTCTTTCAAGCTTGATGGGCATGATCCCAGGTGTTAATAAGTTTCAAGATAAAATCGCCCAAGCCGGGGTTGATGATCGTTTTGTTCAACGACAAATTGCAATGATTCGTTCTATGACAAAGAACGAGAGAAAGGATGCGCGTCTTATTAATGGCTCTCGTAAACGCCGTATTGCTCTTGGGAGTGGCACATCTGTTCAAGATGTGAATAAGCTTCTCAAGCAATTTCGCGATATGAGTGACATGATGAAACGTATGCAAAAACTTGGCAAAAAAGGTTTGTTACGCCAAGGATTACAGGGCCTCATGCCCCGTCATCGATAATTTTAAAGGAGGAATGGAAGGAACTATGGCATTAAAAATTCGTCTGGCACGGGGTGGTGCTAAAAAACACCCATTTTATCAAATTGTTGTTGCGGATGCACGGGCGCCGCGCGATGGTCGCTTTGTAGAAAAAGTAGGAACCTACAACCCTATGCTTCCTCAAGATCATCAAGATCGGATTCGGTTGAAAGAGGATCGGATTAAGCATTGGCTTTCCGTTGGAGCCCAACCTACAGACCGAGTCGCCTTATTCTTAGGAAAAGCAAAACTCATTGAAATGCCTGTCATCCGGGTAACACCAATCAAATCTGCTCCTAAAGCCAAAGCTCAAGAGCGGTTGAAAGCTGAGGAAGAAGCCCTTAAAGCTAAAGAAGAAGCTTTGAAAGCACCTCCCCCAGCTGAAGCGGAAGTTAAAGAAGAAGTTGCAGCTGAAGCTGTCGTTGAAGCGGAGGCAGAAGCCGTTGTCGAAGCTGAAACGGAGGCAGAAACGAAAGGGGAAGCTGAAAGTGAAGTCGTAGCAGAAGCTGAAGTGGAAGTGGATGCTGAAACTGTGCCAGAAGAAAAGGCTTAAGGAATATCTATGAACCTCGACTCTTCCTCAGCTCATTCCCTTATCTGTGCCGGTGTAATTGCGTCTGCACACGGTGTGCGCGGGCATGTGAAAATCAAGTGCTTTTTGGAAGATCCGAAGCTTTTTAAGACCTATTCCCCTTTTTTGAACGAAAAGGAAGAAGAGGTTTATAGAATCGAAAAAGTCTTATCCCAAGATAAGGATGTCCTCATTGTATCCTTAGAGGGAGTCACAGATCGCAATCAGGCTGAGCATTTGAAGAGTGCAAAATTAATGTTCTCGAGAGACCGTTTGCCAGACCTTTCCGAAGACACCTTCTATCATCATGAGTTGATTGGGCTTTCCGTAAAATCCCTATCTGGTCAGCTCCTTGGAAAAGTTCATGCCCTGTATAATTTCGGGGCTGGAGAACTTTTAGAGGTTAAAACCCCCACCGGCGATTCAAAGCTGATTCCTTTCACACGAGAGACTGTTCCTGAAGTGAATCTTAACGAGAGAACTCTTCTCATAAGTGATATAGGAGAAATATTTCTTGGAGGAGAGCCTGATGTCTCCTAAGGTAACCATTCTCACCCTTTTCCCTGAGATGTTCCCCGGACCTTTGGGCCATTCCCTCATTGGGAAAGCGCTCGAGAAAAACCTTTGGCAACTCGAGGTTGTTGACATAAGGACCTTTGCAGAAGACAAACACCAAACGGTCGATGACACCTCTTTTGGGGGAGGTCCTGGCATGGTCATGCGACCAGATGTGGTCGACAAAGCCCTGTCAGCGGTGATGGAAAAAGGAAAGGCACGCCTGATTCATCTCACTCCACGGGGACAGGTTTTTCATCAAGCTCTTGCGCACAAGATGGCGGATTCAACCCTTCCGTTTGTGTTCCTTTGTGGGCGTTATGAAGGGATTGATCAAAGGGTGCTCGATGCTTGGGATGCGGAAGATGTTAGCCTTGGGGATTTTGTCCTCACGGGCGGCGAGCTCGCCGCGATGACCATCCTGGATGCGGTCTTGCGGCTCATTCCTGGCGTTATTGGAGATGAAAAATCCTTGGAAGAAGAAAGTTTTTCAAAAGGGCTTTTGGAATACCCCCACTATACACGGCCTCGTGCATGGGAAGGAAGGGAAGTTCCCGAAGTTCTCCTATCAGGAAATCATAAAAAGATCACAGAATGGAGACTGAAAGAAGCGGAAGCCATTACACGTGAAAGACGACCCGATTTATGGAATAAATATATAAACCAACATCATTTAACGTAAGGAGAAGAGAGATGAATCTTTTGCAAACCTTTGAGCAAGAGCAGCTTAAAAAACTAACTCAAAACAAAAAAACCCCTGATTTTCAGGCCGGTGACACTCTGAAGGTCATGGTGAAAGTTGTTGAAGGCACCCGCGAGCGCGTCCAGGCCTTTGAAGGCGTTTGTATTGCGCGCAAAAACGCAGGTATTAATTCGTCTTTCACTGTCCGCAAGATCTCCTATGGCGAAGGAGTGGAGCGTGTGTTCCCTCTCTATTCTCCAAATATTGAAATTCAGCTTGTTCGTAAAGGCATTGTTCGTCGTGCAAAGCTTTATTATTTGCGAGGTCTTACAGGTAAAAAAGCGCGTATTGCTGAAAAAATTACACGAAGGGTGGGAGCAAACGCTGTCCTTCCTCAAGAAGAAGAGCCAATCATTCCTGCTGAACCTATTATTGAGGAAACGGTAGCAGAGGACGTGAAAACGGAAGAGTAAGACTGAAAGCGACATTATCATCTCGGCGTCATTCCGGAATTTAGCTCCTCTTCTCGACCCCCTGATTTAAATCAGGGGTGAGGACTAGAGGAGATTAATATCCGGAACCTTGAGCCATCTGTAAATTAACTTACCCGAATCTCCAGATCCTCCCCCCAGTTTCCTTGATAATGAGCCGAGATTTTTTAAGAGGAGGCTTCTGACAGCTCTCGTTAGGATCCTTATTCTCACTCTTTTTTGACTTGTGAATGCAGGATTTTTTCGATTCTGATTGTTCGACTTCTTCTGTTTCTGTTTCCGTTTCTGTTTCTGTTTCAACTTCCCTTTCCTCATCAGTTTTCCGTTTTGTTTTTCTTTCCAGCCTCCTTTTCTTAGAGCCCTGATTTGGCGATAACTTAACAGCCTCGTCTTCGACTTCTTTAGCTTCTTCCTCGTTTACCTCTTCAACAAAATTTTCCTCAAGTTTTCTAGCTTCTTCATCACAAGCTAAAGCTTCTTTAGACTTTTCTTGTTTTAAAGCGCTACCCCTAGCTGAATTCGAGAGCCTGCGTAAGGCTTCTGCCTTTTGAGACAATACCTTAGCACGTTCCGAATTGTTCAATGATCTTGGATCATTGTTCGATGAGAGGTTTAAAAGTTCATCACAAATTCTTGCAACTCTTTCGGAATTTCCCCCTGCTAATAGCCCGCTCTCAATCTGAGCCATTTTCGCTTCTACATTTTCCTTATCCTTATGAATCGAGGTCAGTGGGGAAAATTTTATGGGATCAGATATTGGGGGAGAAGGCCATTCTTTATGAGTATTTTTGATCTCTTCAATCATTAGTGGAAGCTTTTTACGGTCACTATCGTTCAAGGCATATTTATCACCATCGATCCCTTTCGTATTATATGCAATCTTTAATGCCAAGATAGAAACCTTAGGCTTCCGTTGTTTAGCGAGAATTATTCCGATTTCTTTAAAGGCTTCACCGATATCCCTAGTGATCTTCATAGCAAGCTTAGCCGTCACCTTTTCTTTTACGCCCGTTGCTAATCTTATAGCTTTTATGTAATCACTTAATGCCTCATTATATCGCATCAACTGGTTAGCTGTTTTTGCACTTCGTATTAGCTCCCTTGCCTCATCATATCGTGGAGATTTGTCAACTTTTTTTGCTCTTCGTAATGGCTTCCTTACCTCATCTATCCTTATAAACGGCTCTGGATATATTGAATCAGAGCTTTCGAAATCTACTTCTATAGATTTCTCCTTCATCTCAGATATGAGAATTCCAAGATTTGTACGATGCGAGCTTAGACCAGGAAAAGTATCCTTTTCCATTTTTATAACTCCGCACGTGCGAGTGAAGTTTGGACAATTCTGTTCTTGATAATCCACTTCTAGGAGACGGCTTTTTTCACCCTTTGCCTCTAATGCTTTACGATAATATTTCTGAACCTTACTATATTTTCCCAATCTGTCATAGGCTCCTGCTTTATTGAGATAAATAGGAACAAACTGTTCTTGAGTAAGATTCGGTCGTTGTAAAGCTTTATTGGAATACTCTAGAACGTTTTGAGGAGAAAGAGGCGATCCCGTCCGGTCGTAAACAACATTTTTCGTTACATAATTGATACAACCTTCTTCACTGAGTGGAGATTGTTCAAGGATTGTATTGAGTTGAGAACTAAACGAAGGTCCTTGCCGATTTTCTTTTTCCTCCATAGCATAAGACGTTGCAGATACGACGAGTGCAAATATTGAAACTCCAAAATAAATAACTTTCATGCATAAATTCTCCAAGAGAAATAAAAGGCTCTCTTATGGAGAGCAATAGGGTTGCACCTCTTAGCATAATGATTTACGTATGTGAAATAAAAATATAGTTTATCTCTTTTCCTCCTGGATTGGAGGGATTCTGCAAAGCATTTTGCTGTGAGGGAAGAAGGTCTATTATACGATAGAGCTTTTTAAGCATCTGTTTGGTGTGTTGTCTATCGTCGTATTGCAAGGCATTTGCATTTTTTGGATTTGGATTTTTCATTGTAAGAGCCATGTTAAGGACTTTTAGAGCTTTGCGTGGCTTGTCCAAATTTATATGGATTTTCCCAATCTCAACCTGAACCATGGCACGGTCTTTTCCTTCTAAGGCAGAGCTTCCGCTCGAATTGTTTAGTTTCTTTGCAGCTTTGAAGGTAACGAGTGCATCTTCATATTTCTTCAATATTTTTAGAGCCAATCCCTTTTGATAAAGTAGTTTCGCTTCGTCTTGAGGTGCCAATCGGGGTAGATTGGGAGGAGTTAACTCATTTAACGCCAAGAGCCCATTATAAATGGAAAGAGCTTTTTCGGGACGGCCATGATTTTGTTCATATTGGGCCAGAATCATAAGAGGACTTTGCTCAGGAATCTGTCTATTCCTGGGAGTGAAGGTTGTCTCCTCCCTCTCTTCCATTGCATAAGACTTGCTTGCAAAAACAAACATCACCACTAAAACACCAAAAAAAACTTTATTCATTCTATAAATTTCTCCATCGTTAAAGAGTCGCTTAAATTAATTTGAGCGCACCTCTTAACATAATGATTTGCAAATGTGAAATAAAAATTAACAAATTCACACATTGCGCCAATTTCCACGCATATAGGGAGCTGAAAAACCGAATGATAGACAGCAATTTATGGATTTGAAGCTTCATCAGATTGAAGCCTTGACTTTTTAAGAGGAGGCTTTTCACCACTAAGTAAAAAGTTAATCCCCATTCTAGAAGATTCTGGGCTCTCTTGAAGTTCACTTAACAAATTACCAAGTTCCTCAGCTTCTTTCTGCATTTTCTTTTTTACCTCTCCTTGAGATACCTTCACCAATTTTTGTAAAACGGTCAACTTCAGCTCTAATGCAGAACCATAATCCTCTTCACTCATTAAGTTTTGCCTTTTTAGAAGTTCATCGCAGTTTCTTAGCGCAATCTTGAGATCACCTGCAGCTTTTAAAGCGTTTTTTATACGATCGATTAAGTAAGCTGCACTTTCCTCAGGTCTACTATCCATAGATTTGGTTTTCTCATCTTTTTTAGTGCCTTGATCGCATGAAAGGGGTAGCTTACGTTTTCTGTTGGCAGGCATTTGAATACAAAATAGGTTTTTCCGACTTTTTTCCGTCTCGACCTTCTTTTTGAGAATCCTTTTTTGATCATAATCTGAGTATGCAAATACTCCTTTTTCATTTTTTGTATTACCTGCCAACGTATAGACCTCATGAGACCCTGCTTGGCCTGATGATGTCAACGTACTCATAAGTCGGGAAAGGGTTTCTTCTCGCTTTTCTCCTTCGAGAAGAAAACAACCTTTCTCATTTCTTGCATTTATGGCTTTATGATAATAAATGACTGCTTCACAACTTAGATTTTCATCAGTTAATATATTTGCCAGAAGAAGGTAAATCTTCACCCGATCATGGCCGCCCACCATAACCCGCCCCCCTCTATCCTTAAGGTCTAAGACTTTTTTATAAGCTTCAATACTTCCAACCTCTAATGCTCGTTTCTTCAATGCTTCTGCCAAACCAAAAAGGATATTGGGGTTAGCAATTTTTTTTGATGTAAAACGATTTAGTTGAGAAGTCCCACTCAAGGCAAGGTCATAAAATTCAATCGCCTCGTCGTATTTCCCTAAATCTTTGTATGCCTCAGCAGTATAATAGAAAGTTGTAAGGCGATCATTTCCCTCTATTACAAAACAACATTCTGAATTCTTTTCGTCTAAAGCCCTCTGAAAATAATCTATAGCATCAGTAGCACGACCCAATTTTAAAGAAGCCACTGCATAATTGATACAAATATTAGCCCGCTGAGTTTCAGTAAGTCCTTTTGTTGTTAAAGCTTCCCAGCAAAGCCTTAGAATATACTTATTATCCCGAAACTGTATTGGTATGTGGTTATCTGGATAAAATCTACGAATTTTTAGTTCTTCAACGTCCTTTTCTCTCCATCTTTTTAACGGATCGGAGTTATTTTCAACCTCTTCTTCTCTTGAAGATGGAAGATAGGATCGGAGTTCCTCAAGAGAGCCTCGAAGATCATTCCAATGACGAGAAAGTCTCGTCTTGGCATCTTCCTCAGGTTCCTCCATAGCATAAGATGGTATAGATATAAGTAAAGTAACTATTGAAAAACATAAATAAATAATTTTCATTCATAAAGACTCCCAAATAAATAATAACGTCGCCGTTGGCGATCGATAGAGTCGCATCTCTTAACATAATGATTTACGAATGTGAAATAGAAATTTAGAGCGCTATTAAATAGACTATAGGCTCCATGAACAAAATTGAAATTGTCTCCCTGATGTGTCATCCTTGGTAAGAAATGTTTAGTTTTCCAAAGGAAAACTTTAGCATTTCTTGCCACGGATGACACCAGTTGGTATTGCGGCTAAAAGACTTTGCGTATCCTTCGCATCTTACCAAGCAGGGAGAATAGCCCCTTTAAATTTTTCGAGAATAAATGTTTTTATGGGTTCGCTCTGATAGATTTTAATCAGCTTTTCAACCTCAGGCCTGTTTTCGTCTTCACGAATTGCAAAGACATTGGCATAAGGGGAGTTTTTGTCTTCAGTTGCAAGGGCTGCTTTGGGATCAAGACCTGCCAAAAGAACCCAGTCCGTATTAATAACAGCGGCATCAACATCATCCAGTGTCCGGGGTAACTGAGGTGCATCGATCTCAACGAGTGTTAGATTTTTAGGGTTGTTCTTAATATCTAAAATTGACGGATTATCGACAGGCTTCAATGTAATCAATCCCACCTTCTCCAGAAGCTTCAGAGCTCGACCGCCATTGGTTGGATCAGAGGGAATTGCAATTTTCGATTTGTCTTTTAAGTCTGCTAGTTTCTTTATCGTCTTGCTATAAATACCCAAGGGCATTAAGACGGTTTTTCCCGCTGCTTTAATTTTATATCCACGACTTTTAATTTGTTCCTCCAAAAAGGGTTTATGTTGGTATGAATTGATATCCAACTCCTTATCATTCAGGGCCACATTTGGTAAAATAAAATCATTAAATTCAATAACTTGAATATCGATGCCTTGATTTTTAGCCAGTTCCTTTACTTTTTCCATGATGATGGCATGGGGACCGGCTGTGACGCCTACCTTAAGCGGTGCTGCAACAAGGGGTGTTATGGACAGAATAAAGAGTGCGAGCGCCGTTAATAACTTCATGTACAAAAAACTCCATTTTATTTTTTTAATCTCGCTGAGAGAAAATTGCCTAGCGTTTGGACGCACTGGACCATAGCTATAAGAATAATAACGATGATGATGAGTAAGGTAAAGTCGTATCGTTGGTAACCGTATCGAATGGCAAGGTCTCCCAGCCCTCCTCCTCCAACCGTTCCAGCCATGGCCGAAAAACCTATAATGTTGATTGAGATCGTTGTGAGGCCAGAAACAATAAGGGGCAATGCTTCACGGAATTGAATTTTCATAATAATCTGTAAATTCGAGGCACCTAAGGCTTTCCCAACTTCTATCAATCCTTTTGGCGTCGTATTGAGGGCATCTTCTATGATACGTGTGATGAGAAGACTCGCAGCAAAGGTGAGGGGGAGGGTCGCCGCAGCAGTACCAATGGATGTTCCCGCCCAAAATCGTGTAAAAGGAATCATGAGGATAATCAGGATGATAAAGGGAATCGAACGAAAAGCGTTTAAGATGATTCCTAATGTTTGGTAAATGAAGGGTTTTGGACTCAACCCTGATGGTCTTGTTAAGACGAGAAGGGTAGCCAATATGATACCAATGGCCGTTCCCAAAACCATAGATACACCGACCATCTCAAAGGTTTCTATCAGAGATAGTAGAACTAATTGTTTCACGTGAAACATCCTTTTTGAGGCAGATATCCTAGGATTTCTGATGAGACGTCTCTTATTGCAAGGTCATTCACGATAGCATCAATTTTTGAGACTTCATAAGGAATCGCAATGATAAGACATCCAAAAGCTGTTTCACGTATGTGATCTAAATTGCCAAATAAAATATTAATGGGAACATCATATTTTTTGACGATAGAGGAAATGATAGGATCTCCCGCGGTCTGACTTGAAAAAAACAATCGGAATAGGGCTGCTGAGTTTGGGGTTGGTTTTTTCATCAATTTTTCTTGTAAATGATGGGGTAGATCTTTGTTAATTAGGTTGCGAATTAATGATTTTGTGACTGCATTTTGAGGATAAAGCAGAATCGATGTAATATCATTTTTTTCAACGATTTGCCCTTTATCTAAAACACAAACTTCGTCACAGATTTCACGAACGATAGCCATGTCATGGGTGATCAATATAATCGTAATTCCAAGTCGTTTATTTAAATCACGCAATAACTCTAAAATTTCCAGGGACGTTTCAATATCCAGCGCTGATGTGAACTCATCACACAGCAGAAAAGAAACATCGCTGATGAGAGCACGGGCAATAGCTACACGCTGAGACTGCCCCCCACTCAGTTGACTGGGGTAATCATTTTCTTTTCCTTTCAAGCCAACAAGATGAAGCATTTTAAGAGCTTTTTTACGGCTTGCTTGCGGATCTTGTTTGAGAAGCTTCAAAGGAAACATAACGTTTTCAAGAGCTGTCAAACGGCTTAAGAGGTTAAAGCTCTGGAAAACGTTGCCGATTTTTTGTTGAATACGCCGCCGGTCTTTGTCAGGAATTCCCGTAAAGGGTTGATCATTGATCATAATGTTTCCGGCGCTAGGTTCCTCTAATCCATTGAGACAGCGCAAGAGTGTGCTTTTCCCCGCACCACTTTTTCCAATAATACCTAAGATTTGACCTTGCGGAACCTCAAGGTTAATCCCTTTCAAAACAACGACGTCATAGGACTTTTCTAAATTTTTTATAATAATAGACAATGGGTTACTTCCATTATTTTTCTACTTAAGTTTTGTACCCCTCACCCGCCGCTTCGCGGCGGTCTCTCCCACAAGGGGAGAGGTCATTAAGTGCTGACTGCGTTACCTCTCCCCCTTGTGGGAGAGGTCGCCACGCGCGAAGCAAGTGGCGGGTGAGGGGGCTCCAGACTGTACTAGTCACTTTCACAAATGAGTCTAGTAACTTATCTAAAGCCTGTCCATACATGACACAGGGGAAGATGTCTCTGGCTTACTTTATGAAAATACTATTGGCACTTCTGCTTACAATTTAAAGAATGTGCATTAAAGCTCTCCAAATATTTTGCCTTTTCTTTAGGTTCGGCATTTGCACAAATCGTCAGAACTGCACTATTGCATTTCTCCATACACTCTTTACAAAGAGCTGACTCTTTAGACATTTTTACGGTTAGTTTATTGGAAGCTTCTTTACATCTTTCAAACAATTCTTGACACTTAGATTTTGAGGGAGGCTGATCTTCCGCCCTCGCCGGTTGAACCGTCATTATTAAAAGAAGTGCTAGAGCGATGTATATCTTTTTCATTGGGCTTTCCTCCCTACCCTTTCATTTTTTGATATTATTTTAACTTACAGGTTAAAAATTTCTTAAGCAATCCACTTCTTCTTTTCCTCTTGAAGGCAATCTTGAGAAATCGCCTTCCGAATACGGAAAAGAAGACGGTTCATAAAATGGACATTGTGGACTGTCAAAGCTTGCATCACCAAGAGCTCCCCTGCTTTCAGCAGGTGGTGCAGATATCCACGAGATAGCGTTTGGCACGTCTGACACGCACAGGTTTCATCAAGTGGACGAGCATCATCACGAAAACGAGCGTTGCGAAGGTTCATATGTTCTCTGCCTCGTGGGTCTTCGCCCATACTCTCCCACACGGATAAAGGAACTAAGGCACCCCCATGGCGGGCCAGACGCGTGGGATGGACACAATCAAAGGTATCGATGCCTTGCTGCACACCATAGAATATATCGCTAATGCCCCCAATTCCCAGAAGATGAACGGGACGCACAGGATCCAATGGCTCCATCGCCATTTCGACAACTTCCGCCATTTGCGCTTTATCGGCCCCCAGCGATCCGCCAACCGCATGACCAAAGAAAGGGAGGCTATTGATAAAATCTCCACTTATTTTTCGCAAATCAGGATAAACACCTCCTTGAGTGATGCCATAAAGAGCTTGAAGATCGGTGGGTTCTTTTTGAAATTCTTTAAGACTCCGCTCCGCCCACCGGTGGCTCATATGCATGGATCGTTCTGTATAGGACTTATCTACGTGGAAGGGCGTACACTCATCAAGGACAACAATAAAGTCCGCCCCCAAACCACGCTGAATTTGGATTGACTTTTCAGGGGTAAGGACATGCTTCTTCCCATCAATGTAGGATTTAAAGGTTGCTCCCTCCTCATTAATTTTTAAAAGACTCTTGGGTCGTAAAGTCTGGCGCCGTCCTTTCACCTCTTCTGCAATGGATCCATGACCAAGGCTGAAGATTTGAAATCCACCGGAGTCGGTCAACATAGGACCATCCCACCCCATAAATCGATGCAGTCCTCCCATCTGTGCCACAAGGTCAGACCCAGGCTGCAACATAAGATGGTAGGTATTGGCAAGGATAATTTGGGTGTTTTCTTGGCGCATATGTTGAGGCGTTGCGCCTTTAATCGCTGCCCTTGTTGCACAAAAGATAAAGGCTGGAGTTTCCACAACCCCATGGGGTGTGGAGAGCCTTCCAAGGCGTGCTTTTGAACCAAGCGTCTGAAATGTTATATCGAATTTAAAATCCATTATCTAACCATGAGCCGTGCTAAATACACAAAAGGGATGCTTACGAGAGCAATCAATACCCTCAAAATGTAGGTCCCTAGCACATAGGTAAAGAGGACTGTCTTCCATGGCAAGGGGTGAGGCGCAAAAATCATCCATGCCAGGACACTAAAAATCAAATTATCTAAAAAAGCGCCTATCAGCGTCGCCACAAAGGATCTAAACCATAAGAACTTTCCAGCCGTCAAACGGGAGAGGGCCTCAAAAATCCAAATATCATTGAATTGTCCAACCGCGTAAGCGATCAGACTTGCGACAATCAATGCTGGGACGGGAAAAAATAAGACACACATGGCTTGATGGGCTTCATAAAAGCCACCCGCTGGCTTGAAGCCAATGGTGAGCAACATAAGGAAGGACACCACAATCATACCCGAAAAGCTCAACCATACAGCTTTGCGCGCTTGGCCCTTCCCGTAATATTCAGTTAGAATGCTGCTGACGATAAAAATCGAAGAAAACACGACCGTCCCCAGGGCAATTGGTTCATCGAAAAACTTAGATGTCGTAGCCTTTTGAACCTGAAGGTTAGCGACAACCACTGCAAGAGAACTATACACCATCAATCCAACAGATCCAAAAAGACGCATCATGAAAAGGATAATGAGACCACAACTCATAAGTAAAATCAAAGTGAGCATCTCAGCTGGTTGCTGTTGAAGCCACGCGACAAGGGTATGGGGAGAGAGGGAGAGATGCATTATCGTTATCTATAATCAGTTTTCACAAGCTATATCTTTCATCTTCTAAAAGACAAAGCGAGTCCCCCTCACCCGCCGCTTCGCGGCGACCTCTCCCACAAGGGGAGAGGTGATAAAGTGCTTGCTGCGTTACCTCTCCCCTTGTAGGAGAGGTCGCCACGCGCGAAGCAAGTGGCGGGTGAGGGGTTTAAGTGAATAGGTATAACTGGAAATTAGACAAAATAATACAGTTACTACACCAGACACAATTCGCTCAGTCTATAATTATATTTTATAGCTCTTTTTAGGAATGTCAAATTTGCGAATTGGCCATTTGGTCCTCAGTTCTGATTTTCTGAACACAAGGTTGCACCGCATCTTTTTTTGCTAGATTAACAATTTTATCAATGAGAACACCATAAAAGTGAGTATTTAAAACGTGCCCCATGCCTGGAATAATGACCAGCTGAGCATGGGGAATAGCTTGTTTTAGAGCCTTACCATGATCAATGGGAAAGATGGGATCTTGGTCGCCATGCAGGATAAGGGTAGGCACTTTAATTTGGGTTAAAGCTTGCTTGTATAAATCATAACTCGCATTAAGAGCTTTAAGGTGATTGAACATACTGAGTGGATCACGGGTTCTCTTAATACTTTGAAGAGCCAATTGATGATTGAGATCCTCATCAAACGGAACTTTCTCTCCATTTAATAGCCGGCTACCTTCTAAGGAATTTTTCATTTTTTCAGGCAAGGTTTTGGGTGGATTGCTTACGAAGCTTTTTATCCAAGATAGAATAACAAGTTTAGGAGGCGAAAGAGGACTTTCCGAGGGCTTGCCTTGAAGGGCATCAAGATTGGAGCGCATGTCAGGTGACGTTACCATCAAAGTCAGAGTGGAAACACGATCGGGAAAATGAGCTCCAATCAACATTGCAATTGGCCCCCCCATTGAAGCCCCGACGATATGAGCCTTCCGAATACCATATTTATTGAGTATACCAATGGAATCTTTAGCCATATCCAAAAGGGTATAGGGAGATTCCTTATAGTCTATATTAGAAGAAAGACCTACATCACGATGATCGTAGCGAATAACATAGAAGCCTTTATCTGCTAATTGCTCACAAAATTTTTGGTGCCAGGACAATCCTTGAGCACCACTGCCCATAATAAGGAGTAATGCTGGGTCCTCTTTTTTACCAAAAGCTTCAGTCCAAAATTCAAGACCCTTCACCTGAATCACCTTCTGCTCAAAAGCATGGAGAAGGGAAGAATTAAGACTAAGAAAACAAATCAAAAAAGCTAGAATCTTCCATTTCATGGTTATTTTTCCTTTATATCTAACTTCACGACATCCCTATAAGCCTAATTGGGGATTCCGTCCCCTTTTCAATCTTGAGAGGGCACACAACCGTGTATGCTCCCGTAGGTGGCAACTTTAACGCATTTGCGACATTTTCCACAATATATTTATCAGCACCTAAGATTAATTTATGCACTGGAAAACCATCTTCGGGTCGATCAGGAGAGAGCGTATCAATTCCCAAACCAACAATTTGCCTGTCTAGTAAAGCTTGTGCAGCTTCTTTTGAAAGACTCGGGTAAACGAGATTATTACGATACTTGTCGGGTGTCGTCCAATATCGTTCCCATCCTGAATAAACAATCACAAAACAGCCTGGGGGAATAACTCCATGCTGTGTTTCAAAGGATTCAATATCTTTTACCTTCAACGAGTATCGCTCATGCATTTGGTTTGAGACATTCATAACAATACAGGGAGCAATGAGTTCCTGCAAATTCAGATCATTGATACAGCGACCTCCCGGAATAAAATGGGCCGGTGCATCGATATGCGTCCCCATTCCTGCCTGCATGTGAATATCATAGGTGCGTACCTGATAAGGAGCGGCAGGATCATAATCATCCCTTAGGTCATGCTGAAACCCACAACTGCCATCCCAGGAAGGAATACTTGGGGTTAAGGTATGTGTTAGGTCAATGAAGGTGGGGTCTTTTAAGGGCATCGTGAAGTTCTAGTTCATTAAGTTTGCGCTGGATTCTTGTAATATGGGGGGAATCTTCTGGAAAGTGAATTTTAACTACCTCAAGGGCTTGTTTGAGGTAATCCCGAGCTTTGGTTTTAAAATTCGAAGTTTCCTGAACGTTCACATTCTTTCTTGATTTTTTCAAATATAATTCTGCTAAACTTTCTAAAGAAGCATAGCTCAAAGGGTGTTTATTTTGTTGGAAGATTTTCAAGGACTTTTTCATGAGATTTTCAGCAACTTCTATATTTCCTTCGGCAAGATATGTCTCACCTAAATCTAATAAAACCCTAGCCGTCACATCTTGATTAATACCATAATATTTTTCGAAAGTTACCAGACATTGTTTTAATAGACCTCTCGCTTTTTCGTAATGACCTAGCCTCGTATGAACATTGCCTAACTGTCCCAAAACCCAAAAAGTAGAATAATGATTTTTAGGATAATAATTTAAATGATTGATAAGACTCTGTTCAAGTATATCCTTAGCTTTTTTATAATTCCCCAGCTTTGAATAACTCATTCCCAATATGACGAGTGCACGAGCAATTCCATAATAGTTTTCGGGGTAATATTTTTTATAAATAGTTAGGCTCCTCTCAAGGTGATTTATTGCTTTTTCATAGCGAGCAACTTCATAATGAACAAATCCTAGGTAGCTTAAAACTACAGCAACTCTAAGATGATTTTCTGGACAATATTTCTTACAAATAAGTAAACTTTGTTCAAGTGCATCTTGAGCTTTTTCATAATGACCTAACTGCCTAAGAACATGTCCTAAACTTGCTAGGGTTCGAGCAACTCCTGAAGGGTTTTCAGGAAGGTGTTTTTTGGACACAATGAGGCTTTGCTCATAAAAATCTTTAGCTTTTTCAAAATTACCAAGATCCCAATTAATTAACCCTAAATAAAGTAAAATTTGAGAAATCCGAATATGATTTTCATTATTAAATTTTTTTAGAATTGTGAGATTTTCTTCAAGAAGCTGCTTTCCTCTTTTATGATTCATTTGATCTACATAAATACCCCCTAGTACACCACCAATCGCTCCTTTCATAGCTTTTGTTAATAAAT
This sequence comes from Alphaproteobacteria bacterium 41-28, assembly GCA_001897795.1. Taxonomy (GTDB): domain Bacteria; phylum Pseudomonadota; class Alphaproteobacteria; order UBA9655; family UBA9655; genus UBA9655. The sequence goes on along the minus strand of MKUL01000022.1, from coordinate 49,000 downwards.
GATCATGACTCAAAAACCTTTCACAATGACTTCTTAAGTCTTTTGTTTTTAAGAAATGTTGTTGTTCAAGAATATCAGCAATATAACGCTCTAGGGTAAGAGTAATGGATGTAATCAGGTGATAGTTTCTACCCAAGGCTAACTTTTTCGTAAGATAATTTAAACTTATTGCTTGAGTGCTACGATGAATTGAAAAAGTTGGAGGGGAATGAGTAAGATGAGGTGATTCGTTTGTAATCAAAGAATATTTTTTTAAATGATAGAGGAAGTTATCAACAACAGAATGATTTTTATATTTTTCCAATAAATCCCTTGGAATATTTTGAGAATCAAGGAGGCTTATAAATAACAAAAGCTCTGCAAAATCCTTATGAGCCTTTATTAAATGTTTTAAAGATAAAGTGATAATGCTGTACCGTGTTTTTGTATATTCTCCTGATTCTTTTAAGAGGCTCTCTTGCACTGATGCAAAATCATTATCATATCCTTTAACACGCTCTAAATATCTTTCATAAGGAATGCCTGTCACTTTGATATAGTAAGCGGCGATCGATATATCCAAGGGATAAGGGGGGATTTCTTCTAAGAACTTTTTAGTATTTTCAGCTTGAGCACGAGAGAAGGCTCTGGCGTTTCCATTGCTCATGATTTTCGTAAAAAGGTCTAATTTTTGGTTGGGATTTAATTCGCCTATTTGCAAGGCGTGATTAATATGTTTGTTATTTTGAATGTTATTGTCGCGGGTCGTTAGAATGATTTTTCCTCGTCCCCACGTCTCAAAATCCTGAGGAAAGTGATGTTGAATATCTGTAAATTTTTCAATGTTATCAAAAATCAAGAACCAATCTGAATAGCTCCTCAATCTCTCCTTCACAAACTGAATAATTTTTTCTTCCCTTTCTCTAGAGTTTTTTATTTCTTGGAGCTCTCTTAATGTCTTTTGATCTTCTTCCGTTTTGGAACAAGCTTGCGCTAAATGTTCAAAAGAACTCTTAAGACTTTCTTTTGTTTCTGCATTAATCTCCCAAACAAGAGGCGATTTTTGAGAATGGGCATACTGTCTGGCAAGGGTTGTTTTGCCAGCCCCTCCCGGCCCAACAATAGCAATAGCTTGGATATCTTTATGTTCTTTAAATTTCTTATCAAGCTGCGCAATGAGTTCGGAGCGATGAAGAAGTGCAGATTCTGTAGGAAGATTCAAATCCGATCGAATAGAATAACTTTCTGGAGCTTTGCTCCATTGAAAAGCTAGAAATCCAAACCCAAAAAATCCGACAACAGAGAGTGCCGATAAAAGACCCCACCTTAGTGGATGAATGAAATGATATCCTAACTTATTTTCGTCTAGAACGATTTGTGGTAGCTTGAATTCCGCAGGCTGAGCCTCCATTGATACATTTATTTTCTTATATTCATCCTCAAAAACAGAAATGATTTTCTCAAAATTAAGATTTGGGAGAAGCTTATTGAGAATTGCAAAAAAAGAAAAATAATAATTTTCATATTTAACAAAATCCACAACGTTAGAGCCTTTAAACTCTTCAGGAATGTGTTTATGATCACTCTTTTCTTGAAGAAGAAAAAGAATCTTATCCGAACTTTGATTTGATTTTTTAAAATGGGAAGAAAGATCTTTCTCTTCCAGCAACTTCGGAAGAACATAAATGACATAGTCATCGTATTTTTTACGAGCTCCCTTCGAAACAGTGAGACCTGCAAGGGTTAAATGGGTTTTTAGGTGAGATATCAGGGGATCTCTACCCTTCCCTTGAGCAATAAAGAAAACAGACTCTACTTTATGCTTCAACTTTGAAATGTCTCTCAAGCTTTTTTCAAAAGCCACATTAATCCGTAAAAGAGAATAGTACTTTTTTAAAAAGATATATTTATCAGAGGCTTCAATAAAATCGATGATCTCTTCGCGCGTATTATATTTAAGCTTGTACTTGATATTACGGATATGGGTTTCAACACCTCTTGGTTGAAGAAACTTATGTTCAGAATTATCAGAGGCTTTTGTCATTGGTTTTAATACTAAAAGTGATGCTATTTTTTTGGGACTTCTTCCATGGAGAAGACAAGAAATTACATCAATTTCGCGCCGCGTAAAATGGATGCCACCAATTGTCACCAAGTATTTTGAATAGAGTTCTTGAGGGAAGAAAATTTGTGTTTCCTGCATAAAAATGGCATCTCTCTTAAGTTTTAGTCACAAGAATACCAACTTGAAACACTTAGACAAGTTAATTAAGAGATTTTTATTGTAAAGTTCTTTCCTATTTTGATAAGTTTCTGCGGGTTTTTTACGCAGGTGTCAGCCCCAAAAATAAATTTGCAAAGCCTTTCCCAAACTTCTCATTGTTTCATCTGACCCCAGTTAAAAGTTTTTGTGTATTTTTTGACAATTCTCATTTTCGTCCAAAATTAGAAACTAGACGCAAGAGAGCCTTATTTTAGCCTCCCTATACCTCTAATAAGGTTCTCGCTTATTAACAACTTTAAAAGGAGATACAACAATGAAAAAATATCAAAAATTACTTTTTATCCTCTGTTTACCTTTTCTTCCAACAAGTGCAGAAGCGATGGATCCCGCGGATGGTGAATATAAAATTTTTTGCCATACAAAAAACCGTGGTAAGAGGTATCTTGAAGCTTTCCCTAGAGAGGGGAATGGTAAGGTAAGACCAAGACCCGAGTCACTGAGTCAAGATCAAAATTGGTCTATAGAAACGAGAAATAATTATCGTCGTATTAGTTGCCGGACACGAAATGGTGGAATAAGATACTTAGAAGCTTTTCCAAAAGATAAAGTGGCAAGACCAAAGCCTCAATCCTATAGTCAAGATCAGGATTGGTTTATAATACCTGTGAGTAATGGTTATTATCGCATTGGGTGTCATACCAAGAATGGGGGGACAAGATATTTAGAAGCTTTCCCTAAAGCTGAAGATGACAAAGGTGTGGTAAGACCAAGTATAGAATCTTATACTCCAAAAACAAAGTCATATAATCCAGATCAACTCTGGAAATTGGAAAAAATAAATAACAATTAATTTAGTGTTTTATATTTGAGTAAGGGCATGAGTTCTAACAATCTCATGCCCTTACCTTTAATTATCGCTTACTTATCTTAATCATTCTATAATCCGACTCCACTTCGTCTCCCTCTTTCAAACCCACGACCCGATCTAAAATTTTGACCATAATTTGATTGATCGCTTCATAGTTTTGCTGCAACAGTTCTTCAGAGGTTTGTGTGAAACGGCTTGGTTTTAAATCCCCCGGGCAGGCTTTGATCATGTCCTTTATCCCCTCTTTGGTAATTTCGAGATGACACTGAAAACCATAAGTAGAGGGGGTGTACCGCAAAATTTGCCGAGGACACCCTTCACTATAAGCCAATACGACAGAATTCACAGTTTTCCCCGGCATGTCGTTGTGCCAATGAATGACAGGAATGAGATTTGGAAGTCCTTCAAACAAAGGATCTTCACGTCCTTTTTCTGTTAAAACAATAGGGAAAACGCCAACCTCTTTTTCGGGGCTCCGTTCTGTTTTCCCGCCAAGGGCTTCTCCAATAAGCTGAGCCCCTAAGCAAAACCCTAAAACAATTTTCCTGTCGTGAATGGCCTGGGTAATAAGTTTGATCTCATCTTTCAGGTAGGGATCCTTTTCAATCTCTAAGGGGCTTTGGGGGCCTCCCATAACAATCAAGACATCAAAAGACTGATAGGTTAAACAGTCCTCCCCCTTATAAGGTTTGCAGATCGAAAAGCCATAGCCTCGTTGCTTTGCCCAGTCTTCTATAATCCCAGGAGTTTCAAAGTCAGCATGGGTAATGCAAAGTATCTTCATAAACCCTCCTAACGATGGATTTGATGATTAAGACAGAGTCAAAAGTGCTTTTCAATCCTTTTTTGAACAATTTCCTTGAATCAATTTAAAGATTTTTCTTGTTCTTGACCCTAAAGAAGGAGTATATAGATCCCTAATGTGATCTTTAATTACAACGATCACAAATCCTCACGCAGAGCGATCCCTCCGGTGGCCTTAAAAGCCCCTTTCCTCTGCGGCGGCTTAACTGGAGAAAGGACTTTATTATGATGCCAACATTTACCATGCGTCAGCTTTTGGAAGCTGGCGTTCACTTCGGACACCAAACCCGTCGCTGGAATCCCAAAATGGAATCCTATTTGTATGGATCACGCGGAGGAATTCATATCATTGACTTGCAACAAAGCGTTCCCTTGTTGCATCATTCCTTACAAGCGATCCGTGATATTGTGGCCGGTGGCGGCCGCGTTCTGTTCGTGGGAACAAAACGGCAAGCTTCCCAAATCGTTAAAGAAGCAGCAAACCTATGCGGCCAATTTTATGTGAACCATCGCTGGCTCGGCGGCATGCTCACAAATTGGAAAACAATTTCTCAATCCATTAAACGTTTGCGCGAACTTCAAGAGCAATTTGACCAAGGGGTTCATGGTTTTACCAAAAAGGAACTTTTGACTCTCGAGAGAGAACGAAACAAACTCGAACTTTCTTTAGGTGGAATCAAGGAGATGGGGGGGGTTCCCGATATTCTCTTTGTCATCGATACCAACAAAGAAGACATCGCCATTAAAGAGGCCAACAAGCTCGGCATTCCCGTTGTTGCGATTGTGGATAGCAACTCCAACCCTGATGGAATCGATTATATCGTCCCTGGGAATGATGACTCGCAGCGCGCCATTGAACTTTACTGCACTCTCGTGTCAGCATCCGTCTTAGATGGGCTGCAAGCAGAAATGAAATCATCGGGCGTTGATATAGGAGAAGCTGAAGAGGTAACTGTTGACGTCAAAGAAGAACCCTTCGTTGAGGCTGAGGCTGAAACTGCAAGTGAATCGATCGTCACTGAAGAAATCGCCCCAGAGATCGAGCAAGAAAATGCTTCAATTGAAATAGCAAAGGAGTAAGCGATGGCGGATATCTCCCCTTCACTTGTGAAAGAGCTGCGCGAAAAGACGGGCGCAGGAATGATGGACTGTAAGAAAGCTCTCACCGAAAATCATGGTGAGTTAGAAGCAGCAATTGATTGGCTTCGGAAAAAGGGGCTCGCTGCTGCGGCTAAGAAATCAGGTCGTGTAGCAGCCGAAGGACTCGTGGGTGTTTTTTGTCAAGGACCACGAGGAGCCATTATAGAAGTCAATAGTGAAACGGACTTTGTCGGTCGCAGTGAACAGTTCCAAAATTTCGTCCGAAAGGTGGCCGAGATAGCCTTGACCACAAAGGGAGATTTAGAGGCCTTGAAAAAGGCGCCTTACCCTGGTTCTCAAAAAACAGTTGAGGAAGGGCTGACTCACCTTATCGCCACGATTGGCGAAAATATGATGTTAAGACGCGTAGGTTACTTGGAAGTCTCCCAAGGCGTTGTGGTTCCTTATATACATAATGCAGTCGCACCTGGCCTCGGACGATTAGGCGTTCTTACGGCTCTTGAATCTTCAGCTCCAACAGAAAAGCTTGAAGCTGTGGACAAACAAATTGCCATGCATGTGGCTGCTGCTCAGCCCATAGCCCTGAACATTGAAGCCGTAGACCCTGCAGAAGTTGATCGGGAACGCGCTATTTTCCGTGAGCAAGCCCTTGCCTCTGGAAAGCCCGCCGAGTTTGTAGATAAGATGGTCGAAGGCCGTCTTCGCAAATTTTACGAGGATGTTGTTTTGGAAGAGCAAGTCTTTATCATAGACGGTAAAACACGCGTAAAGGATGTTGTCGCTACGGCTGAAAAAGAGCTTGGTCAACCTGTCAAACTTGCAGGCTTCGTGCGCTTTGCCCTCGGTGAGGGGATTGAAAAGGTCCAATCTGACTTTGCGGCAGAAGTGGCTGCTCAGTTGGAGAAATAGTTCCTACCATTGCCTGGGCTGCTTCCGCGCCCACTTTCGTGGGGGGAAGCAATCCCCAGGTATCTTGAAATCTTAATGGATACCTTTTTCCATTATAATATACTTCCTGAAGCCAATTTGAATCGTCGCTGACTTTCATTATCATCTTGTTTAACACCTACGCCATGTAAGTACAACCAACCTACATGTTCATTAATTTCCCGATTATCACTTTCTCCAGCCAAGTCCACCATTATGTTTGGCAGTAATTTTATGGGAGGAGAAGGATTTTTTATGAGAGTACTGTATGTATGTTCGAGGTACGCTTGGAGTTCAGGGGAAATCGAGTCAGAATCATATTTTTTTTCTATTGCGCGACGACGATAGAAGTCTGCCCTCTCTCGATTCAAAGAACGACTCCATGAAGAAAAATTATAGGTAAATTTTGGCAGGCCTAAAGGGTCTAAACCTTTTCCTTCATTCTCAGAATAATAAAGACAAAGACTGAGATCAGCAGGGATCCATAATTCCCTTAAAGATTCTGGCAGGAGTTGTTCTATGGTAGGAAGGAATTCTATCCACAGATCGTCACAAAGTGATTTCCAGTAAAGAGAATCCGCGCACTTAAGAGCTAACTGGATGCTCTTATAAAATTGATGGGGCGTAGCGTTATCTAGATGATCGGATTGTAATAAAGATTTTATACATTTCTCAAAATAGGGGAAATTAATATTGCTTTGTCCTCCAAGAATCTCTTTTGCAAGATAAGATCTAAAGGACATTTTAACCTCGTGACGAATACTAAAACCTGCCGTAGATTTTTCATCCAACATGCGCCTAGACAACTCACTTATTTTATTTGCTGCAACACGAAGGGTATCTTGCGTAGAAGTGACCTTCAAGAGAACAGGAGCTACCTTATAAATAAGGCGTGGATCATCACTCTCTTTAATCGAATCGGATAGAAATTTTTCGTCTTCTCGGAGAATCAGCGAAGCGTCTGCATGTTTATATCTAAAAGCAATATCGTAAGGGTTTTGCGAATCTATCTCCGCAAAGTACTTTTTGAGTAGATCCTTGACCGTATTTTCATCTTTTGTGAAACAATCAGTGGGTAAGTCTAACTGTTTCTTTAGGAAAGATTTTCTTTTTAGATCACGTTCCCAATCCAAAAGTGCCTTCAACATAAGTCTAATCGCAGGAGGGTTTTTAGCGTTGACTTCATCACGGAATTTCATCTGCGCAGCAGTGTCAAAAACCCCGCGAGCTTTCCATCTTTTTTCGAGATAGGGGTATAAAGCTTCCGGTGTGATAATTTCTTCAGAGGTTTCTTCAAACTCTTCTTCCTCGAGTCCCTGCTCTTCACCCTCACCTTTTTGTCTTTTGGTAGGCTGTTTTTTCTCCTCTTTCTCGTTTTTACTTTGATCTGGATCAATTTGGTGGTTAGGTCGCTTGCAGTTCTGGGTGGGTTTTAATTCATCCCGTTCTTCCATTGACCAAGCAGGTTGAATCACGGAAAACATCACACTTATTAATGGTAGAAAGCTTGCTTTAGTTTTCATCATGACTCGTCCTCTTTAAAAACTTTATACGGGTATATACGATTATAAAAAAGTTTCTTCTCAAAATACCCCAATCGAAAACTTCGGGATTTTGAGATTACGGTGTAACCCCACATTTAGAAGAAACCCAAACCCCATAAGAAGGGTGAGCATGGCCGTTCCGCCGTAAGACACAAGGGGAAGGGGTATGCCTACAACAGGGACAAGGCCCATGACCATGGCAACATTGATAAAGATGTAAAAGAAAAAGCTAACCGTCATGCCTGCAGCAACAAACCGACCGAAGTCATTCTGAGTCGTGAGAATAATGCGAAAACACAAGAACATCAAAAAGGCATAGAGAGAGAGGAGAAAGGCTCCTCCCATAAAACCCCATTCCTCACACAACAGGGTAAAGATAAAGTCCGTTTGCTTTTCCGGCAAAAAGTTCAGGGAGGCTTGAGTCCCTTGCATGTACCCTTTTCCCCAAAGTCCTCCCGATCCCAGCGCGATCTTGGATTGAGTAATGTGATAACCCGCTCCCTGTGAATCTTTGCTGGGGTCAAAAAACATAAAAATCCGATCCTTTTGGTAATCATGAAGAAAGCTCCATAAGATGGGGATACTCGCGCCAATCCCGATCAGGGCTGCTCCAAAGATCCACATTGAAACGCCTGCCAAGAAAAAGAGCGTTCCTCCCACCATCACTAAAATCAGAGCAGTCCCTAAGTCCGGTTGGCGCAGGACCAAAATCATTGGAATTATAATTAAGAGAAGAGGAAAAAAAAGTTTGTGAAAGCGTATGGGAAAAGATTGGCTATGAAAGTACCGTGCAAGGGCCATCACCAGAGCAATCTTCATCAGTTCTGACGGTTGAAGCTGAATAACATAAAGGTCGATCCATCGTTCGGCTCCCTTACCGATAAACCCTAGAAACTCAACACCGCACAAGAGCGCAAAGGAAAGTCCATAAAAGAAATAAGAAAAATGGAGCCACCATCTTAGGTCTATGAGAGCAATGGAGAACATGATAACGACGCCAACACCAAAACGAAGGATTTGTTTGGAAGCCCAGGGGTGAATATCTCCCCCAGCCGCAGATATCAAAAGCCCCCAACCCAGTGCAGAAATAAGGAGAAGGAGAAAAAAAATTCCCCAATTCAAACGAGCAAGTTTATGAAGAAGTGAAGGGATAACATCAATCATCATATCTTATTTTCCCTTTCAAGTAGTTGGGCTTTTAGCAGAATATCTCGGGCAGCTTGTACAGCTGGACCCGCGCCACCCGCGTGCTCAACAAGAACAGCAATCGCGTAACGTGGACCGCCGACGGGGGCAAAGCCCACAAAAAAGCCGTGTTCCCGATACTTCCAGGGCAAGTGAGTTGTTTTTGTTTGCCCTGCCTTTCGTTGCTCCATGGTAATACGGCGCACCTGACTCGTTCCCGTTTTGCCTCCCATTTCCTTTCCTTCTATGAGAATTCGCCACCGAAAGGCGGTTCCTGGAGGGGTATTGCAAGTCGCACTCATATCCGCAAGAAGAGCTTCAATATGCTTCTTATCATATCCCATATCAGGAAAGATGACCGGCTCTATGCCTTCAAGTCGTGGGATGAGTCTTTTCCCTCCTCCTGCCAAACGGGCGATTGCAACCGCCAATTCTAACGGAGTTGTGAGCATATACCCCTGTCCAATGCTCATTTGGATGGTGTCGCTGACTGTCCACTTCTCATGCTTTACGATCGTTTTCCAATTCTTATCAGGGACAAGGCCTTTTTTGCTATGGGGAAAACCCTCCAAGCCTCCACTCCCAAGCCCAACATCCCTGAAAAGGGCTGCAAGGCGGTCGACTCCCACCCTTTTTGCAATTTCATAAAAAAAGACATCGCAGGATTCTGAAAGGGCGCGGGAAACATCAACCGTTCCATGTCCTTCTTTGCGCCAGCAGTGAAACTTATGATTCCCAACGTAAATATGGCCCGGGCAATATACGGTTGTCTCTTTATCGATAAGACCTGATTGAAGGGCTGCAAGCGCCACAAAAAGTTTGACGGTGGATCCGGGTGGAAAAAGGCCTGAGACAGCTTTATTGGTCAGGGGCACATAAGGATTATCCCTCAATTCATGCCAGTCCCTGTGGCTAATTCCTTGGGGGAAAAGATTAGGGTCAAAAGAAGGGCTAGAGACAAGAGCCAAGATATCCCCGTTTTGAATATCGATCACAACCGCAGAAGCACTTTCATGAATGGATAGAATCTCTTGGGCATAGGCCTGAAGCTCAGCATCGATCGTTAAATGAATATCCTCACCGGCAGCACTTGGGACTTGATGAAGCTCGCGAACAACTTTACGTTTTGCATTCACTTCAAAGGCACTATGGCCCGGAATACCCCGGAGACGACTATCAAAATATTTCTCAAGACCCACCTTCCCCATCTGAAGGCCAGGAATGGAGAGCATGGGATCTTCTTCTTGCTCCTTTTCAGAAGGAGCAGCGACATACCCTATGAGATGAGCTCCTCCAAGAAGCTCAGGATATTTCCGTACAGATCCCACTTCGACGGAAATGCCAGGCAAGTCTGCTGTATGAAGCTCGATTGCGGAAACTTCATCCCATGTCAAATTATCCTTGATAATCAAAGAATCCAAACCTCGCTTTTTTCGAACCATTTTTAGGGTTTCTTCTTTTTCTTCAGGTAAGAGCGTGATGAGATTTGAAAGTGTTTCAAGAGTTTCCTCGATTTCATCTTTCTTATCCGTCAGTAAAAGGATTCGAAAACTTGTTTCATTTTGGGCGAGCGGAATTCCCTTGCGATCATAAATTTGACCCCGAAGAGGAATAAGAGGGCGGGTAGCAATGCGATTACCTTCCGCTAATAGACGATAGTATGATCCTTCAAAAATCTGCAGGTAATACATGCGCCCCAAAAGAAGGGTGATGAGCATGATCTGTAGGATTCCTAAAAAAAGAATTCGACGAAGGAATTGTGTATTTTCTTTTTCAAGCATAAGATTGTAGCCGCAAATGAAGATGACTCAGAACCCAAGCTACAAGGGGATATAAGATAACCCCATAAATCCATGAAACCAAAATGGGTAGGCCTCCAGAACTTAAAACACCATAAAGAATCAAGTAACCCAAGCTATAAATACCAAACCCACACCAGATCAAGAGAAATCGATCAGGGTTTAAGAGAGGACGAACATATTGGCCTAGAAAGGAACTTCCCATAAGAAGCAGGCAAGAAAAACCGAGTTCATATCCAAATAGAGCATCATAGAAGAGTCCGACCCCAAAGAGGCCCCATACGGGAAGCCAACTCGGGTGAAAAACAAGCCAATAATAAACGGGAGTGAGGAAAAGTGCCGGCAAAAGGGGATAGTCCCCCAGGCTTAAGCCACAACATCCCATAATCATAAAAAGGACGCTCAAAAGAGGAAGAGTCTTTAGAAAATGATGAAGGGGTTTCATTCCCCCTCCAATACCATATTGCGTTCTTCAAGAAACCCATGGGGATTAGTGCGCAAGATATGAACCCATTCAAGATCTTGAAAAGGCACATAGGGCCTAACTCTAATTTTTCCATTGGTGATTCCCTCCACACGCCCCACGGGCAAGCCGGGAGGAAAAATCCCTCCAAGACCAGAGGTGACTACGTTTTCTCCTCGCTGAACCTTTCGAACATCACCAACATAGACAAGTGTTGGAAAAAAACTCCCGTCTCCTGCTAAAATAGCCTTTTGTTCCGAAGCTGATGTCATGACAGGAATTCGGGAGTTCGTGTCATTGAGGAGCAACACCCGAGATACATATCTCCCAACCTTTTCAAGGCGCCCCACAACTCCTTTAGGCACAATCACGGCTTGATCTTTCTCGAGGCCTTCCCTTTGACCTGCTGCAATTAAGAAAAAGTGGTGGAGGCCGTCATAGGGACTTGAAAGGATAGGAGCGGTGAGATGACCATGCTTCTCAAAAGTGGGTACCTTCAAGTTTTCCCTTAAGAGGGCATTTTCATGTTGAAGGGGGGTTAGGGCTTGGAGCTGCCATTTCAATGCTTCATTTTCATCTTTCAGGCGAGCGTACTCTTCTTTAAGATACATAAAAGTGTGAGTGTCTTTGAGAAGAGTATGAGCTTGATGAAAGGGATGAATGAAAATCCCATGGATCAAAGCTGTACTTTCGAAAGCCCCCTGTTGTATGACGTCATAAAAAGGCTTATAAAACCGAAGGGTACCTCCTACGATCAAAATCAGAACAAAAGTTACGCCAAGGCTATGACGCCACCTGTGGAAACGAGAGGGGTAAGGGTTTGCGGTCGGTTTTAAAGGGCCTGGTTTTATATGACGAACAAAAAGGGCCACACTCTAAACCCCTTACATGCTGATTAAGACGTTTTTGTGATGACTCATCATATCAAGAGCTTTTCCCGTCCCTAAGGCGACACAAGACAAAGCATCTTCTGCAACAACAACTGGAAGACCTGTTGCTTCTCGAAGAACGATATCAAGGTTCATAAGAAGAGAACCACCACCTGTAAGCACAATTCCACGATCAACAATATCTGCAGCAAGCTCTGGGGCTGTGTTTTCAAGGGCGAGTTTTACGCCTTCCACGATAGCAGTAATGGGCTCACTGAGACTTTCAGCAATTTGTCGTTCGGTCATGACGATTTCTTTTGGAACCCCATTTACGAGATCTCGGCCTTTAATTTCCATTGATCGACCATCCCCCTGTTTAGGCGCAGAGGCAGATCCAATTCCCTTTTTAATACGTTCAGCACTTCCCTCTCCGATCAGAAGGTTATGCTGGCGGCGGATAAAACTGATAATGGCATCATCCATTTTATCCCCACCGACGCGTACAGAACGAGCATATACAATCCCACCCAGAGCGAGAACGGCAACTTCCGTCGTTCCTCCCCCAATATCCACAACCATAGATCCGGTGGGCTCAGTCACTGGTAAGCCGGCACCAATGGCTGCAGCCATGGGCTCTTCAATTAAATAAACGCTTCTCGCTCCTGCACTTTCGGCTGATTCTTGGATGGCGCGTCTTTCAACGGCCGTTGACCCTGAAGGGACGCAAATAATCACACGAGGGCTAATAAAACTGCGGCGCTTATGAACTTTTTGCATAAAGTATTTGATCATTTCTTCTGCAACTTCAAAGTCCGCGATAACGCCTTCTCTCAAAGGACGGATTGCCTTGATATTTCCTGGGGTGCGTCCAACCATGAGTTTGGCTTCCTCACCTACGGCCAGGACATGCTTTTTATCTCGAGATGTCGTAATGGCAACCACTGAAGGTTCATTTAATACAATGCCTTGCCCCTTAACATACACAAGGGTATTGGCGGTGCCTAAGTCAATGGCCATATCTGAAGATAGTGCACCAAGTAATTTTGAAAACATTCGTTTCAACTCCATATCCTTTTCGAGATTGTATTACTATTTAGCACACTCTTTTTCAAGTGCGCACCCTTTTTTCAGGGTTTTTTTAAGGAGTTGTTTTTGTTGGCTAACCTTAAGCCACCTTCTTTTTCTGGGCATCGAAGAGAGCCCAGGTGCCCTCTTCTCCATGCCAGCTTCCGCGCATGGCAGCTTTAGAATATTCGGTTGCACGTGCCTCAAAGAAGTTGGCGTGCTCGACGCCGTTGAGCATTGCACTTAACCAGCTTAAGGGATGGGATTGTTTTTGCTGATAATCACCAGGGCCACCCGTAAAGTAACCGTAGATAGGCGTCAGGTTAAGCTGAGTTAAACGCCAATCTGCAATGTAGCGAACATAATTTTGAATATCTTGCGGGGTCATCCCTTCCACATCCCCCAACTCAAAAGCGACTTCAACGAATTTATCTTCAAGCGACACCATGGTTTTAGCAACTTCAATGATATCATCGCCGACGGATTTCGTGACAGCCCCCGTTTCCTCTGCCCAAGCATGATAAAGCTTGAGGATGCTTTCGCAATGCAAACTCTCGTCACGCACAGACCAAGAGACAATTTGTCCCATGCCTTTCATCTTGTTATGACGCGGGAAATTCATCAACATAGCAAAGCTAGCAAAGAGAGACATCCCTTCCGTAAATGCCCCGAACATGGCAAGCGTTCGGGCAACATCAGCACACGTATTTGTCCCAAAACTCTTCATGTAATCTGCCTTAGCACGCATTGCCGCGTAGTCTCGGAAGACCTCAAACTCAGATTTTGGCATGCCAAGAGTCTTCAGTAACAAAGCGTAAGCATCAATATGCACAGTTTCAATATTGGTGAAGGCTGCCATCATCATTTGCACTTCGAGCGGTTGGAAAATGGGGATATACCGTTTGAAATAATTATCGCTGACTTCAACATCCGATTGGGTGAAAAAGCGGAAAATCTGCGTTAACAAATTGCGTTCGTTCACCGTCAAAATGTCCGATTGCCAGTCTTTGATATCCTCCCCCAGCGGCACTTCCTCGCCCATCCAGTGAATCTGCTGCTGGCGCTTCCAACATTGATAGGCCCACGGATAGCGATCGACATCATAGGTTCCGGTTGTTTCTAAGAGGCCTATCAGGCCTTTCCCTTGCAATTCAAATGGGTTTGCGTCAGCGTAAGTCATTTTCATTATCTTTCATTTTTATTGGCAAGCTAAACATTCTTCATAATCGGTGCGTTGAGCTTGCGTCGTTTTTTCCGCAACACCTTCTCCTCCTGTATATTCGGCCCGTTGAATCGATTTTGAGCGGCAGTAATACAGACTTTTTATCCCTTTTTCCCAGGCCATCCAGTGCAACATCAACGCATCCCACTTATCAACATCCGCAGGCAAATAGAGGTTCAGCGACTGCCCTTGGCAGATATATGGCGTACGATCACCAGCCAGTTCAATAACCCATCGCTGATCAATCTCAAAGGCGGTTTTAAAAACATCCTTTTCATCTCGCGACAGTTCCGTCAGGTGCTGGATCGAGCCTTCATTTTCGAGGATAGACTGCCATGTCTCTTCTGTATTGATCCCTTTGGCTTCCAGCAGCTTTTCTAAGTGAATATTTTTGACAGCATAATTGCCGGATAGGGTCTTGTGGTTGTAAATATTGGCAGGGATAGGTTCAATACAAGCACTGGTGCCTCCGCAAATGATGCTGATGGAAGCGGTCGGTGCGATGGCGAGTTTATGGCTAAAACGCGCTTTTATATTGCGCTCTGCCGCATCTGGACACGCTCCTCTTTCTTCTGCTAGTTGGACAGAAGCGGCATCGGCTTCGCGGCGGATATGACGAAACATTTTTATGTTCCAAGACTTGGCGAGAGCACTTTCAAAGGGAATACCGCGCGATTGGAGGAAGGAATGGAAACCCATTAAGCCTAAACCGACCGAGCGTTCACGCATGGCCGAGTACTTAGCGCGTGCCATCCCTTCAGGAGCTGTATCGATGAATTCTTGTAGTACATTATCAAGGAAACGCAGAGCATCTTCAATAATATAAGGATGGTCATGCCATTCCTCCCAAGTTTCAGCATTCAAGGAGGAGAGACAGCAAACAGCTGTGCGATCTTTGCCAAGGTGATCGGGACCGGTGGCTAATAAAATCTCGCTACACAAATTTGACATACGTACCTTTAAGCCAAGTTCACGTTGATGCTTTGGCAGGGAATTATTAGCGCTATCAATAAAGATGAGGTAAGGCTCTCCTGTTTGCAAGCGCGTCTCCAGAATTTTCTGAAACAAATTCCGTGCATTGACCGTGCGAATGACCTTATCGGTTTTTGGACTGCGCAAACCAAATTCCACATCATCACGCACAGCTTCCATAAATTCATCGGTGATATTGATCCCATGATGGAGAAACAAACTTTTACGGTTGAAATCGCCAGAGGATTTGCGGATTTCTAGAAATTCTTCGATTTCAGGGTGATGAATATCAAGATAAACGGCTGCGGCTCCCCGACGCAGCGAACCTTGGTTGATAGCCAAAGTCAACGAATCCATCACACGAATAAAGGGAATGATGCCAGATGTCGTACCCGTACGTCCTATAGATTCGCCAACGCTACGAACAAATCCCCAATAGGTGCCAACGCCTCCTCCATTGGATGCTAACAGCACGTTTTCATTCCATGTTGACACGATGCCATCCAGGCTATCGGATACCGTATTCAAAAAGCAGGAAATGGGAAGCCCCCGTTTTGCGCCTCCATTAGAGAGGATTGGGGTCGCTGGCATGAACCAAAGCTTTGAAATATAGTCATAGAGGCGCTGTGCATGTTCCATATCGTCTGCATAAGCGCAGGCAACACGCCCAAACATATCCTGATAGCGCTCGCCCTTGAGTAAATAGCGGTCATCCAGGGTTGCCTTACCAAAATCCGTGAGAAGGGTGTCACGGCTATGGTCAAGGTGAAGTTTTGCTGGAGAAATTTCTGGCTTAGATACGGGCTCACCTTTTACGTCAGGCTTTGGTTTTTCTGGAAATTTTAAAATGTTTCGTGTGGGATCAAAATCGATGAGATGCCCATCGCGGTCAAAATCGTATGCAAATTTCATAAGTCACCCTCTATGGTTAGAGGGCAGGAGTCCTGAAAGCGGGAAATACACCAGAAGTGCATATTGACACGCCCTCATCGGTGCACCCCGCCCGACGCGTTACAAGTCTTGTCCAAAGGCAGGTCTCCTGGCTCGCGGATCGTCGTCGTTACAAACTGCCTTCCCAGGAGATATTCCCAGTGGCTTTGTGCTTGTACAACTTACCGCTTACAGTTGCGGGGGCAGCTCCGGCATTGCATAAATTACACTCACCGGATTCCCATTTTAGCATCACCGCTTTCGCAGTGCTGCACCTTTTGACAATGGTAGTGTAATTCGATTGAGGGCATTGTCAATAGGTGGGTTCACATTGATGGGTTTTCACCCTTTTCATTAGCTTTTTCCGCCCTGGCTTCTTTCCATTCTGCAAAGGTATCAGGGTCTACTTGTTCTTCTAATCGAGTAGCCTCAACAATGTTAACGGGAACGCCTAGCCCCTTACGATAGAAATAAGCCAAATTTAGAGTCCCAAATTGATGTCCTTGCTGGCTAGCTTTTTGGTATTGCTCTACAGCCTTTTCATAACTTTGTGCTACACCAAGGCCGTTCTCATAAAACCATCCAAGGGTATTTTGCGCATCTGCATGACCAAAATGAGCTGCTTTCTCTAAATTTGGTTCAATCCGTGCTACTTTCTTTAAATTAGGGTCAAACAATTCGCCATAATAGTATAGGTGTGCTAGGACCCGTTGAGCACCTGTATTACCTTGGTTTGCAGCGGAAGTAAGCAAACCAACAGCTTCATCCATGTCTTGCTCCACCCCTTCGCCCTTAATGTACATTCTTCCCAGAGCATCCTGACACATTGCACTCCCTTTATTTGCGCCGGCTCTATAATAATAAGCTGCTTTCGCTAAATCCTTCTCACCAGATTCGTCAGTCTCATAAACAAACCCAAGGTCAAACATAGCTTTTACATACCCTTGGTCTGCAGCAAGTTGGAATAAACAAATAGCTTCCTTTGGATTGTTTTCTCCACACCGGCGCCAATGGGCTAGCTCAAGCTGAGCTTTAGCAAGTCCCTTCTCTACTGCGCTTTTTAATAAACTAAGCGCATATTCATCTTGAAAATTACGATCATAAAATTTCCAAAGATTCCACAAAGTGGAAGCAGAAGCGTTCATGATAGGATCGCCAAGTTGTTTTTTCGCAAAAGGAAAGGCATAATAAGCCTGCTGAAAATCTTCAGAGTTAGAAGTTCTTTTTGACATTAAATAGAATTTATATAAGTTCTTTTCAGTTTTGAGTTTTTCGTTATTGTCCTTTTCCTTCTTCCATTTCATTAATAAATTATTCATATGGCAGGTTAAATTTTGAATAACAATATCGAAATCATTACCTTCTGCTACATAGTCTTCCAATAAGAAGTGATTTTTCCAAAGGAAGCGGAAGAGTCCGTGAGTTGCTAATGGATTATTGTATCCATCACCTAGCTTCATAGCAGCTATATAGTAAGAAATAACCTCAGAAGGTTCAGTCGCAATCGAAGCTTGATTCAAATGATAATAAAGAGGTAAAAGCAAGTTCTCTGGGTAATCCTCGGCTACTGCCAGACCTTTCTCCCGGTGATTGAGCGCCCTACGAACTTCTCCATCAACAATTTCTAAACAATGCTGGCTTGCGCGCCTAAAAGAGGAAAGAGCCTTAACAGCTTCTTTGCTCTTCTCCTCAACGAGAGTTGAAATAATAGCAACAGAAAGTTCATGTGGAAGCGCTTGAAATAAATTCTCTTCTAAGTTTGTAGTGCCCACCTTTCGTTTCACTGAAGATTTTTTTTCTTCTTCATCGGGGGGCGTTGAATCCTTGCCCGCATATGAACAAGGAAGCACAAAACAAGAAAGGAAAAGCGCCAAAGAAAAATTTCGATATTTATTAAACATATGACCATCATAAATACAATTTAAATAACAACAATTATATTTATATTACAAAAATGTAAATTGCAATAAAAAAATTAAATTAAAACGAATTACCGAAGAGAGAATAATAATATTTATGCTATGACGTTGTAAAGGCTTGGATTATTTTTACTCTGCAATTTGGCATCGTAAATGCCATTTTAAGACTCAAAGTGGCAACTCAAATGCCATTACGCAATATTTTCTTCTTGAATGGTCAATCAGGTGGGAATCGCTGAATTTAATTAGCACATGAATTGACCGATCATGTTCATCTCGACCATTCTGTTTCGGACAAATTACTAAGTCGACTTATCAATTTGTCCAAACAGAGAGTGACTTACCTTTTCTAGGCCCTAGGAAGGGAATTCATATCAATCACAAATCGATATTTTACATCCCCTTTAATCATCCGCTCATAGGCTTTTTCGATATCTTGGATGGGGATGAGTTCAATATCTGATGTAATGCCTTTTCCCGCACAATAATCCAGCATTTCTTGGGTTTCACGAATGCCCCCGATCAAAGTCCCGGCAATTTTTCTTCTTTTTTCGATGAGTGAGGATGTCTGAATTTCTAAAGGTTTATCTGGAGCGCCAATCATAACAAGCACCCCATCTTTCTTCAACAAATGGAGGTACATATTCAGATCATGGGGCGCGGCAACCGCATCAATAATGAGATCGAAAGAATTAGCCAGAGATTCAAGATTCTTTGGATCTTTGGTAGCAACAAATTTCTTAGCACCCAACTTGTATGCATCCTGTTGTTTTGCATCAGATCGACTGAATACAGTGACTTCAGCTCCCATCGATGCTGCAAGCTTGACGGCCATATGACCTAAACCGCCTAAGCCAATGACGCCGACGTGCTGGCCAGGCTTCACATTATAAAATCGAAGGGGTGAATAGGTTGTGATTCCCGCACAGAGAAGCGGAGCAACATTTGCGAGAGGAAGCTTCGGTGAAATCTTAAGCACATATTTCTCATCAACAACGATTTGAGAGGAATAACCACCAAAAGTTGGCGTTTTCTTATCCTGCTCCGTGCTGTTATAAGTTAAGCTAAGATGGGTTTCGCAAAACTGTTCTTCATGAGCTCTACAGCTCTCACAAACCTTGCAGGAATCAACAAAGCAGCCGACTCCAACAAGATCTCCCTCTTTGAAATTTTTAACTTTAGAACCGACACGCTCCACGCGACCCACAATTTCATGCCCGGGAACCATCGGGTACATAGATCCTCCCCATTGATTTCGGGCTTGGTGAATATCAGAATGACAGATTCCGCAATAAAGAATCTTAATGAGCACATCATGGTCCTTGAGGTCTCGTCGTTCAAAATTGAAGGGCTCAAATTTTGAAGAAGCACTTTTTACGGCATATCCCTGTGTTGGCAACATGTCTTTTCTCCCTTATAGATTTTAGTTTGTCCTTTGCTTAGATTTAAAATTCTAAGTATTATCGTTCGCTATATTAATATAGCACAAACTAAATTAACAAAAAGGGAGTAATAAATTAATAAAATATTAACCTAATTCATCAACTTCGCCATCATCAAAAGGAAGCTTCTTTTTAGCCTTAGGTTCGAGAATTTCAAAAATGGCCCCTTGCTTTTCTCCATCGATTTCTAATGCTTGAAATATAAGCTGTAATTTATCCATGCTTGATCCTGGAGTTAATTCTAACAACAAAGAAACTCTTTCTTCTGGAGAAGCATTCATTTGTTTCATTAAATTGTTTACGGCTAATTCCTTAACTTGAACTGGAGACTGAGGAGAAAGATCTTTGAGCAAGTGAAGTTGGTAAGCTTCTATATTAAACTCCTTAACCAAACATTGGCATGATCCGTCAGCTTTTACCCGGTGCGCAAATTTAAATACCTTGCTAGGTGATGTCTCAATATCTTTCTTTACCAAATTTCCTGTCGCTTTTAATCTTTCAATGGCTTCTCCAGATAATCCTGTATGTGGCTTGTTAAATATTGCTTGCAATTTAGAACACATCTTACTTTCAGACAAATTATCTCTCATAATAACTTTAACACCGTCTTCTCTTTTTTCACATTTTGACTCAGTGATAAAAGACTGAGGATCGACTGACTCATCTTTAAAAACCCCATCAAATCCATTGTCTGTTCCGTATTTAGAAAAATAGGACCTATATCCAAAACTCAACATGTTTAATTTTACGAGAAGTTCACCTAAGTGGCCCCTTTCATTTTTATTATCTGTTTTGTCCGCAGATAAATGACTCATCAATTTGGTTTCTTTTGTAGTTGATTGATGAAAGGTAGCTAAAAAATCAGCTCCACCCTTGGTTTTCTTTGAAAATTTGTTGAGAGTTTTCATAATAAACGAGCCTTGTTTTATCTCTATGTCTCCGTGGCTTAGCACACGATATTTACTCTTTTTTCCTTTATCAGTGAAATCTCTAGTTGAAGTTGTAACCCATTCATCTGGGGTCTCTTTATCAAGGTCATCGAACTCTACTGTTCCTTTTGTTCTTATAATCGTACCTTCTAATGGAAATGTCGTGGGAACTGTAACATTACAATTGGAATCAAAATCAATTCCTAAAAATTGAAAATGAAGAAGAGTTGGTATTGTTTGAACGAAATAATCCAGCCCCTGATATTTCTGAGTTGTTGTATCAAAACGAACAACTCTCACGCCCCTTTGTTGGACTTTGGGAAAATGAAAAGTATCAAAATCTATGACAAGAACAGCAAATAAATTTTGAGGACAGAAGGCCCCAAGTACTACCAACAAAGAACAGATAAATTTTTTGTATGAAATTTTGGGTGAATGCTTATGCATCTTCTTCTCCTTTGTTTTCTTTATCGAACAAATTATAAACCTGTGGATAATCAGCTCCAAAGAGTCCAAAAATCCAGTAGAAATTTATGTGAAATTTCTCCTCCATTTGGGGAAGAATAGTAGCTTTCTAAGTAATTATAACTCCTAATTAAACCCCCGCCTGCGGCTCCGGCGACCTTTTTGGGGCTTTTTTTGAAGCTGGCTTCTTTGTTTTCTGTGTTGTTTTCCTGCCACCTGAAGGAATTGAAGATGATTTCGGAATTTCGGGACCGGATGTATATCTCGTGCGATCGAGCTTTCCTTCTTTTAACAAAGTATTAATCTCGTCACCGGTGAGTGTTTCAAGCTCCAGTAAGGTCTTTGCAAGAAGTTCAAGATGATCGCGGTGTTTTGTGAGAATGCTTTTTGCTTTTGCATAGCCTTCCTGGATAATGCGTTTAATCTCTTCATCAATCATCTGAGCTGTTGATTCGGAAACATTTTTATGTTGGGCGACCGAATGTCCAAGGAAAATTTCCTGCGTGTTTTCCCCATAAGTAATAGGCCCAAGCTTGTCACTCATGCCCCATTCTGTGACCATGCGACGTGCCATTTGAGTGGCCATGCTAATGTCAGAAGACGCTCCTGTTGTGATTTTATTGGCTCCAAAAATCATCTCTTCCGCAATGCGCCCGCCCATAGCGACCGCAAGGTCCGCATAAAGTCTTTCACGGGACATCGAAACGCGATCCCCTTCAGGGAGGCGCATCACCATTCCGAGTGCCATTCCCCGCGGAATAATGGTTGCCTTGTGAATGGGATCAGAAGCCGGAGAGTGAAAAGCAACGACGGCGTGGCCTGACTCATGATAAGCGGTAAGACGCTTTTCTTCCTCTGTCATAACCATGGAACGACGTTCACTTCCCATCATCACTTTATCCTTGGCTTCTTCGAGCTCCGCCATAGAAACCGAGCGCCGATTCCGTCTGGCTGCAAGAAGCGCAGATTCATTGATGAGATTTGCGAGATCAGCACCCGAGAATCCAGGAGTACCACGTGCAATCACTTTAAGATCCACATTATCGGACAAAGGAACATGACGGGCATGAACAGCGAGAATTTTTTCACGACCTAAAACATCAGGATTGGGGACAACAACTTGCCTATCAAATCGACCAGGTCTCAAGAGAGCAGGATCAAGCACGTCAGGACGGTTGGTTGCCGCAATAAGAATAACGCCATCGTTTGCCTCAAAACCATCCATTTCGACCAGAAGCTGGTTAAGGGTTTGTTCCCGCTCATCATTGCCTCCACCTAGGCCTGCCCCCCTGTGGCGTCCAACAGCATCGATTTCATCAATAAAAATAATACAAGGCGCATTCTTTTTTCCTTGATCGAACAAATCGCGTACCCGACTTGCACCAACGCCCACAAACATTTCGACGAAATCAGAACCCGAGATCGTGAAAAAAGGAACATTGGCTTCTCCAGCGATGGCGCGTGCCAAAAGGGTTTTTCCTGTTCCAGGAGGCCCTACAAGGAGAACACCCCGAGGAATCTTTCCTCCTAAACGTTGAAATTTTTGAGGATCCCGAAGAAATTCAACGACTTCCTCAAGCTCTTGCTTAGCTTCATCAACACCGGCAACATCCTTAAAAGTCACTTGGGTTGCTTTGTCATCTAAAAGGCGAGCCTTTGATTTTCCAAATCCCATGGCTTTGTTTCCTCCAGCTTGCATCTGACGCATGAAAAAAATCCATACGCCAATGAGCAAAATCATAGGAAGCCAAGAAATGAGAATTTGGAAGAATGAAGGAATATCTTCCTCAACAGGCGCGGCCTTAATTCGAACATTGCTTTCTAAAAGCCTGTCAACAAGATGAGTATCATGGGCAGGAATTGCAGAAGAGAATGTGGTTCCGTCCGTCAAATGTCCACTAACCAGATCGCCTCGGATCAATACTTCTTGGACACGGCCTTCTTTAGCATCTTGCAAAAGCGTTGAATAATCAATATTGATATGTTGCTTTTGTGATGGTGGAGATTGGAATAAATTAAAGATGGCAACTAAAAAAAGTCCAATAATAATCCAAAGGGCTAAATTACGATTCATGGCGTACGGTTCTCATTTTGAAAGAATATCTTTATTTTATATAGTGAATCTTAACGAATCATGAAAGAGGGGCTTTAAATAAAAAAATTTTCGGTGATCCATCTCATTTTCGATATTGTATCTGAAATGAGGAATAGAAACAACTTTTCCCTTAACCCATAGGGCTGGCAGGGTTGGCCAAGCGCGACGTGGGATTGAAGAATTTATTTCTTTTTTTAACCCTGGAGCCGATCCTAAGGGAGCAAGAAATGTTTCACGTGAAACAATATCTTTAATCTCATGGTCAATCCAAAAGCGGTTATCCCATAAGGTATTCTGATGTAACTGGGAAAAAGGGAGCTTTTCTTTAATAGCAGAAACTTCCCGCAAGAGGAGAATGTCCTCCTGCCGTGGGGCCCAATAAATTCCCCCTGCTGTAAAAGCATCGGGTGTTTTTAATTTTTGTAAAATTGCAGCCACTTGGGTTGAACGAGGGGAGTATTTTGCACCAGAAAACCATTGCATAAGAAAAGGAAGAAGTCTTTTCGCAAGGGCTGGATGCAAGTCGTCAAAAGTCTTTTTCTTTAGGGTGAGGTATCCTCCTTCATTCACATGAACAATGGTTGGAATGACCTTTTGAAGTGCATCATGAATAAAATCAACATCGACTTGTAGTTTTTCCATGGTATTCTTAAGACGTTGCGGAGAAAGGCCTTCGCCTTCCAAAAAGGTTCGCAATCGTCCTCTAAAAAAATTTGAACTTTGGTTGCTAGGATCGTCAATCCATTGTTGATTCTCTGCTATGAGTGTGGCTTTAAGACGCTCTTTTGAAAACCCAAGGAGAGGACGAAGGAAGGTGATACCGTCTCTAACGATCCTTCTTTTCATGCCCGAAAGGCCATCAAGCCCGCTTCCTGAACTTAGACGAAGCCAAAAGGTTTCTTCCTGGTCTTGTTGATGATGCCCTAAGAGAATCGTCGAAATTTGATTATTCTTACACCAACGCGTTAACAGCTGATAACGGGCCTCTCGTGCAGTTTCTTGAAGACGAGTGGCAGGTTTTTCCCCCGTCCATTCTAAAATAACGTGCTCAATGCCTCTCATCTGGGCCCACTTTTGAACCTGCTGAGCCTCATTTTTTGAATCGGCTCTCAAACCATGGTCAACGGTCACAGCAATGATCCGCTCCCCATTTTGTCGTGCCCACTCATGGGCGAGAAGAAGCAGAGCAAGACTATCCGCTCCGCCTGATACGGCAACAACAATCGGTCCTTCAAGAGTCTCTAGACATGCTTCAAATTCAGACGATGTGATTTTCATTTGCTTTTTCATTCAACCGTTATTCGTCATATAGAATATATCAACCGCATTTAAAGAGGAAATTTAATTTCATTTTGTAAAAAAATAATTAGAAGTGGTGCATTTTTTTAAATAATTACCCAATGCTTCAACCGTCACTTGCTTCGCCTCCTTTGGAGGCTCGCAGTGACGATGTTGGACAATTCCCAGACTACTCGCCCTTTTTTTTCTCTCTAATATCCTCAATAAAATGGCAAAGAGAACCCACTCGTCCAGGACAAAGTTGTTGCTGTGAGCTACGTCCTTTCCGATGCATCCTATGGAGAGAAAGAGAATGGTTCTGTCCATCTTGTCCTCTAGTCCTTATATTTATCCCTGAGCCGCCCGCTTGATTTTCAATTTTGCCTTCCCCATTATTCATCGAATTCACAATTTTAAGAAAATCTCCTAGCTTATTGGTTTTTTTACCACGTGGATCGAGAAATCCCTCAATACGTTTTTCAAGGCGCTTCTGATGTGCGTCTGAATCTTCTTCCTCACCCTTTCTAGAGCGTTTTTCATTAGAGTTTAATGTGTTTTGATTTTGAAGCATAAATGACTCTTCCCCTTTTATTTGCTTTGCTTCTTCAATATGACCTCCTGACAAAGCCGAGATAACTTCTTTCGATATCTCTGAATTTCCTTTTAAATAACGTTCAGCAAAGCGTGCGCCGTGAAAGTTTTGATCCGCTGCTTTTCCAAGCCATTTAAGGGCCTGGGGTTTATTTTCGTTAGATTCATTGTAAAGGAAAAGGCCTAAACTAAATTGAGATAAAGCCTGACCATGCTCGGCTGCATATGTAAAGTTTTCAATGATAAGATATGGAACTTTAAAACGTGTATCTAATTCTTGGCCCTTATAGTCAGAACTATCAAGTATATCGGAACGTTTCAGGATATATGCAACAGCTAAATTATGGTAAGCTTCTAATTTATCAGGATTTTTAGCCTTTTCAAAATATTCAATTGCTTTTTCAAGTGCTGCATCTTTTTCTTTGTTTTCTTTTCCTTGTGCCTGGGCCCGATTGAGGTAAATGACACCAGCGCTGTAACAAGCATCATAATCGCCCGTCTCTGCGACCGTTTCAAAAAGAGACAAGGCTCTGTCTTCATTAA
Source organism: Alphaproteobacteria bacterium 41-28 (assembly GCA_001897795.1). GTDB lineage: Bacteria > Pseudomonadota > Alphaproteobacteria > UBA9655 > UBA9655 > UBA9655. The sequence continues at coordinate 23,786 of MKUL01000022.1, read as the reverse complement.
AATAAGCTGCTTTATCATCGCCAAGAAGTAAAGCAAGATTGTAGCCAGCAATTAAACAGCCTTGGCTAAAGGCTTTTTCGTAAAAAAGCATTGCCATTTGAGGATTTGCCTCATAACCTCCGAGTCCATTTTCTTGAAAAAGCCCAAGCTCATTCAATGCCTCCGGACATTCCTGAGCTATATCTTCAAAATACTTTCGAGCTAAATCATGGTCTTGGGTTTGTCCACACAATCCTCGTGTGTAAATCATTCCCAAACCAAACTTACTACCGATATTACCAGCTGCTGCTGAGTCTTGAATAAGGAGAAAGGCTTTGGATTCATCTTTTTCTAATGATCCGTATCCACTAAGGAGAAAGCCTCCTAGAAGTGATTTTCCATAAGCATATGTTTCATCTTCAGCTGCTTTTTTGGCAAAGTTAATAATGGAGGTTTCATCTTCTGGCAGGCTCTCATATTTGCGCTTTAGGCAGAAGTGGGCGAGATAATAACATGCTGGCGCATAACCTTGCTCAGCAGAAGCTTGCATCCATTTTAGGCCTGTTTCTGTATCTTGTTCACCATTATGTAAACCCTCTATAAGAAGTCTTGCCAAATAATATTGAGCTTTCCGATCAATCTGTTTCGCGGATTTTGAAAGGTAATGATGAGCCAACTTATAATCTAAGGGAAGGTGTTCACCCTTAAAATAAAATTCACCTACATCTGTTTGAGCCAGTGGAAAACCCGCTTCTGCTGCCTGGAGATAAAGCTCAACTGCCTTCTGTTTATCCTGTAGGAGTCCCCCATATCCATTCCAGTGCATAACGGCAAGGTTATAAGTTGCGAGAGAAAGCCCCATTTCAGAGGCCATACGATAATACTTAACGGCAAGTTCTAAATCTCTATAGTAACGTTCGTATATATTTCCTAGATTACAGGCAGCTTGACTTCTTAGTTTTAGAGAGTGTGAATCTGTTGCATCTGTGGTCTTTCGAAGATACCTTCTATAAAATTTTTCGGCCTTTTTTAAGTTTTCAGGAAATCCATCCTTGCCTTCTTTAAAATTTTTAGCGATCATATATATGGCTTGTTTTTCTCCTCGTCTCGCTGCCATAAAATACCAACGAGCTTGTTCTGTAAAATCCGGTGCATCTAAGTTTATGTTGGGGGCATTAAAGGTTTTATCAACAGCTTCGCCAATAGTTATCTGTGCATTCATACATCCGCGGCGTGCGGACATGAGTTGCCACTGTGACTTTTTTGGCCCATCCTTAGGAAATATCCCGTAAGCATTGCGATGACCGTCATACATTCTTGAAAGGTAGAGTTCTGCAACTCCAGGGTTTTTCCCTGCGCAATCTGGGCCTTCCAGCACATTAAGTTCTTGAAGAAAAAGAGAGTTAATGGATAGTTTTTTGCTCGTACCCATAAGCCTCTTTAAAGCTTGTAGTGCTTGAAAATCTCCTAACGCTGCGGCTTTTTGATAATACTCTAAGATTTTTTCTTGATGGCCTTTTTTTAAAAATACTTTCTTTGTATCGTCTTCTAAAATTTTTGCTAAAATGACATAGCTATGACTAACAAGATTGTAATTTAAAAGTTGATTAAATAATTTTTTTTGAGAGTTATTTTTTCTAGAGCTTTCTGGATAATCTGGATGGAGTCCCTTCAATCTAAGGTAATTAAGAGAGATCTCTAGGGTAGCTTCCCCCTGGCCTAGCTTTGGGTAATAAGGCAAAATATTAGGGATTCTTTTTAAAAACTGTACTTTTTCTTCACTGAAATCTTCTAAATCAATAAAACCTTTGCTTTGAAGAAAGCGAAGGTAAAAGGGAGCGCGCGTGTCTCCTTTTTGTGCTGCTTCAATAAAAAGAGGAGTAGAAGCTTTAAAATTACCTTTTTCAAATTCCTCAACGCCTTCGTAATAATTAGCGAAAGAAAGGGGGGTAACTCCTATGAAAAATACAGATGTTGAAAGTAAAACAAGAATACGCATAAAAACCTCATCAAAACACATGGATTCATTTTTAAAATGATTTTTTATTTTAATTTGTATACAGAAATTGTCAACAAATATAAAAATTGATTACTAATTTAGTACATACCCATGATACAATAAAAAGATACCAATTAAAAATACGACACACATCGTTATATAGTAAGAGATGGTGTTCTGAACCCATTTTTTACTGGCTTCAATCATGAGTTGGGGTAACGTAACCAACATTATGCCTTTCAAAAGAGCTCCCCATCCCAAAAGGGTGATAAGAACTCTCCAATCGGCGACCCAAATATTATGGCTCGTGACTAGAAGAATGCCAAGGATAAGCGCAAAAAAACCCGTGATGAACAGTAATGCAGAGTTATTCATAATCTCCATCAGCAGGGCCTTAATCCTGCCACCATTGAGAATCATTCCCAAACTAATAATCACATAGTAAAGTCCAATAGCCTTTGCTAAAAAAATTGAAAGTTCCATATTCTATTTCCTCCCTGGTTTTAAATTTGCTCATCAATCTTGTTCCGATGACAAGCCTGTGTTTTAGGCGACAGATTAGAATAAGGTAGTTAGTAAAGTATTAATTTTACGTTAAAAATAAAACCCAAATCAATTTTTCTCTCGGAATAGAAAGTATGTTAATTTATCTTTAGAACCTGACAAATTTTATAGAATGGAGGGAATTTAACACTTTACCGTCATTGCGAGGAGCTTTGCTCCGAAGCAATCCAGAGACCACAAAATAAATATTTGCCTAAACCGTCTCCCCCAACTCCGCCAAGCGACTCGCTTGGTCTTCGGAAATCAACGCTTGAACCATTTCATCAAGGGCGCTGCCATCAATGATGCGATCCAATTTATAGAGCGTCAGGTTAATGCGGTGATCCGTGACACGCCCTTGCGGGTAGTTATAGGTCCGGATGCGCTCTGAGCGATCCCCACTCCCCACTTGGCTTTTGCGATTGGCCGCTCTTTCAGCAGCCTTTTCGGCTCGCTGATGTTCATAAAGGCGAGCCCTTAGGATTTTCAGGGCTTTTGCTTTATTTTTATGCTGAGATTTTTCATCTTGTTGTTGGACAACGACTCCTGTCGGAAGGTGGGTAATACGGACCGCACTATCGGTCGTATTGACCGACTGGCCTCCCGGACCACTCGAACGAAACACATCAATTCGCAAGTCTTTCTCTTCGATATGGATATCGACTTCCTCAGCTTCCGGCAAAACCGCAACGGTTGCGGCTGAGGTATGAATCCGACCACCGGCTTCCGTTGCGGGAACCCGTTGAACACGGTGAACGCCAGATTCAAACTTGAGCTTTGCAAAAACTCCTTTACCTGAGATTGAGGCAGACGCTTCCTTAATTCCCCCAATACCTGTGTCACTTTCATGCATGAGCTCAAATTTCCATCCTTGAAGTTCAGCATACCTTTGATACATGCGCAAAAGATCCGCCGCAAAAAGAGCGGCTTCCTCTCCTCCCGTACCTGCACGAATTTCCATGATGGCGTTTCGGTCATCATCCACATCCTTTGGAAGGAGGAGAACTTGAATTTCGAGGAGAAGCTGGGGCAGGCGCGCCTGAACGCGCTCAATGTCTTCTTGAGCCATTTCCTTGAAATCTTTATCCAACGAGGGATCCCCTAGCAGTTCTTCAAGGTTCTTCTTCTCATCGGAAACCTGCTGCCACTCAACGATTTTTTCAGCGATAGGCGTGAGATCTGAATACTCTTTGGAAAGTCTTGCAAATTCCCCATGATCCTCCATTGAGGAAGAGAGCTTTTCTCTCAGCTCCTCAAAATGAGTGAGGACTTGATTTAATTTCTGATCAAAGCTCACGAAATACCCTTATCTTTAAGCCATTCGCCTATTTGCTCCCGAGGAAGTTGGGTTTGTTCGCCCGTATCTAAATCCTTAAGGGTCACAGTGTGAGAAGCAACCTCTGCTTCCCCTAAAATGAATGCATAATGAGCATTCATTTTATTGGCTTTTTTAAGGCGTTTTCCAAGGTTTCCCCCGTATGTCATTTCCACGACATGGCCTTGTCCGCGCAAGGCTTGCGCGAGTTCAAGACCTTTGATATCGAACGCCTCATCCATAGGAATTATAGCGATCGGTCGGATGAAGGGAGGAAGAGCATCTTCACTCAGCATTAAAGCCAAACGATCAATACCACCAGCCCAGCCAACACCAGGGATGGACGGCCCTCCCATAGTGGTCATGAGGCCATCGTAACGCCCTCCGGCTAATACTGTTCCTTGAGATCCAAGCTCAGTCGTCGTGAATTCAAATGCAATATGGCAATAATAATCCAACCCTCGCACGAGATGGGGGTTCAGTTGAAAAGGAATTTTGAGAGCATTGAGACCCTCCTGAATTTTCAAAAACATTTCTTGAGAAAAAGCATTAAGACTTTCCGTCAGAAGGGGAGCTCCGTTTAAAATCTTTTTGTCGCCCTCATCTTTTGTATCCAAAATTCTTAAGGGATTCCGATCGAGACGTTGCTGACTGTCGGGAGAAAGGCTTGCATGATGATCTTTAAGATAAGCGACAAGATGATCACGATAGAGCTTTCGACTTTCATCATCTCCAAGAGTGTTAATTTCTAACGTCACATGTTGACTCAAGCCCAAAACTTTCAAGATATCAAAGGCTAAAGCAATAACCTCAACATCCCCCATAGAATCAGACACACCAAAAAGTTCAGCGCCAATTTGGTGAAGTTGACGCAAGCGTCCCTTTTGGGGTCGTTCATAGCGAAACATGGGACCCTCATAAAAAAACTTTAAGGGCATGGACTGGGTCAGACCGTTTGACATGACTGCCCGGGCAATGCCCGCGGTCCCTTCTGGACGAAGGACGATTTCTTCATCCCCTCGTTTAACAATTTCATACATCTCTTTGGTAACAATATCCGACACATCACCCAGGGTGCGCTTAAAAACCTCTTTAAATTCTAATAGGGGGGTTGCCATTTCAAGAAAGCCATAGGAAGCAGCTACTTTTCGTGCTGCATCAATAATATAGGAATGCTTTCGGTGTTCTAGGGGTAACAAATCATGCGTCCCCCGAACAGGTTGTAATGTTGTCATTCGTATTCGCTAAGTTGTGATATTTGTATTCTTTTATATTCAAAACAAGACGGAAATGGATCGCCACTCCGCCTTTGCACTTCGTGCGGCGTGATCGCGAAGACGACTACCGGAAATATCCCCCACTCATCTTTGCAAGGGTGCGAAACACCCAAAGCAATCCAGAAACCTACATTTTTGTTCATGACGTATATAGTTAATGAGTCTCGGGACTTTGTTCAACCCATTTTTCAGGATCAAGGAAAATTCCTTTTTTTATTTCTCCTGATTTACCTAGAGAAGGTATTGATTTTTCCCCAGACACAAGAGAAACCCCCCCAGCATTTCCCGTTTTTAAGACAAGACTTTGCGGGTGCTTTAATTCAAAGGTTTCGCCGGGTCTTAAAATACGGGTTAAAATAACAGTCCCTTCTAGAGTTGTGACTTCCACCCAAGTTTCTTCTGTCGCTTTTAAAAAAACGGATTGTGGTGAAACAGGTATTTGTGGATCTGAGGTTGTATTTCTAGGAGAATCAGTCGGTTTTGAAGGTAAAGATTCCGGAGAAATGAGTGTTTGTGGATTTGAGGTCGTATTTCCAGAAGATTCAGTCGGTTTTGAAAGTATAGATTTTGGAGAAATGGGTGCTTGTTGATCTGAAATCAAATTTTCAGGAGGGTCCATGGGTTTTGAAGTTACAGATTCCGAAGAGATGAGTGTTTCTGGATCTGAAGTCAAATTTTCAGGGGGGGCAGTCACTTCTGCTGGTATAATGGCTTGGAGAAGGTTCTCAGATATAGCTGATTGATTTTGCAAAGCCACTGATTCTTCAGGTATGGGTTTAATTTTTGGCAAAGTTTCAACCACTTTCATATCTTTAAGGGGATGGATTTGTGAATTAGAGTATTTAACCCATTCCCACCCCACGATAACCCCAAGAAGAAGAAGAAAAGAAAAACCAAGAATGCGAAGACTAGGGATTCCCTTTCCTGGAAGGGGGGCTGGGAAGGGAAGATGAGAAGGTGGAAGGTGGATTGCTTGGCTTTTAAACATTTTGCAGAAGTCTTTTTCATTCAGCCCCAAATACTGAACGTAGGACTTTAAAAAGCCTAATGTATATACATCACAAACAAGGTTTTCTTGATCCTCTTCAAGGTGAACCAAGTGGCGTTTACTAATACATAAGGTTTTGGCTATCTCTTCAAGAGATAAGCCCTGCGATAGACGAGCTTCCTTTAAAAGATCTCCCACAGAAGGGCAATCATTTTCTTGTGATTCTACTTTCAATGCTAAATTTGTCATATTATTTAGATTATTATTCCTCCCCCCTTACAAATAATTTTAATACATTAACAGCTCCCTCTCACAAAAATCAAGAGAATTGATTTGAAACCTAGTTTACTTTTTTGGAAGTTTCGTTATGGTGAAGCCAGTGTGCGCCCTTAGCTCAGCTGGATAGAGCGTCGGCCTTCTAAGCCGCAGGTCGCAGGTTCGAATCCTGCAGGGCGCGCCAGCCTTCGCTGCTTCACAGCTACGGCTGGCAAGCCAGAAAGAGAAGCAGCGAAGGCTGCCCGACGAAGCCTCGGCGAAGGCGGGCTGTAACAAACTACTTAGCAGTTGCGGTTGTCAGCAATCGCTGTTTTGTCCATACCGAAGTAGGTAACAGATTATTCCTCTTCCAACTCTCGTGCTTCATCCATTAACATCACGGGAACACCATCACGAATAGGGTAAGCAAGTTTGGCGCAAAGACTGATCAGCTCTTGTTTATCTGGGTCATAGGTAAGAGGCCCTTTGGTAAGAGGGCAAACAAGCATTTCAAAAAGTTTTGGATTTAAAGAAGGCTTTTTCTTCATCAAATACCCTACTAGTGAATCATCGGCCTACGCCCCTTTAAATGAGGGGAAGCCATTTCCATTAAGGCAATCATCATATCACACCTTTCAGAAAGGGAAGAAATTTCCAAAAGTGCTTGTTTTTCAATGGGCTTAAAAGGACAAGCCATGCTGAGAGAACTGATGATGAGGTCATTACTCGCATGATCAATTTCATCCCAATTTGCCATAATGTCTTGATCTTCTAAATAGTCCTTCAAAAGGTTTAAAAGTCGGGGGCGATCCACAAATGGGTCAGCGAGCGAGTCGTCCAAATCACCCTCATACCCTTGATAACTGACTCTGGCTTTTTTCAGAGGCTCATCCTCGAGAACTTCTTCTATCTTAAAACGGCAAAGACCTCCGAGAATAACAAAGACTTGTGCCCCATCCTGGAAGTTGATAATTCGTCCAACACATCCTTTTTGAAAATGACCGCCTTCAGGGTTAGCTTGAATAACTCCAACAAGACGATGCCCATCTCGAAGAGCACATTCTATGATGGCTTTCTCACTTCTTCCCTGAAGCATGAGAGGAAGCTGAGCACGCGGTAATAAAATTATGCCATTTGCAGCATACAAAGGAAGGATCGAAGGAAGATTTTGAAATTTCATAGGAACACCCTATTTTACTCTTTATCCTATATATAAGGATTTATGAGCCACTTTGCAACCTAGGATAGGTCAGTCTTTTTCTTTAGTTGTTAGGCTTTACTTTTAAGAAGAACAAGCTTCATTTCTTCCTTTGTAAGAGGATGATTAAAATAATAGCCTTGTCCCTCCGAACACTCATTTTCCAGCAAAAAATCAAGTTGAGCTTTCTCTTCAACACCTTCAGCTATAGCTTGTAAATTTAGTGTTTTCGCAAGAGAAATAATTGATTTAACAATAAGGTCATTATTATTTTCGGCGCCAATATCTTGTATAAAAGACTTATCAATTTTCAGTGCACTAATGGGAAGAGACTTAAGACGATCAAATGAAGAATATCCCGTACCAAAATCATCAATGGCTATTTTGATGCCCAAATTACTCACCCTTTTTAAAATTTCTTGAGTTTCTTCCTGCTTACCCATGAGAGCTGTTTCAGTAATTTCAAATTCTAGGGAGCCACAAGGCATACCTGATTTACTTATTGTTTTGATAACATTAATAAAAAAATTTTTATCTTCCAACTGCCGTGGTGAAATATTGACGAAAAGCTTACAGTCTGAGTTTATTTCACGACGCCATTCCATATATTGTTGACAAGCTTCACGCAATATCCATTCGCCAATAGGGACGATCGTCCCTTTTTCTTCAGCAATAAAAATAAATTCTTCTGGAAAGAGGAGATCATATTCGGGATGCTGCCACCGTAATAAGACTTCAAGTCCGAATATTTTTTGTGACGTTAAGGTATAGATAGGTTGATAGACGAGAAAGAATTCACCTTTTTCTAAAGCGAATTCAATATGGTTTTCAATCTCTAGACGCTTTTTGTACTGACTCCCCAGCGAAACATCAAAATACTTATAAGTGTTCCTTCCGACTTCTTTTGCTTTATACATGGCGATGTCTGCATTTTTATACAAAGTAACATAATCTGAACCCATGTCTGGAAAACATGCAATTCCAATGCTCACAGAAATAGAAATGTCGTTACTGTCTATTTTAACAGGTTCGTTTAGATTATGTAGCAATTTCTCAGCGACAATCTCCGCCTCTTTCACACTACTATTTTGTAAAATAATGGCAAACTCATCTCCCCCCAAATGACTAATAAAATCTTCCGTACCAATATTCGTTTGAAGCCTCTTCCCTATCTCCACTAAAAGCAAATCGCCAATATCATGGCCAAGGCGATCATTGATTACCTTAAAGTTATCGAGATCGATAGTAAACAGTGCCAACTTTTTATCGTTGCGCTTCGATCTTGCTATATATCTCGTTAAAGTTAATTCAAATTGACGTCGATTCGGTAGTTGCGTCAATGAGTCATGGTGGGCCATTTCTTGAACTTCAATGAAAGCTTGTTGTAATTGAACGTTACTTTCCCGTGCATCCTCTTGGGCCCGTTGACGTTCTAAAACCCCTTCTAACTGCTTTACAAAATTGCCTATCAAATCGAATGCCTTGTCAACTTGATTTACGGGAGAAAGAATAAAAAATTCAACCACAGCGAGTACTTTGTTATTGCACTTAATAGGAATACCGAATGAGCTATGTATTTCAAGCTTCTTGCAAACTTTTGATCGAAAGTAATCAGGATCGTTTTGTATATCTTCAAGGTACAATGGTTTTTCTGTCGCAAGTGTAATCCCAGGTAAGCTTTCGCCAAGCTTAAAAGTCATTGTCGATGTTATGTCATACAGTTCATGATAGTCTTTATCGTTATCAAAATACCATATATCTGCGGATACTAATTCTGTATCACTTCCTGGCTTGAGAACAAAGACGTGACCTGCTGGCCATTTTTCTAATTTACAAATTGAATTCACAAAAAACCGGAGAACGGAATTAAGCTCCTGTGTTCCTTGAGAAAGTTGTGCAAGCGAAAGAAATAGTTCTAATTCGGCCGAGTGCTTCTTTAATTCTTGATATTTTTTTCGAAGCTCTTCATTGGCAAGATTTAATTTAATATTACTTTCTCGTGCTTCTTCCTGGGCCCGTTGACGTTCTAAAACCCCTTCTAACTGCTGAACAAAATTTCCTATCAAATCAAATGCTTTATCATCTTTATTCAGCGTCTCAAAAATAAAAAATTCAACAACTGCTAGCACTTTGTTGTTGCACTTAAGAGGGATACCAAATGAACTATGTATCCCTAGTTTCCTGCAAACTCTCGATCGAAAATATTGAGGATCATTTTGCACATCTTCAATGTATAATTGATTTTCCGTAGCAAGCGTAATCCCGGGTAAACTTTCCCCAATTTTAAAAGTCATGGCTGATGTTACATCATGGAGCTCATGATAATCTTTCTCACTATCAAAATACCATATCCCCGAGCTCACCAAAAGCTTATCATTTCCTTCCTTAAAAACGAAAACGTGTCCTGCTGGCCATTTTTGTAACTTGCATATTGAGTTCACAAAAAACTGGAGAACTGTATTAACGTCTTGTGATCCTTGAGAAAACGGTGAAAGTGATAAAAATAGTTCCAGTTCCTCCGAGTGCCTTCCTAATTCCTGACATTTTATTTGAAGTTCTTCATTAGCGAGGTAAAGATCGCGAAATTTATCTTCCAATAGTGGATCCATTTGACGGCGCGATTTTTTATCACGTAAACGTGCTTTTTTTGGGAGTTCCAATTCTACGTCTAGCTCCTTGCTATCTCCCAATATACACCCCCAATTGTCCATCACCGGGGTATGGAATACGTCTTCGGTATGTGAACGGGAGCATTGAAATGCTTTGAGTGAACTCTTTAAAGGCGATGTCCTTCAGTAGAAAAAAAGAATATTTTTTTGTTAAAATAGAAGCCTTTAATTCATCATCACAGGTTCCACCTGGGGTATAATTACCTTTTCTTTTTAGATTTACGTTATCAAGAACTTTAGACCACGTTTCCAGGCCATATTTCTCCTTAATCATGCCGCTCAACGAAGTAAAAATAATTCTTTTCATATTTACTCCTTATCATCTGCCCCTTACATGATTATAATTTTTATAGATTAATTTATGGCTAATTTTTTTAAATACTAATTTTTTGAGAATTAAGATTTAAGATGATATTAAATTTTCAATATGAAAAACGTCTCTTTTGAAAGCAAAGAGAATCCTCATATGTTTTTTATCATTTAATGATAATGAAACTGAAAGAGGATAAATTTTTTGAGAGGAAGTTCTTTATCAAAAAGAAGGTAGACTTTTATGAAAAATTGATGTAAGTTTTAAATACCTGCGGCTGTTTTTCAGGACCGTCGCAGGTGCTATTTAAAAAATTAATAACAAACACATACCACCAACACCATACTTACTAACGGGTGGGCTAACTTAACACCTGTGATCGTTTAAAAAGGGTCACGGGTGCTTTTTCCACCTTGGAGAGAGAGGGGGGGGGGGGAGTTTTTAAAATTAACCTCTCATCTTCTTTTAAGATTAAGACACACCATGTTTTAGTTTACAAGACAATTTTTTCAAAAAAGTTGTTTTTTTAACTATCTATTTGATTTCAATATGGAAATAATTTCCTCATTGAACGAATTTGGCTTCCCTGTCCCAATACCGACAAAAAAGATGGGGCTGAACTTATCGTTTTCAATCTTCAATAATTTTTCAACTTCTTTGTCTTGAATAGCGCCTGTTGGCCAAGTTAAAAGACCAAGCGAAGTTGCAAGGAGCAAACATGTTTGCGATTGATGCCCCGCATCAAGTAAAACCTGGCGGTATGCTCTGGAGTGCTCATATTTCCACCAAACTCTCGAAAAATCGGCAACAAAAAAGACACCGAAAGAAAGGTCCTTCACGAAATTTTGACCCGCTAAAGAATGAATTAGCTGCTCTCTGAAATCTCCTTTTTCAAAAGGATAAAGGCAATGAGCTTGAGGATCATATTTGTATATCCCAGGATCTATGTTTTCGACATGATGAACCATTATATAGAATTCAAAGGGATGGAGTCCGCCTGCAGAAGGAGAAACCTTATGCTTTGCGTAAATCTCATAGTTACCGTTCTTTCCCCATGGAGCGGAACTATAGCCAAAAGTTGCTCCTATAAGTGAGGAAAAAACCTCAAAATTGATTTTCTCTCCGCTAAACGTCCTTGAAGTCATCCTTTCCTGACAGACTTCATAGAGCGATTTTGATTGAAAGAGTTTTTTATCAATGGGAGCAAGAGAAATGGCCTCTCCCTTAGAAGAAGAAGGTGCTTCCTTTGGAGAGGGCTTACTTTGACAGTTTTGCAGGTAAGCTTCAAACCAATTATTGGCATCTGATTCTAATCGCGGAGGGTTCTTTGTCCCTTGATGAAAAATCCATGAAAGTTCGTCCCAGCCCCATTCACGTGTCTCTTCTTTTTCCTTAACAAGCAAGCCTTCTTCTCTGAGATGACGTGTAATATCGTCCTCGACAATGGGTTTACCTGAAGCAATTTCAATAAGGCGATCTATATAAGGTTCGTCCAATTTGTATTGAGAATGATTTTCATAATCCCAGAGGATGAGATCCCCTTTTTTAAGAAAGAAAAATAGAGATGGCTTAATAACTTCATCTGTTTTTTTGAAAAATTGGAGTTGACACTGAACGCCTGCCTTTTCAAGTTGGATTTTTTTCATTTAAAGCACCTTTATCTAGGTTTAGTAAAAACACTTTTAAGTGTTCAGCAAAAAGCCTTCCAGGGTGAGAGGAAGGAAGATCTTTGCGATGCATAATATAAGTTTCCACTTTTGTTGTAAACTCTGGGAATAGGCGTACCAAATTATCGCTCAATCTCCCCGGACGGTTGGTCCAAACAGGACCAATCCCAATCCCTTCCTTAATCATGTTATACATCGTTAATCCTGCATTAACATAAACTGTTTCAACTTGGGAGGAAAATGGCAGAAAATCAAATAAAGCATTTGAGCCTCCCCCGTAAGGTGTTGTATTAAATTCCACAAATTTAAGAATTCGGTGTTGACCTGTCTTAAAACCATCCGAAGGAACGCCCATCTTAGAAAGATATGACTTGCTTGCAAACAGCCCAAATTCATAGGTATAAAGAAGCTCCTGTTTAAGGTCTCGCCTGTCTTTCAAATAAGTCCAAACAATAATATCTGAGCTGTATTGAGAAAGTTCTCTTTCTGAATTGTGAGCGAGTAAAGTCATAACAACCTTTGGGTACTCCTCCACAAAAGCTTTAATATACTGGCCCATTGTTGTAACAAGGATGGCTGTGGTTGTTGAGAGAGTTAGAGTTTCTTTTTTTTCTATATCTCCCTTTAGCTTTTGCTGGAGAAACTCAACCTTTTGAAGAATTTCAGAATAAAGTTCAATGAGCTCCTCCCCTGCTCGTGTAAACTCAATTCCTTTTGATTTCCGGTAATAAATTTTTTGACCAAAAGCTAGTTCAAGTTTCTCAAGCCTTTTGCTGACAGAAGGAACTTTCATCTCAAACTCTTCTGACGTTTTTGTCAGGGACTTTGTTTTGGAAAGAGAGATGAGAATATAAAGATCATTAAAATCCATGATAAGAGCCCTTAAAGCGCTTTCCCTTCCGACTCCAAGATACAGCATGGCGAGAGGAAAGAAATGGAAAGCATACAGAAGCAAACCAAGATTTTAAATTATTTTGGGTTAAAAAATTGTGAATAATCAATAAATTTTGTCGAAAAAGCTTCACACAATTAAAATAGGGGTACAATACATTCTCTCTTTCAAAAACTCCCCTCATTAAAATAACATCTTCCTTTTTCTTCTCCAATATTTTTTTCTGCCTTTCGCGAAATTTCTTGGAAATTTTTTCCGATGAAATTTCTTTTACTCATATAATCTCTGCATTTTATAGGCTTCCTATAAAATTTAACGTGCCTCATTGGTCTTTTATTAAAGAGCTTGGGAGTCCCCTCACCTGGTAAATCATTGAGAAGTGACGAGTGAGGGGTTTAGGTGAATTATGCTAAAATAAAACAATCCTTTATCTAAAGTTGGGGTTGCTTGAGCTAGCTCATTGCTCTTCGAATCCATCCGCGTAAGAACTTGCGTTGAGAAGGATTTTTTTTAACAATTTCAAAATAATGTCGTAAGCATAATACCTTTAACCTTTTTACTATTTCTTTTTTATCTTCTTCGGGTAAGGAATTAATATAATCAACAATTTGACCGTTTAATCTTGAACTTGTCTTAAAGTATAATTTCTCATTATTTACTTCCTTACATGCTTTAACAAGAAGTAAAGCAGCTTTCGTAGGCCCCATATTCACTGATATATCAAAAATCTTATCTGCTAATGGTTGATAATTGATTCTCCCATAACCATACTTATTCCACCATTGAGTCTTATAAATGTATTCTGCCTCTTTTTGATTCATATGTATAATATCATAAGCATCTATTTTTTTGCAGTGATCAAGATCAAATTCATTGATCAAAGAAGGATTTTTTCGAATAAGAGCTTTGAGGTAATTGATAGAGATTCCATAATTTGTAATGCCTCCTTTGTCACCGCGAACATTCGCAAGCCCTCCTTCTTCTTTAAGGATATGGTGAACGGCTTCATAAAAAGAACTTTTATTATATGATAAATGAGTGATAATTTCTAAAATCATCGTAAAAAGAAAAACAAGGAGAAATGTATTAACTATTGATTTAATTTCTTTATTTTTTAAATTAAAATGATCCCTAAACCCATTCAGGAGCAGCCTGAGATTACGTCCAATGCCGGATAAGATAATACAAAATTCCTTACGCATTTCTAAGTTTTTAACATTTCCCCTGAGATTGCAAGACTCTTTTACTTTAGAATGGCTACTCAATAACATAGATCTGCAGTTAAATACGTTATCTCTCAAAACATGAAAAGGGTATGTAAACTGATCTTATTCCAAATTATCAGGAGGCTGCTGAAAAAGTATTATAATTTGTAATTTAGGTGCTAGTTGTTTTTATTTTTTCTTACCCTTTGGCTTAAGATCTTTTTTAGAAGGGACTTTAAATTCATCGGCCTTTGAAAACCCCTTTTCAGCCATTTGTTTTGCCCGTGCAAGCCCCCCTAGTTTGCCCATTGCTGAATAAGCTGCCCGTTTTCTTTCCTCAAAGGTTTGTTCTTTCTCCTTCATTTGCAAATTTTTAGAAGTGTTCTTACCCTTTCTTTCTTTTGTAACTGTCATGATTCCCTCTATTCGTTAGTTAGGAGAAAATATGTCTTCTTTCCTCTATGGAGACAAAATCTTTTTATTTCAGCATCTTATAAATTCTAGAAAGGCTTTTGATATTCTTGAACCGAGATAAAATTATCCCTACTCCAAACGAAAGCAGGGAGACTGCAAATGCATTATTCTTCAGGAATGTCTCTAAGTCAAAACCCTTGAAAAAATTTAAAACTTTTTCAGCTAATTCTTCTTGAGGTGAAGCCTTCGTTTTTTTGCCTACCAAGAGAAAACCTGTTCCAAGAACTCCCAATAAGCCGCACGCTATGATTCCACTTTCTAAATATCCCACAATAGGGACAAGAACTTGAAAAAGAAAAAACACACCAACCGACCCCGCTAGCATTAAGAAAAAGCATCCTAAAATCTTACTTACTAAAACGGATCTCGATTCGCGAGCATTAAGAAGAAGATCAAGAATAAACATAAGAGACCTCATCACTTTGATCGTGTAAATAAAGTGCCAATGATAAACCCAATGCCCATTGCCCATGCGGCAATCGTCAGGGGACGCTCTTTAACAAAACTTTGAAATTCATCAAGCTTCTCATTGCCATAATCTATCACTACATCCTTTGTGCGAGAAAGTTGTTCCATGGAAAGAAAACTTGAGAATTCATGAAAGGCTTCTTTGAGACTCTCAAAGATCTCAGTAGCATTTTCTTTTATTTTCTCATAGTTTTCTTCCGATCCAGACTTAATTTTCTTAAGCATCTTCTCGGCTTGATCAAACTTATCTTTTAAATTTTCTCTATGTGCCAATAACTCAGACTCGCCACTTTCTTTTTTATTTTTCAAGAGATCATCAATTTTAGAAATCTTATCTCTATATTTTTCCATCTGCTTTTCAGCTTGCTTAATATAGTTTTCTTTTGTACTCATGAGCTATCTCCTTATTTAAATATTTAAACATAATTTTCTATAAAGCTTAGTTTAGGGCTTATACGAGCCCGATTTCAAACATTAGGGGCATGAAGGACAGCTTTGTTTGTTTCTTTCTGCAGATTCCTCTAATGCTTTACCAGCTTTTTGTATATCCGTTCCTACGCCTTCCATTGTATTGCATCCCCCTAAAAGGTACGGAAAAGCCATTGCTATTAAGAAAGTATTCTTTTTAAATGCTCTATTTATTTCTCTCTCAAATTTTTTCATAGTTTTCCTTTATTTTATTACCTATAAAATTTCTTTGATCGCACAATTGGTTCCAAAAGTCGTGGAGTAAAAAGAAACTTCGTAGTTTTTAAAAACACTTAGGTTCTTACATTTCCCACTCCCCAGAATTCCGTTTGATATATCGATAACTGAGAAGTATTCGCACCCTCCAAAGGCCGCGACAGGAACAACGATTTTAGCAGTGCTTTTTCCACAGGAATTAAGACAACTATCAAAGCACTTCCAGCAGTAGGGAATCCCCTCGACACCAGGAATAACATTCACCATAATGTTGTCATCGCTGTTATTAATGATTTTTACGACCCCCGCATTGGCTTCGCTGAGTGTAAAAAACGCCGCTCCCGCAAGAGATAATAAAAATAGATTTTTCGGTGTTTTCTCCAATTTCATTTTCTTTCCTTTCGTTTGAGGCTGGTTATATGGTTGCCTGCTTGTATGTTCGCTAAAAATTTCATTTTGGAAAAGTTTAATGATTTTTTAATTTTAAAGGATTAAAAAAATATCTTAATTAAATATTTGATTAATCTATCGATAGAAATAGCTCTTTCCTTCTAAAATTGAGTATCTCTACTGAAAATCCGGTTTAAAATATTTTAAGATATGGTGCGCTTTGATTTTGCGCTTTGACTTATTTTGAAGCAGCGAAGGCTGGTGCCCCCGGGGAGACTCGAACTCCCACGTCAAAGACAACAGATTTTGAGTCTGCCGCGTCTACCAATTCCGCCACAGGGGCCTCGCAAAACGCATCATACTGACACGGCCTCTTCCGTCAATAAAAAAGTATTAGGCTTTCATCCCTTTCTCAAAATTCTTTTGAGCAAAGTCCCAATTAGCAAGGTTTTTGAGAAAGATACTAATATAATCGGGACGACGATTTTGATAATCGAGGTAGTAAGCATGCTCCCATACATCACAAGTGAGAAGGGCCTTCTGACCGTGAACCATAGGAAGATCAGCGTTCGGCGTTTTCGTAACCTTTAAATTTCCATCTTTATCCAATACAAGCCATGCCCAACCGCTGCCAAATTGGCCGACACCGGCTTGCTTGAAAAGCTCTGCAAATTCACCAAAGCTTCCAAAGTCTTTGGTGATTTTTTCAGCTAAATTTCCCTTAGGTTCTCCCCCTCCCTGAGGACGCATGGAATGCCAATAAAAGGTATGATTCCAGTCTTGAGCCGCATTGTTAAAAATAGCTACCTTGTCAGCGTTATTCACTGAGATACGAATGATTTCCTCTAAGGATTTCTTTTCAAGATCTGTTCCTTGAATAAGCTCATTTAACTTTGTCACGTAGGCCTTATGGTGTTTTCCATGGTGAAAGCTTAGAGTTCGTGCCGAAATGTGGGGTTCAAGGGCATCTTCTTTATAAGGAAGTGGTGGTAATTCAAAAGCCATTGTGATGCTCCTTCTTAATGTGTTTTTTTAAGAGCTTAGTGTGTTTTTAAAGATTTGGGAAGGGACTATCATGACGAATTTTATCCTGTAAATTGGGAGATCATCTCCCAAATTGCAGGGTAAAATGGCCTTGATTTTAGAATTTTTACCCTGTAAATTGGGAGATGAGCTCCCAAATTGCAGGGTCAACTTATGACAAAACTCATTCTTCGCAAAGATTTTATCAAAAGAATTCAAGAGGATTTTGAAGCCACCCCTATATGTGCTCTTCTAGGGCCACGTCAATGTGGAAAAACAACTCTTTCGCGACTCTATGCAGAGCAAGTAAAGGGACCTGTGCATATCTTCGATCTAGAAGATCCGGGAGATCTCTCTCAACTCGTCAATGCAAAGCTTACTCTAGAAAGATTAGAGGGACTTATTATCATTGATGAGGTTCAGTTACGTCCGGATCTATTTCCACTTCTCCGCGTTCTTGTAGATAAATTACCTCTTCGATTTCTGATTTTAGGGAGCGCCTCGCCTGATCTCATTCGGCAAACCTCAGAGACCCTTGCAGGACGCATTTCATACATTGAAATGACTCCTTTTTCCCTACAGGAAGTTCATGATTGGCGACGCTTATGGGAACGAGGGGGATATCCGCGATCCTATCTGGCACCTAATTATAAAGTTAGCAATCGGTGGCGTACTGGATTTATTTCGACATATCTCGAAAAAGATATTCCTCAACTTGGATTTGAAGTCTCTCCCCAAATGATTCGACGATTTTGGATGATGTTGACTCACTATCATGGAGGAATTTTCAACGCTTCTGAAGTCGGTGTTTCTTTAGGAATTACCCACAAAACGGCTCGTCATTATCTCGATATCCTTGAAGGAACCTATATGATGAGACAACTCAATCCCTGGTTTGAAAACATTGGGAAACGTCAGGTAAAATCTCCGAAGGTCTTTTTTCGGGATAGTGGCCTTTTCCACACCCTTTTGGGAATTAAAACAGAAGAAGACCTTTTCCATCATCCCAAATTAGGTTTATCCTTTGAAGGATTTGCGTTAGAAGAAGTTGCGCGATTTCATCAAGCTGACCCTCAAGACTGTTATTTTTGGGCCACTCAAACAGGAGCAGAACTTGATTTGTTGATCGTAAAAGGTGGAGAAAAATTAGGTTTTGAAATTAAATATACGGATCATCCCAAGATCACCAAATCCATGCAAATTGCTCTTGAAGATTTAAAGCTTGATAAACTTACGGTCATTGTGCCCGGCTCCACCCGCTTTCCTCTTACGGAAAAAATAGAAGTATGTGGTCTTGAAACCTATATTGGATAGTCCCCTTCCCCCTCTTCAAAGACCATGGTATAAGCCTGAAGATGTCACTCGTGCAGCAGAAAAATATGTCCTTTGAGGGCCAAGAGATCACGAATCCTGTATTTTTAGAGCAAGTAAGCTCTTTAAATCCTGCTCAACGACAAGCAATTGAGGTAACTGAAGGGCCACTATTGGTATTGGCAGGCGCAGGCACAGGAAAAACGCGTGTTCTCACCACACGTCTTGCGGGCATTCTTTTAAGCCAAAGGGCCTGGCCTTCCCAAGTTTTAGCGGTAACATTCACCAACAAAGCCGCCCATGAAATGCGCGAACGCGTGGCAAATCTCATTGGGGGTCCTGCTGAAGGATTATGGTTGGGAACTTTCCATTCTGTTTGTGTACGCATCTTAAGACGTCATGCGGAACTTTTAGGTCTCCAAAGTTCGTTCACAATTTTAGATACGGATGACCAATTGCGCCTCGTCAAACAAATCATCAAAGCCGAAGAAATTGATGAGAAAAAATACCCTCCGCGGGTTTTGACATCCATTATCAGTCGTTGGAAAGATCGCGCACTCACACCAGAAAAAGTTTCAACTCCTGCCTCAGATTTTGAAAAAGCAGCGTATCACATTTATGGCCTTTACCAAGATCGTCTCAAAGTTTTGAACGCCGTTGACTTTGGGGACCTAATTTTGTTGTGTTTAAAATTATTTACAGAACATTCCGATGTTCTTGCGCAATACACGACTCAATTTCACTATATACTTGTGGATGAGTATCAAGACACGAACGTGGCTCAATATCTTTGGTTGCGTCTTCTTGCTCAAGGATCAGGGAATATTTGTTGCGTAGGAGACGATGATCAATCCATCTATGGGTGGCGCGGCGCAGAAGTGGGTAACATCCTGCGCTTTGAAAAGGATTTTCCGGGAGCCATTATTATTCGTCTTGAGCAAAACTATCGCTCTAATGCACATATTTTGGGCGCCGCCTCTGGGCTTATTGCGCAAAATGCGGGTCGTTTTGGGAAAACCCTCTGGACCGAACAGACGGGGGGAGAGAAAGTTCGTATTCAAGGCGTCTGGGATGGTGAAGAGGAAGCGCGTTTCGTAGGAGATGAAGTCGAAGCGCTTCACCGAAAAGGCCAGTCCCTAAATTCCATGGCAATCCTTGTACGAGCTGGGTTTCAAACCCGTGAGTTTGAAGAACGTTTTATTACCCTTGGGGTTCCTTACCGCGTCATTGGTGGCCCTCGCTTTTATGAACGCCTTGAGATACGAGATGCGCTCGCCTACATGCGCATCGTCATTCAACCCAGTGATAGCTTAGCGTTTGAACGTATCATGAATACCCCTAAGCGCGGGATTGGCACAAGTACGCTTCAAATCCTTCATCAATATGCCCGCTATGAAGAGATCCCCCTGACGGAAGCCACCCTGCGATTAATGGACACAGATGAATTGCGTGGGAAAGCAAAAGCAGCCCTGGAAGGGCTTTTGTTTGATATCAGCCGCTGGCGCAAGCAATTAGAGACAACCCCCCACGGGGAACTTGCACGGATTATCTTGGATGAGTCAGGATACACAGCCATGTGGCAGGCGGATAAATCTCCTGAAGCACCGGGACGTCTTGAAAACCTCAAAGAATTTGTGAACGCAATCGATGAGTTTGAAAGTTTACCAGCCTTTTTAGAACATGTAAGTCTTGTCATGGAAAACACCAGTGGCACAAGTGTTGAGATGGTAAACCTTATGACTCTTCACAGCGCGAAAGGACTTGAATTTAATACGGTTTTCCTAGCGGGCTGGGAAGAAGGGCTTTTCCCTCACCCCCGAGCCTTGGGAGAGGCGGGCGGCGCAGGCTTGGAAGAAGAACGACGTCTAGCTTATGTTGGTCTGACGCGGGCACGAGAGCGGGCCATTATTCTTTTTGCAGCTAACCGCCGCGTTCATAACCAATGGCAGTCTAGTCTTCCCTCTCGCTTTGTGGAAGAGCTCCCTCTAGAACATACGGAGCGAACGAACGTAGGGGGGCATTCTCAGCCCTTCAGGCGACGCGCATCAGCACCCAAATTACAAACTATTCAACCACCCGTACGGTCTTTAGATAAAAAGGAATTTCAGGTGAACCAACGGGTCTTTCATCTAAAATTTGGGTATGGCCGTGTCCTTTCTGTAGATGGCGATAAAGTTGAAATTGATTTTGATCATACCGGCGTCAAAATGGTCATGAAGAGTTTCCTAGAAAGTGCCTAATACAGGGTGTATAAAAATCTTTAGCATCCGAAATTAAGCTCCTTGTTAAATGTCTAAGAATTGTCTATCCTTTTTTCATCATTGAAAGGGAGAATAAACAATGAAAAAAACATATATATGCCTTTTATCTTTCGCAAGTCTATGTCTTATAAATGATGCCTCTGCAGAAAATACGCCTCCAGTACAAGTTGGCTCTCAACCCTCAGCTTCCACACTTACCCCAACTCAAATTGCTGAAATTGAAAAAGTTGTCTCAAACTATATTACCAAAAATCCGGAAATCATCATGACCTCTTTTCAAGAGGGCATGGAGAAACAACAGAAAGAATCCGTTGCTAAAATGGAAAAAGCTGTTTCTGCAAATAAAGATAAAATCTTTAATGACCCCGCAACGCCTACGGCAGGGAATCTTCACGGAACCCAATCCCTCGTCGTCTTTATGGATCCTCATTGCGGATACTGTAAAAAGTTTTATAAAGAATTGACCACGTTATTAAGTACAAATAAGGATGTAAAGGTCATCTTTAAGGATATACCCATCATGGGTTCAAATTCCGAAATAGCCATAAAAGCCATGCTCGCAGCGAAAGAGCAAGGAAAGTATGATAAACTTCAGGGTGCTATTTACTCATCCGACAAGCCTCTAACGAAAAAGCAGATCCTAAAGATCGCAAGTTCACTGGGTATTGATACCAAAAAGCTTCAGGAGGATATGGACGACAAGGCCATCAAAGCTGAAATGGATGAAACGCTTAAACTTTCACAAACCTTAGGAATAAATGGAACGCCAACCTTAATTGTAGGCGAAACCACAGTGCTTCCTGGTTATGTCAGCGCGGAAGAGCTGAACAAGAAATTGAAAGAAGCTGCTTCATCTACAGAAGATAAACCTGCAACTGATAAGGCCACATAAGGCTCGCTCATAAAAAGAAAGGGGCCTTTTGGCCCCTTTTTTGTGGAAAAGAGTTTTTAGCTATTTTATATAAACCGTTATTATACCTTTGAGGTACCGTTCAGGGTTAAAAGTAAAAAGGGAGAAGCACATACTTTTGCTTTTCCCTTCCTATTCCATTTAGAGTCACTATAATTAATCCCCCCAGTCGGCATCGTCATCTGAGGAGCTGCCTGATGATGAAAGAGATTTCTTAGGATCGATATTTTCTTCTTTCATTTTTTCCAGCATCGTAGTGGCTTTGTTAGATCCAGTGAAAATTTTTTCAACATCAACGCTTTCTCCATCAGTTACGCCTTTCTGTCGTCTTCTCTCCTTTTCCGCCTTATTCTCAAGTCTTGTGTTACAAGCTCTTATGCGCTCCGTAACAGTGCCTATCATTCCTCTTAATAAACCTTTTTTCTTTTCAGATCTGCTTGGATCGCGTCTTTCAGTGTCAAATTCATTTTTAAGTTTAGTTAAGTAAATCAGGTTTACTTCGTCGTTCATGTCATGGGCTCGATCTAGTAACTCAGCAAGTCTCTTTTGAACGTTACTTCCATGACTTCTGTAGGCACGCAAATCATCCCGACTGTCTGGTATGGCCATTGAGGCAGTCATATTCGTGATATCCTCTTTTATTTCTTCTTTTGTTTCTTCTTCCGACTCAGCTGTTGGTAAAGATATTAGTTCTTTAAACATTTCAGGTGTCCATGAATCGCTCAATGGCCCGTTCTGTGAAAGTAATTCGTCCACTGAAAGGAGTTCGTCCGGATCATCCATACCGCTGGCAAGCCTCTGCGCTTTCGCTCCATCCGCCATAGCCGTAAGTATAGAATCTTCCGCACCTGTTGGCGCTTGACGAGTTATTTTTGTTACATTTTCTTCAAGTTCAGGGACAACAACTACATTCCATTTTTTAACTCCTTTCTCAATAGATCCTTGATCAACACCTTGAACTGGTGGCGGGGGAGGCGCAGCAAATAATGGCGCAAGAGGAGGTGGTGGTGGCATACCCGAATCTACAACAATGAGTGGTACTGGGGGTGGCGTTGGAATAGATCCACCTGGTGATGTGGGTAGAGTCCTGTCAGCCAAGTCATCGTCTGCGGTTTTCTTTCTCATACCACCGAAAAGCTTTTTCAGTATATCTTTAGATGAATCAAAGTCTACAGAGCCTAAATAAATGCCTGCATCTACAGGTAGGGTTGTTAACAGAAGGTCATCTGGTAAGGACATGCCAGATGGTTCTGATCTTGGAGAAGCAGGTCTAGAATCATCTGCTGAGTCCAAATCAGGCGAGAAATCTCCGCCAATTGAATCAGAACTAGGGTCGTCGCTAGGAGGAAGAGAGTCTGAATCGCTTCCCTTTTCTACTTTGCTCCCATTCGTTATTGTTTTTCCAATACCTGCTTCTTCAAGACTTTCAGCAAGTTTAGCGAGTTCAAGCTTTTCTTTCTCTACTCTTGCTTCAACTTCTGCTTTTAGATGCGCTTCTTCATCTTTAGCAGCCTCAAGTGCTGAAGGAGGGGGTGGAGCTGAGAGTACCTTGGCTACCGGTGGGGTGGGTAATAGACGTCCTTTTAATGATTCAAGAATTCGCGAGCGTTCCGGCGTCACAAGTGTAGCTTTTAAAGTCCTAGTAGTAGCTGTAGTTGTGGTCGTTGTGGTTGTCATCGTCGCTGTTGATGGTATAGTGGCTGATACTCGTTTTGACGTCGATATTGTCCCAGCAGTTGCTTTTCGAGCCAAACGTTCTTCTGCTGCTGCAGCTTCTCGCCTAGCTCTCTCAGCTTCTTCATCCGCAAGACGACGAGCTTCAGCCTCACGACGTACTCTCGCAGCTTCTTCTAAACGAACACGCTCTTCTTCTCTTGCAATCGCTTCACGAGCTAAACGTTCTTCATCTTCACGGCGAACTCTCGCAGCTTCTTCTAAACGAACACGCTCTTCTTCTCTTGCAACCGC
>MKUL01000021.1 GCA_001897795.1 Alphaproteobacteria bacterium 41-28 | reverse complement strand
TACAACAGGATTGGATCTGCTGGAGCACAGGCGCTTGCCAGTGGCAATCTTTCTGCGCTCACTTCCTTGAATTTGAATAACAATAACATTGGAGATTCCGGAGCGCAGGCCCTTGCCACAGGTAATCTTACTGCGCTGAATTCCATATATTTGGGTGAAAACAACATTGAGAAGAAGGATAAAAAAACTTTGAGGGACTGGGCAAAGAAAAAATTTATAAAACTAGACCTCTAACCCACATTTCTAGCGGGTAAGAGAGATTTTTTGAATTTAAAATAAATAGGAGTTAGTTTTATGAGGAGAGTAGAATTTATCTATCAACTAGAAGAAGATGAGTATAGTCCAAATAACGATGATAATTGGTAATGTGTAACATGGTGATGAGGTAGAGAAGGGAATTCTTGTATAACTTAAAGAGCTAATATGCTTGCCTGCCAATAAGTTATACTCATGATAAAAGAAAAGAATTCTTGGATTGCTTCACGTTCGTTTGCAATGTCGGTAATAGATGTGGCAATCCAGGGGTTGTGGTAGTGTATATGGCTGTCATTGTGAACATTAGTGTGATTTCTATGGTAAAGTCATGTACTTTAAAGTTTTTTTTAGGATACAGTTAGGAAGTTAACACAAGTTAGTATAAGCCTTATGCTTAGCCCAGAAACCATACAAGCCGTACAGCAAGCAGCACTCATCGAAGAGGTAGTAGGGGATTTTGTTACGCTCAAAAAAAGAGGACAAAATCTGTGGGCTTGTTGTCCTTTTCATCATGAAAGGACCCCTTCCTTTGCAGTATCTCCTGGCAAAGGCTTTTATAAATGTTTTGGCTGTGATGCTGCGGGTGATGCGATTGCGTTTGTAAAAGCCATCGAAGGTATCAGCTTTGTGGAAGCCGTAAAATATTTAGCTCAAAAATATGGAATCCCTATCCAAGAGACAGAAGATGAGCACCAGGATATAGCAGCGCAGCACGAAAAAGATAGCCTCTATATTTTGATGAAGCTAGCGCAAACCTACTATGCAGATACCTTGTGGCAGCATGCAGAAGGTCAGCGTATCGGATATACTTATTTACAAGAAAGAGGGATCACAGATGAATTTATCAACCAATTTGGACTGGGATATAGCCTCGACACCTGGCAAGGGTTTCATACCTATGCACAGCAACAAGGGTATAGTGATGAGCTTTTAGAAAAGGCAGGGCTTATCGTACATAACCAAGAAAAATTATATGACCGTTTTAGAGGCAGAGTCATATTTCCGATTCACAATCTGTCTGGTAAAGTCATTGCTTTTGCTGCTAGAAGGGTGAAAGCTAGCGATGATCAACCCAAATATATTAATTCTCCAGATACACCTATCTATCACAAAGGAGATGTTTTATATGGTATTTATCAGGCTAAGCAAAAAATAAAGGAACTTGATAGTTGTTTGCTAGTAGAAGGCTATACCGATGTGATAGCGTTGCATATGGCAGGCATACAAAACGTGGTGGCTTCCTCAGGAACCGCGCTTACCGATGCACAAATACAGCTTATTAGCCGCTTTACAAAACATGTTACGGTCTTATTTGATGGTGATACCGCTGGTATCCAAGCAGCACTGCGGGGAATTGATAAAATCTTAGAAAAAGGATTGCATGTAAAAGTTATTCTACTTCCAGATGGAGAAGATCCGGATAGCTATGCAAAAAAAGTAGGTGGCCTAGCTTTTCAAAATTATTTACAGCAGCAGGTACAGGATTTTATTACCTTCAAAACCAAGCTGTTGATGAAAGGTGTTGGAGAGGACCTTACCCGAAAAGCCACAGTTATCAAGGACATCCTACAAAGTGTTGCTTTAATTCCTGATGTAGTAAGTAGAGCGTTGTTATTACAACAGACCAGTAAGCTATTGCATATAGATGAGTCTGTATTATTGGCTGAACTCAATCAACTCATATTCAAGCAGGAGAAAGAAAGCCGTAGGCCTCATAAACTGGTGCATAATCCAGTAAAAGAATTGCAGCTTACTGCCAAGCGTGGAGAATTAATGCCGCTTAACTGGGCTACTACGATCGAAGCATATGAGCAGGAAAGTATACGGTTGCTGCTTAACTATGGCTCTATGCCCCTTGAAGATGGCACTCCCCTTAGTACTTATCTGCTTCGAGAATTAGCTGACGTCCCTTTTCAGCATCTTGTTTATAAAGAAATATTGAATATATATGAGCAACATTCGTTGCAGGGTCAACCTGTAAATATACATGTATTTATACAACATCCCGATGAGAAAATTCAGAAAACAGCCATTGATTTAACGGCCTCACCCTATGAAATCAGTGAAAAATGGGAGGAAAGATATCAGATCAATGTTTCTAAAGAAGAAGACAATCTCCATCGAACTGCGTATAAAAATATACTTAGGCTTAAATTGAGGCTTATTCACCAACTGATCGAAGAAAACAATAAGCTACTTAAAGATAATCCTGATGTTGAAGAAGAAGATAAATTACTGCAAGTATATGCAGCACTTAAGCAATCGGAAACTGCGATTGCACAACAGTTAGGTATGGTGATTGTTGGATGAAATTAAGCTAGTACGTCTAAGCCTTTTTCACGTACGCGTTCAGACTCCAACCAAAGAAGTATTCTGGATAAAGCTATATAGCTTGGCAAAGGCATTATCTTTTCTCAAGCGATAGCTCAGATATAAGCTCAGCATTCTTTCTACATACTGGTTCCCCCATTCGGAC
>MKUL01000020.1 GCA_001897795.1 Alphaproteobacteria bacterium 41-28 | reverse complement strand
CGTTGAGTTGTTTGTAAGTGAGCTCCTGGTCTTCATACACCACAGCAATATTGTCCGGTGTCTTTTCTACTTGCTCCTCAAACAATTGGTGTATCGTTTTGTTCTCTGGATAAGATTGTTGTGTATCATTCCACTCAACGAGAAGTTGAAGTTCTTCCTCCTCGCTAACAAAAGAGAGGTCTCGAATAAGGACTTCTGGATTTTGAACAATCTGCTCAAATAACTTTTTTATGTGTTTTTTAGAATTATGGAGTAAGTTTTTTGATGTTTCGTTTAGGGTTGTCTTTACTTTAAAAACATAAGCGTTGTTTTCCTCATCTAAGGTCAGCACAAAGGGATAGCTCTCATCCGTACTCTCTGTTTGGATGGGCTCTAAATTGATAACGATTGGCACAGAAAGAGAAATATCTTTAAGCTCTGGATATCTTACATAAACATCTTCTAGGTATATTTTTCTTTTTTTAAGGGAGTCTAGTTTATTTTTTACCTGTTCGGCAAGGTCGTTTGCTTTTTCATTTTCTCCTAAAGAAAACGTCAAAGGAAGATGCGAGGGAAGCAGAAAAGAGTAGCGATTGTGTAATCCTTTAAGGCAATCATTTACAATTCCTACTGTAAGGGTAGACGCATTTCCAATGCGATTGAGATAAATGAAGAAAGCTGTTAGAAACGTTTCACTAAAGAAAATCTTTTCTCCTTTTCGTGATGAGGAAAAGCACTCAGAAAGTGTATCTTTAATGATGATCTCTTCTTTTGACGATTGCACTTTACCATTCTCAGCTGGCGCTTCTGTAAATGGTAGGCTAAATGGAGAACTGTTTTTAACCTCGTGCACCCAATAATCTTCATGAGGTGCTAAACCCTCAGAAAGACTCATCCAGTGCATCCGATCTTCTTGTGTAGGACTTTTAATGACACTCCCGACTTCAATGTTTGAGGTGGCTAAAAAAGCCTCTATGTTAACTGATTTTCCTCTTACATCCTTAAAACTTGCCAGAATAGCATCTTGTGTTTTTGTAGAAACCTGAAGAGAGTTACCTGTAATTTGAACAATAGTTCCTGGAGGTGTCTGAGAATTTGAGGGAGTAATACTCACCTTGTTTGGAATAAAGATAGCCCCATTAATCAAAATCTTTGGTGTCGTCAAAGCATTAGGATAATCTCCAAAGGATAGTGCTCGAAAAAACCTCTCTATCTCTTGAGCAGAGTCTTCCCAACAGAGGAAGCCAAGATTGCCTGGTTTCTGATAACGTGCAAAATAGCTTCTTTTTGTTAAGTCTTGTTTTTTTTCTATCAAAGACCCTTTCACAAGCTCTCGAATAAGGGTTCTAAAAGATTCCAGGGCATGAGAATAACATTTGAGATTAAGCGTTAAAGCCGTTTCGTCTTTATCAAGAGGGAAGATAACTTGCTTTAAGATACCACCTCCATCTGTCATCTCGGTCATGAGATGCCAACTAATACCGTGAAAGGGTTCGTTGTTTAAGATAGCCCATGAAGTTGCGTGAACGCCTGCGTATTTTGGAAGGGGGGCATCATGATAGTTGATAGCTGCAACACGAGGATAAGCTAAAAGCTCTTTTTTAATTATTTTTCTATTTACGATACTAAAAAGATAATCAAACGTTTTAGAAGATGTAGAAGCTTTAAAATCTTCTAAGGAGCTGTAGAAAGGGATATTTTGTTTTGTTACCCATGCTATCGTATCTTTGTGTGTAGAGATCATCCCTAGGATCTCGTGGCCTTCCTTAAAGAGTGCTTCTGCACACTGGAGTCCTAGACTCGTTTCGTTGATAATATAACAACTAAAGTTTTTTCTCACTTAATACGTCCTGTAACTCTTAAAATTAATCGCTAAAACTTAAGATTAGAAAGATGAGCTGGTAGCAGAATTACGCTCTTGATGGTCTTGGTTAATAATTAAGGAGGGATGATCCACTCCTTTCTGCCGAAGAGCCTCTCTGCTTCGATATTGTTTTTTCTGCAGATTTGGACAAGTTTGTCTGATTCCGTGATTTGAATAGAATCAGGGTGGTATTTCAAAGCCATTACGTAATTCAACCAGGGTTCTTGTCCCATGGCGTAAATATAAACCTCCTTACACTGGAGCTTTTGAACAATGTCCCAAGCCTTCTCAAAGTTAGAACCAGATAAGGTTCTATTTCTGTCAAAAGTACGACTTAAATGTGTCGATAAAAGAGGGCCATAGAGCCAGCTTAAGGGAGCGCCATCACACTCCATCCCTAAAAACAACATGTCAACAGGACCAATATTCTCAAAGATAAAATCATAAAGAGCAGGTTCTATATTATTGGAGTCTGCTGCAAATAAGAACTGTTTTCCTTTAAGTCGGACGCAGTGAGAGAGCTTTGACTGGATGTTGAGATCTGAGTGTTCTCCAAAGAAAGGAAGGGAGATAAGCTCTCCATCCGGAAGCGGGATTGATTCCATCTCTTTTGCCTCAATAAGAGAAGAAAACCCTGTGTGTTGCAGAGTGAGTCTGAGAGAAGGATCCTCTAAGGATCCTCTATGATTGGCAGGAAAGACGATGTGTCCTATCTTATGTCTGATCTGTAAAAGGGGTTCAAACATGAGGTGGTCTTGGTGGTTGTGGGTAATCACCACGTAATCAATATGGTCTGGAAGATCTTCAAATGTATACCTGGGAATTTCACTGTCCTTGATAGGATAGCTGATCACAGGATCAAACAGGAGAGAGACAGATTTTGTCTGAACCAAAAGGCATGCGTGTCCGAAATAACGTATACGAATCCCATCGCCCGTGTAGTTACGATCTTCGTGAAGGGAGGGTCTCTCTGTTGTAAAGAAAGACTTAAAGAGCTCTTGTTTTGTTTCTGGGATGTCAAAAAGTTCTTGAATCTCGGCTAAACTCTTGGATTCTCTTTTTAGCTTAAAAAGTTGGTCAATTTTTGGATTAGAAAACGCAATATCTAAAGGAAACGCATCTTCTTGATTGAGATAAGGAGTACTTAGAACAAATTTTCTAAAGTCTGTCACCGTATCTGAGAGAACAATCCTTTGGTGTTGAGTATTATAGTACTTCCGGTAAAGCAGAGGTTCAATTAACCGAAGGGAGGGATGGTTATTTAAGTCATATACAAGCTCAGCCATTCCTTTAAGAGGGCTTGGGATGCGGTTATAGAAAGGTTCTAAAGTATCTCCTTGACCTTCTGCTTGAATCATACGGTCTGTTTCTTTGAAGGCATCATGGAGCGTCAGCAGTTCCTGACAATCCTTTTTTGTTTGTTCCAGAAGTGCTTTGACTTCATCAACCTTTTGTCCCTCTAAATCGATAAAAGGGCCTCCGAGGAGTTTAGGATCTTTGATAGCTTGTGCATGAATCTGTGGGTTCTGAACATAGGACTGCATGATCTTTAAGTGCCGCTCAGCAATGTTACAAGCGGCCGTGAGAGGAGGAATCAGATAAGACCATGCGTACCATTGCCAAATGAGGGGCTCTGCTTTAATAGTTGGTTTTAAGTAATATGAACTCATTCGCAAATATCTCGGCTTGTAATAAACATTCTTAGAATTTTTAAAAACCCTAAAGGAATATGATGTTGGAAAAAATAAGCCTAAACACTAACTTAATTTAAACTATTAGGAAAGAGCAAAAAAACAATCATGCATAATTTCACAGATGTTATTTGTTTTGAACAGCGTGCAAAGGAGGCTTTGCCTCAAGAAGTTTTTAATTATTTTGCCGACGGCTGTGGAGAAGAATTAACCTTTTTTGATAATGTTTCTGCCTATGATCATATAAGATTGGCTCCTAGGATTTTAAGAGACGTGAGTTCTTATTCACTTTCAACTTCAATCCTAGAATATCAGTCAGAGCCCTGTCCTCATAGCACTTATGGCTTTCCAAAAGCTTGCACATATAAGGGGAGAGGAAGCAACCGCTGAAGGAGCAAACACGTTTGGTACCACTATGATTGTCAGATATGTACCACGACGCCGCTCAAAGTGATACGAGAGGCTTCCAATATTCCTCCTTGGTTCCAATTGTTACGTGTATAAAGACCGGTCTCTCACACAACGTTTGGTAAAATTGGTAGAAGCTTCTGGCTATGGAGCCTTTGTCGTAACAGTAGATACTATAGCAATAGTAGAAAGAGACATAAGACTGATAGATAAGAGCAAAGCCTTCTTACGCCCATACCTATCTCCAATGTGCCCAAACACCATAGCTCCTATCTTAAAATCAGCACGAATGATGGGAAAAAAGAGATCTAAAAGCTCAGGATCTCCGTTGAGGATTTCTGAAGGGATGCCATTATAGATAGTCAACTCTGAGATGAGTTTTGGTGTTGGTAGATCATGGAGAGACCGGCGACCCAAAGGTAAGTGAGGCGCTTTACAGCCGGACATAACAAGATGTAGGGGAAGAGATAGCCTTAGCCTTCTTAAAGATCGTACGAGCTCAAAACCTATCAATGCTCCAACGCTGTGACCAAATATGACGAAAGGCTTTTCTGTGTATTTTTTAAAATCTTCTAAGATATGAGGAACAACTTCCTTCATACTCTCCAAGAGAGGTTCCTTATAACGCGTCTCACGACCTGGCAGTTGTATGGCGACAACTTCTACTGGTAACAATGTTACCCAAGGGTAAAAAGTAGAAGCGCTCCCACCTCCATGGTGAAAACAAAATAACCGGATCTTACTGTTTTTATTAGGTTTGAAGAATTCGAGGCTCTTCATAAGAGGTGATGGATTTTATGCAGTTGAAAATAGCTCCTAAGGTATAGGTAAAGCATAAGGCACTACTGCAGGCTTATTTGAAAATATCAACTCTTAAGATGAACATTGTGAGAATCTTAGTTAGGGTAATATACTGCGCCTTTCTAGTCAGGAAAAATAGACATGGCCCAAAAAGAAAATCAGTGGAAGATTCTAGGTGTTTTGAAGGAAGAGTTTTCTCAGCTGCAGTTGGAAAGTCAGAAAAAAGGTTTTGGTTATAAAAAATTTTCCCATTAAAAACTCAGCAAAAAGGTCAATAAATTATTGAGTAAGGTTGAATCTATTCTCAAGATAACCTCTCTAGAAGAAGAAGTTGCAGAGGAAACCCCTTCATGAAGAAATTAAAAATTGTTTGTAATTTTTGTTTTACGTTTCTACAAATCATAAAGGGATGAAGATAAAAAGCAACACAAAGTCCGATCTTTTCCAAAATAGAAAAGACAGAAATAAGTTGTTTCTTCTTTTGTAGTTATTAAGCTATATGAATAGTTTTTAAGTTGTTTTCTTAAAGATAAAAGGTTCTATGACACCAAGCAAGAATGTAAGAGAAGATGTCTTTCGTTTGTCTCTGGACAGCATCCAGCTCTGGTATGTAGATGTTTGTCAATTGTCAGCATCCTTTTATCAACGTTTGTTCGATTCTTTGTCGCCTGATGAGAGAGAAAGAGCGGCTAGTTTTAAGTTCGAACAGGATCAGTCTGTCTTCGTGATTGCGCGTGGGATCCTGCGTCACCTTTTAGCAGCTTATCTTAAGCAATCTCCTTCAGATATAGATTTTACCTATAATGCGTATGGAAAACCTCTTTTAAAACAACCAAAGCAAGACAATCCTATTTATTTTAACCTTTCTCATTCCAATGATATGGTTATTTATGCTTTTTCTCTCGAGAGTTCATAGGGATAGATATTGAATATATGAAAGCTGATATTGTTGAGCCTGGGGTTGTGCAACAAGTGCTCTCAGAAAAAGAGCAGAAAGTTTTTTATCATAAGCCCATACAAAAACAACCTTTATCTTTTTTTAGGATATGGGTGTGTAAAGAATCCCTCATAAAAGCTCTAGGCCATGGATTCTCCTATTCTCCCCTAAAGATTGAGCTAGACGTCAGCAAAGATCCTATCTCTCTATCCAAGGAAGAACAGGATAAGCCATTTGCTCAAAAGTGGCTTTTAAAAGAATTTAGCTTAACTTGTGGATATGTTGGGGCGGTCGCTTTGAAAACCAAACAAAGCAAAGGCCTTACACATTCTTGGGTTACAGAAGATCTTTTTGACTGGGGAGCATAAAACATCTACCCTATAAAACTTTTACCAAGATCTCGCTACTGAATGAAACAAGATAGGCTTCCTCCGATCCAAACAACGTACATCAAAGAAGCCTATATACACTACTTACAAAGCTTAAGAGAAAACCCCGACTACATAAAGAAGAAAGGATTACAAGAGGGCTAAGCCCCTGTGGCTCCAGCCTGTGCCTGAGCAGCCATGGCTTCTTTTAGACTACGAGGTCTCATGTCTACCCATACTTTATTAACATGTGCTAGACAATCTTCCTTCGTTCCTATCTTGCCTTCTTCGCGCCAGCCATAAGGGATTTCTTTTCTGACGGGCCAGATGGAATACTGGTCTTCTAAATTTATGACAACACACCAAGTATCTGCTAAGCTTAATACGTCGCTCATTTTAAATCTCCAAAAGAATAATTATTATCTCAATCTTATGAGAAAGAAAAAATGAGTGCAAGTACTAATTCCTTTTAATCCCTTGTCTCCAATTGTCCAGCTTTATTTCTAAACAAGTTCGCGGCTTCACGCAAAGGAGTATCGGCCAAGTGAGCATATCATTGGGTAGGAGATGCTGGAGTATGTCCTAGGAGTTTACCCCACGATGCTCAGGCTTAAGCCGCTAGAGACTAAGTGGGAGGCATGAGTATGACGTAGGTTATGAATCCGGACGTTTTGGAGTTCCGCTTTCTTAAGAATCCTGCTCCAGAGTGTTTTAACTTCTTGAAGAGGTTTTCCATCTATACATCCTGGGAAAAGGTAAGGAGAGTTATTTGCACGATCCCTAAGGTCTTTAAGTACTTCGATTGCCTGATCAGAAAGGGCTTTGTGGCTTAAATCAGATTTGAAGGCAGAGATGTCCTATAATTTTATTTTCAAGCTATTTTAATGCTCCAAGGCATTCCTAGGTCTGTCATTTTATTTAGAAGGCAGCAAATAAGATGGGTTTCTGCATTTTGGTTGAGCAAACTCCTCGAGAGTAGCTTTCTCCAAGCGATTGTTTTTAAACGATAAAAGGCGTTTTCTACTTTATTTCTACGACCAAAGTTATTTTTGTTGTACCAAGCCCAATACCCTTTCTTCTGAATATAATCGATGGTCTGATCTTTTAATGTTGGGTCGACTACTGATGAAATAATAACATTTATAAGAGGTGGAATAAGTGGCTTAATGCTTTGGGCTTTAAGAGAATGGTAAATTCCATGACTATCATAACCCCCATCAGCTAAAAGTTCTTCAATGTAGTTTATCCCGCCTTGATTTAGGAGAGAAGAACCCCAAGCTCTATCATCTGTTCGGTGATCTGTCATTTCCCTTGCCACAATAAGACCTTCTCTTTCAACTCCAATATGAAGTTTCCTCCATATCTTGCGCTGATACTGCTTGCCATACTTCGTTTCCAGCCATTCCTTCTCTCCAAAGACTTTAAGACCTGTCGAGTCAATAACTATATGGGTAGTCTTGTCCTAAAGAAGGCAAATGAAAATATGACAAAGACTGACCTGCACGTTTTGACAAACGACTGAATTCAGGCACAGGTAAGACTTTTTCAATAAGAGTAAAAAGAGACTCAACAAATCCTGTGAGCTGTCTTAGAGCAAGCTTAAACAGATGCCTTAGCGTCAGCACTAAATTCATGCTTGTATCCGAATAAATAAAAGGCATTCCCTTATTCTTGCCTTCTGCCTGTACCGCTAGCCAGCTTTTATCAAAATCCTCACTCAGCCAAATTGTAAAGGACACTCGTTGCTTTAATGATTTATTGTATTCTCGCCAATTCGTGACGCGGTATTCCTTCTTAATTGCCGTGGTATCTCTAATCATCGATTCTCATATGATTACATACGTCTTTATAAAAAATTTACCCTTCTTAGCTGATTTAAGCAACAAAGCCATGATTTCCTCCTTCATAAGAAGTTTGCCAGCCATTTATATCTGATTTTATTCGGCTAGTAATATTCACTCGGCTTACATCAGCAATAGAAGGTAAGGCTTCTCTTCTAAACCCTAAAGTTTTAATATTAGATAAATCATCTTATTGAAGTTTAGAGGTTGCATAATGTTGCATTGCCAGTTATATGTCCTCTCAGGATATTCGTAAGCCGTTGTCTTGTACTGAGATAAAGTTTTTTTCGCCATCACGAATGATAATCTGAATGAGATTTGCGCCAGCATCAATAGAATTTTCCATAAGTTCTTTTACAACAGAGCATGGGCGATCAATAACTTCCCCCGCTGCAATTCTATGAATAATTGAAGAAGGAAGAATACGAATAGGCATTCTTTGTAGTAATGAACTTTGATCTTGCATATTCTTAATTAGCCTTCAATATTGTAGAGATAAAGAAAAATATAAAGACTTAAAGACAGCTTTCCAATCAGTAAAATAATAAAATTAGAGGGAACTTCCTTACTTATTATAATTGATATCCCCTTATAAATAGTCAAGATAGGATTCCTTCAATCGCAAATTCTGGCTATAGTTTGATGATTATGACATCATTGAATCCAATTTAAAATAAACTCAAGAGGAGGAATCCACAAGAAAAGAAATTAGAACAAACGTTTGATTTTCTGCACACTCATATTTATAATAATTTCTGCTTTTATTTTAATTTAGCTATAGAAGAGAGTTCTTGCAAAAAAGGAAACAATTGTTCTCCGTTGTAACAAGTAAAGCAGGAACAAGCATGGCAAGAGTTATGTTGATGATACCATCCTGGATTTTATCTTTTAAACGACGCGAAGATATTGGTCTTCATTTTTCCATTTATACCTATGGATGGCTTTTGCAAGTGCTTTAACTCCTTGCTCTATAAGCTCTTTGGGACAAAAGGCAAAGCTAAGGCGTAGACAATTTTGAACGTCGTCCCTTTTTCCAATTAAAAATGCGCTTCCCGGAAGAAAAGAAACTTTTTCCTCTTCTAGGGCTAACTTGAATAATCTATCCGTATTTATTGAAGAGGGCAACTTACCCCATATAAAAAATCCGCTCTTTGGGATGTAAAGCTCCATATCAGGAATATGTTTCTTTAAGGCCTTAATCATGACATCTCTTTTACTCTTATATTGCTCTTTGAGCTTTGAGATATGCTCTTTTAAGCTACCTTTTGAAAAAAAAGAAGTTATAAGAGTTTGGCTTAAAGTACTTGTATTGATATCCAGGCCTTCCTTTAAGATTTCCAACTTTTCTATAATTGATTCAGGGGCGATAATCCAACCTGCCCTTAGCGAAGGGGCAAGTATTTTAGAAAAAGATCCAATATAAAAAACTCCTTCCTTCCAATAGGACTTTAGGGGAGAGTCAACAACATCATAATTTAAGAAACCATAGGCATCATCTTCTATAATGGGGACTTGATAATGTTGTGTAAGTTTTATAAGCGCAGTACGT
Source organism: Alphaproteobacteria bacterium 41-28 (assembly GCA_001897795.1). Classification (GTDB taxonomy): domain Bacteria; phylum Pseudomonadota; class Alphaproteobacteria; order UBA9655; family UBA9655; genus UBA9655. The sequence goes on along the minus strand of MKUL01000020.1, from coordinate 9,895 downwards.
TGCTCTTTGCTTAAGCTTATGCCCAAAGGATTATGACCCTCTGAAATTGTATACAATAAACTTGGCCTCTTATTTTGCTCTAAAATTCCTCTTAGCTCTTTTACATTGAGTCCCTGCTGAAAACAAACAGGAATAGGAATTAGTTTAGCTTGCTCAGCTTGGGCAACTTGAATGAACCCAGGATAAGTTAACTGATCGATAAGAATACTATCTCCTTTACTAACAAATAGCTTCGTTAAGAGCGTCATGGCTTGTTGAGCTCCTGTAGTTAAAATAATTTGTTCAGGAGTACAAAATACCTGTTTTTCTCTCATAAGCTCTACAATATGGGTTTTCAATTCAAGAGAAGGAGGAGAATATTGTAAGTTTTTAGGAGAAAATAGATTTTCAGTAGTATTTTTAAGCTCTGGCAATATTAACAGATCGTTATCAGGTCTGCCCAATGAAAATGAAATAATATCTGGCTTTGATGTTGTTTGCAGGGCTTTTTGAATGTCTGATTTTTCTAAATTTCTAACCCATGGAGAAAGGAGCTCATTAAACATCAATCATAGCCCTCCGTTGATCTTTTTCAACGGCTTTATAAAGCGCTTTGATATTATTACTTCCAAACCCCGTTGAATTTTCTCTTTGTATGACTTCAATAAAAAAAGTGGGACGGTTTTGAAGAGGGCGCGTAAACATTTGCATTAGATATCCATGTTTTTCTTGATCTACGAGTATGTTTAAGTGTTGCATAACTTCTAATCTATCCTGGAGAATTTTTTTTAGAGAAAGAGGAATGTTGTCATAATAAGTCTTTGGGATCTCGAGAAACTTGATTCCCTGATTTTTTAAGAGATTTGCTGTTTGGATAATATCCTTTGATGAAAAAGCTAGATGTTGAACACCAGAACAACCATGATAGGAAACGTAGTTTTCAATTTGAGATTTTTTCTTATTTGAAACCCCCTCAACTAAGACAAATTTAATAACTCCAGTAGGGTCATTCAAAACAACCGATTTCATCCCGCTCTCATTGGTATAGATATCCTCAGCAGAAAAAACATTAAATTCTAAAACATCCTCATAAAATTTTTGCCATGTCTCAAGACCTCCAGTTTCAATAGCGACAGCAATGTGATCTAAGCTTTCCAAGCCAGCTGGATTTTGGTTTGGTGAGTAATTTAAGGGTGTGTAAAACGGCAATTCATGGGAAGAAGGATTTTTTCTCTCAATAAATGAATGGACTGTATTCCCAAACGTTGCAATTGTAGCCTTAATCATTCTGACCTTACCATCATTAATCTCAGTTGGCTCTAAAATTGATATGGCGCCTGCTTTTGTGGCTATTTCATAGAGTTGGGATACGTTATTTGCCGTGATAGCAATATCTTTAATACTCTCATCATGATTTATGACATGCTTTAAAAGAGGAGAATTTTGATTTGTCGTTGAGCTAATTAGCAAACGTATCGAGCCCTGCTGAAGAAAATAAGAGATTTGATCTTTCATTCCTGTTTCTGGGCCAGCATAAGCAACAATATTGAAGCCAAAAACCGATCTATAAAAGTTTGCAGCTTGAAAAGCATTAAAAACATACATTTCTATATAATCAATGCCTCTTAAAGAGTATTGTTCCATAAAGGACAGTCCTTTAATTTTTATTTAGGAATCATAAACTGCTAGGATCTTGAAAGCAATCTCAGATGTGCGCAAAAGTTGCAAGTTAATTCATATCCCTTTAAATTGGGGAAACTAAATAACCTTTTGGAGATAAGAAATAAATGCTCTCAGATTCTAATATAAAATCATGGTTTTTAAAACCGGAAGAAAATGGCCTTCTTGTTTTAGAAGCTCAAGGAAAAAGCTTTAATCCTTTTGAGTGGGTCAAGGAATTTAAGCCTATCCTTGAAAATCTTTTAAGTAAGCATGGGGGACTACTCCTTAGGAATTTTAATCTTCACTCTGTTTCAGAATTTAACCGTTTGGTCCAAAGTTTTTCCTCTGAACTTCTGGATTATACTTACCGTTCAACCCCAAGAACAAAATTAGGTGGAAAAATATATACAGCAACAGAATACCCCGCTGATAGGGAAATCCCCTTACATAATGAAAATGCCTATTCTAGGTCCTGGCCTAGCAAAATATTCTTTTTTAGTGTAATCGTTGCAGCTGAGGGAGGAGAAACACCTATTGCAGATAGCCGAAATGTTTATAAACGAATTGATCCAGGGATTAGAAAGAAATTTGAAGAACATGGACTCATGTACACCCGTAATTATACCAAAGGAATTGATTTAGGCTGGCAAGAGGTTTTTCAAACGGAAGAAAGATCCGATGTTGAAAAATATTGCAAAGAAAATGATATTAGCTTCGAATGGAAGGAAGGATCACCTGAATTAACAACAAAGCAAATATGTCAAGCTACCCTTATTCATCCTGAGAGTGCAGAACCTGTATGGTTCAACCAAGCTCATCTTTTTCACATTTCTTCTTTGGATGAATCTTCTCGTCTTTCCCTTATTAAAGAACTTGGAGAAGAGAATATTCCCCGCAATGCTTCATATGGTAATGGAAACCCCCTCGAAATTGATATTTTAGAACATATTCGCGAAGCATATGCTCACGAAAAAATGAAGTTTAAATGGCATAGAGGTGATATTATGATTCTTGATAATATCCTTATGGCTCATGGGAGAGAACCCTATAAAGGAGAGAGAAAGGTAGCTGTTGCGATGGCTTAAATTTGTCTTCAAATATATGGAAAACACTTCTTTAAGTTCTTATAATTTGCGGTTGAGTGAAGTTGTCTCCAATTTGGTTGATGATTTCTAAAATTCTTTTTTGATGATCTTTTATAAAAAAGTGCTCTCCAGAAAATGACATGTGCTCAAATTTTCCAGTCGTGTATGTTGACCATGCTAAAATCTCTTCTTGGGTAACTGTTGAGTCCTGGTTACCAGAAAGGGCAAGTATATCACAAGGTAAGGGTTTAGAATTTGAATAACAGTAATGTTCATAGATACTGAAATCACTTCTTATGATTGGCAAAAACAAATCGAGAAGCTCATCATTATTGAGTATACGTTCATCTATTCCATTATAGATTTTTAGTTCTTCTTTTAATACTTTATCTTCTAAATGACTTAGGTGCCTCATCCGAAAAGGTAAATGAGGAGCCTTTGTAGATGAGACAATCATGTGGCAAGGATAAAGAGCATATAATTGGTAAATGGCTTTAATAAACTCGAAGGAAATTAAAGCGCCAAGGCTATGCCCAAACACAAAAAAAGGCTTATGTTTATAAATTTGAAACCCTTCACTTAATTTGTTTACAATATGGCTTAAGTTACTCGTGAGAGGCTCTGTAAACCTATTTTCTCTTCCTGGGAGCTGAATAGCAATCAGTTCAATGTTGCTTGAAAGCTGTTCTATCCAGGGATTGTACGCCGTAGCTCCTCCACCCGAGTGATGAAAACAAAAAAGTCTTATAGAAGCATTTGGATTTTTCTTATATTCTAAGTACCAATTATTTTGTGTCATTTTTGCCAACAGACCTTAAAGTTAGAGAAATCTAGTAAGTTTACCAGAAGCAAGAAATATAGCATAGAGTGCTGAGGTAAAATTCTTTATTCATTTTTATTCTTCCAAACCTCTTTAGCTTCAAGTACGTTCTTATTTGCCCTACAGTTCAAGGTATTCTTTTGAGCACTAATAAAGGTATTACTTCCACTTCAGAAGCTGAACACGGAAAAGTTAAAGCATATGCAAGAAAAATTCAAGAATCTTAAAATTATAAAAGATATATTCCCCTTTTTATGGACGAAGCAAGAGAAAATCCGCCGCTTATTCCTTATTGCGTTTGGACTTATCTTTATCTCAATTGGTCTTGATCTTAGCATTCCCATCGTCTTAAAGGAGGTTGTTTCTAAACTTTCCGCTCCTGATAAAAGTATGACGTATCAATTGTGTTTGTTATTAGTAGCCTACGGAATTATTTGGACATCGTCTCAAACAATCCTGCAAGTGAGACAGATTATCATGGTTAGGCCTTTAGAAAGGTGTATCCGTCTGTTTTGCTCTAAGTTGTTTGATCACCTGCATTCCTTGCCTATGAAATTTCACTTAGATAGAAAAACTGGGGCGATAACCAATGCTTTAGAACGTGCTCAGCGTGGATTTCCTGATGTTTTCTGGGGGTTGTTTTTATTTATTGTTCCAACAATCATAGAGTTATTTTTAGCGGCTACGATCTTATGTTACTACTATGGAGCCATTTATGGTTTCATATTACTCTTTATAGCCGCTGTTTTTATACTATTTACGTATTATGCTACAGAGTGGGCTTCTCATTTTCAAACCTTAAGTAATGAACAACAATCGAATACAAATGCAAACATCGTTGATAGCCTTTTAAACTTTGCTAGCGTAAAGTACTTTAATAATAAAGAGTATGAAGTAATAAAATGTGATGCTCATCTCAAGGAAAGAGAAAACCTTCTCGTTAAGTCTATCTCAAGTATGGAACTTGTTCGGATTGGACAAAGTTTTATCATAGGAATAGGGTTAGTCTTACTTACCTATACGGCAGGAAAACAGGCTTTATCAAGCGGTTTTGATGCAAGTGATTTTGTCCTCATCAATGGATATATCTTACAATTTGCAGCTCCCTTACATCATATTGGGTTTATAGTAAGAGATATTAGGAGAGGCCTCAATGAACTTGCTAACGTAATGGAAATTTATAAGACTAAGCCTACAACTTTGTATCGTACTGAGAAAAAATTTCATTCGCTAGATAAACTAGAGAGCATTGAATTTGAAAATGTATCTTTTGGATATGAACCTTCTCATTTCATTCTCAAAAATGTTAGCTTTCATCTTCAAGCAGGAACAACCCTTGGAATTGTAGGAGCTACAGGTTCAGGAAAATCAACCATTTCAAATCTTCTTTTCAAATTTTTTGATATAAACTCAGGAAAAATTTTTATCAATAATCAAGATATTCAAACTTTAAATACAGAAAGTTTATATAAGCTATTTGGAATTGTACCCCAGGACATCACACTTTTTAATACAACCATTTATGAGAATATTCTCTTTGCCCGCCCAAGTGCTCGTAAAGAAGAAGTAAAGGAAGCTATAGAGCTTGCCCAACTTGGATCTGTTTTAAAAAAATTGCCTTACCATTATAAGACGGTTGTGGGAGAAAGAGGCTTAAAACTCTCGGGGGGCGAAAAACAAAGAATTGCTATAGCAAGGACTCTTTTAAAGCGACCTTCTCTATATATTTTTGATGAAGCGACTTCCTCTCTAGATCTCTCTACGGAAGACACTATTATGAAAAACATTGCTCCCATCATACAAAATTCGACGTCCATTATTATCGCCCATCGGCTATCGACAGTGGTCAATGCTGATGAAATCTTGGTTTTCCATGACGGAGTTATAGAAGAGCGGGGCACACACACATCTCTCTTAAAAAAACAGGGGATCTATGCATCTTTGTGGAAGTCTCATGAAGAAGCTTATAAAGAGTCTAATGTAGCTCTTAAAGCTAAAGGTTTAGGAGAACTTCTTAATGGATAACGTCTTTGATGTCAAAGGGTTTGAGCAATATGCTCACGATAGGCTCCCGGAAAACATTGCCGCTTTCTTCTCACGAGGAGCTGGCGATGAAATAACCTTGAGAGAAAATACTTCTGCTTTTGATTCTATAAAGCTTTTACCTCGAGTCTTAAAGAATGTGGAGGAGCGCTCCTTGTCAACGACAATTTTGGGTCAAGCTATAAATTTTCCTCTTCTGATAGCTCCCATGGCTTTCCAACAACTCGCCCATCCAGAAGGAGAAGTGGCAACAAGTAAAGCCGCCCAGGATCACAATGTGATTATGGTCGTAAGCACTTGTTCAAATTGCTCTTTAGAAGAGATTAAAGCAAATACAAATACTCCCCCTTGGTTTCAACTTTATATATATAAGGATCGCGAGATTACGAAAAATCTAGTCCGACTTGCAGAAGCCTCTGACTATAAAGGAATTGTTTTAACAGTAGATGCTCCTCTTTACGGAAAAAGAATAAAAGAGCTTCATCATCCACTAACACTTCCTCCAAACTTTGAGGTAAAAAACCTAAAAAATGCAGGTTTAAATCTAAAAGACACCCCTTCAACTAAGCTAGCAGGCTACTTAGCCTCTTTACTTGATCCTGGAATAACTTGGCAAGACATCGCTTGGCTTCGCTCTATAACCCCTCTTCCTATTATTCTTAAGGGGATTTTAAACCCTAAAGATATTCAAATTGCCATCGATAATCATATAGATGCCATTATTATCTCAAATCATGGAGGAAGGCAGCTTGACACAGCCCTCTCTTCGATTGAGGCCTTAAAATTTGCTAGCAGTGTGATAGATGGAAAAATTGAGATCATTCTTGATGGAGGAATTAGAAAAGGCATTGATATTCTAAAAGCTCTTGCACTCGGAGCTAAAGCCGTAATGGCGGGACGTCCAATTCTTTGGGGATTAGCTGCTGGGGGAGAAGAAGGCGTTAAGAGAGTTTTAACTATCTTAAAAACAGAGCTAGACATGGCGATGGCCCTCTGCGGGTATACCTCTATTAACGAAATTAACGAAGAGGTTCTTTGCTTTTCAAAAAAATGAATAATAATACAACAAGGAATATAAATTTCGGGGAAAACATCTAATACTACAGTTGTAAAATTAACGAACATGTAAAGTATTTCTTTTATAGTGGCAATTTTTAGCTATAGTTTGGTGATATTGCCGCCACTGAATCCAGTTTAAAATAAACTCAAGAGGTGGAATCCATAAGAAAAGGTATTGAAACAATCGTTTGATTTCCTGCACACTCATATTTATAACAGCCCTCGCTTTTTTTTAAATTTAGACATAGAAGTAAGTTCTTGCAAAGAAGGAAATAATTGGCTTTTGGTTGTAACAAGTAAAGCATGAGCTAGCATTGCAAGAGTTATGTGACGATGCCATCCTTGATAATTTCTGACTTCATATTGATCTAAACCCACCTCTCCCTTTGCAGATTCAAAACACTCTTCTATCTTCCATCTCTGTCCTGCAGCCTGAACCATCTTCTTGAGGGAAGTATCAGGAGAAGCAGAAACAAGAAAATAGGCAATATCTTCTGAATCTTTAAGATTTTTCCTGAATAAAATCCAACGCTGATAAACAGGATCAGGAGAATTTAAAGGAAAGCACACCCATTGATAAAGTCTCGGGCCCTTACTTCCTTCTCCGCAACTTAATGTTTGCCAAATATGAGGAGGAAGTGAAGTCAAAAGGCTATTTGCTGGTATTTTATTAAAGCCCTGGCAAATGGACTGATTCTTTGGAACTGCCACTACATAAGGTAGGTTGTGTTGCTCAAGGAATATGCGAAAATTATAGCTTTGACCATAAACTTCATCAGCAACAACCCAATCAGGCTTAAATCCTTGCTTAAGAGCTCTCTCAATCATTTGTTGAGCAAGCTCTATCTTTGTTAAGAAAGTTCTTTTTTCAGGAATACATGCCTCTCTACATCGAGGGTGATCTTCAATCCACTCCTGCGGTAAGTAGAGTTCTCTATCAAGGAGGGTATGTCCTTCCTTGGCTGCCCAAGCTAAAAATACGCCAATCTGACAATTATCAATCCGTCCAGCTGTTCCACTGTACTGGCGAGCAACTCCAGCTGATTTCTTTCCTTTCTTTAAAAAGCCAGTTTCATCTACAATAAGAGAGCCTTCTTTAAAGCCAAGATTTTTCCCAACGTGCTGCATGTGGAAATCTCTTACCTGATTTGCATCCCATAAGGCCCTTCCTAATAAATGCTGCAGGCGGTAAGGAGTTTTAAACCCTTCTTTCTCTGCTAGTTGCCAATTATTTTTACGATCTACAGCGCTTAAGAGGCCTTTTAAGTAATGGCCCACTGGTAATGGCCCACTGTTCTATAGGTAGAAAAATTTGCAAAAAAGGGCTTTAAGCTTTTTGTTAAGTCTATTAACTTTTCTTCTAATACCTCTAAGGTATTCTCAAGTTTTTTCTTATCCATGGCATCCTCCCTGCCTTATATGTCATGGATTTTAAAATCTTTTCTAATTTTTTACAACTGTAGTACTTATACAGCGCAAGAGAAGAAAAAACTCCGAAAAGAACGTTCCAAGCCCCTTTTAAAGAAATTACACAAATGGCTTCTCTATCATCAAAGTAGGGCTTCTCCCAAGAGTCGTTTAGGGAGTGCCATTCAATACGCGCTGAATCAGTGGGAAGCCTTAAATACCTTTCTTGTGGATGGGTCGTCTCGAAGTTGACAACAATAGGGCTGAGAGAGCGATTAAGCCTGTCGTGATCGGGCGGAAGAATTACCTTTTTATGGGAGGCCCTAAAGGGGGTGAGGCAGCTGCTATTATGTATACGCTTGCAGAGACGTGCAAAAAGAATAATGTGGATCCTTATCATTACCTGGCCGATGTGCTAGAGCGTCTCCCAACCCATCCTCACAAAAAAATTAATGAACTGCTGCCTTATAACTGGCAGCCTTCTCAGCCCGTCCTTGAGAAAAAGCAAAATTTTACCGTAGCTAATTCTTTAGCAGTATAGGCGGTTAGTCTGACGTTTACAAACAAGGAACTCTCTGAATGCCCGAGATGCTAATCCTATCTCGCAGATCGATTCTGACGATAACTTGTAAAGAAAATGTTCCGCAAAATAGTCAAGACGAGGTCGCAATCGAGTTGAAAGAAAAAACGGTTTCAACGTAGCTTGCGCACCAATTACTAATTAAACTCGCACGAATAGCTCATGCGTACGCCACAAAGAAGCAAATTTATTCTTAAAATTTTTTGAATAAGTTAAATAATGATATAAAATTGCACAGGAGATCTACCATGGACATAATTTGAAATGAAAATACAATATAATAAGAAAAATTTATAGAAGATAATGAACAAGCATTCTGAAATACAATCCATATATATTGTCTAGGCACTTGATACAGGATATATGACAGGAACTTTCATTTGCCCCTAATATCTTGACAAACCATAATTTTAATATTGTAATAACTCCAGATTAAAAAATATGAATATATAATCAATAATCTTAAGTTTTGTGATATCCCTGAAGAAGGAAAATTATGAGCATGAAAAAAAGTTTTCTTATTATAAGTGCTTCATTAATGTTTCTTACTATAGAAAGCAAAACAGTTGCCGGATTTGATAATGAAAACGAAGAAGAGTGCCCTTTGTCAACTTTTGTAAAGAAATGTTTTAGTTGTTTTTTAAGAGAAAAGGTTTTTGATGATGATCAAGAATTTCTATGTGAACAAGATAGCTTCTTTTTTACTAGCGGTCCTCTGTTAGAAGGTAAAATTGAAGAACTTCCTCCGGAGATTATGTGGGAAATTTGTTACAAATTACCGCCATTGGATGCTATGCAGTTATGCTTTACCTCTAGAAAGTTTAGAGCAACAATAGATGATAATTTTTGGGAAAGTTACTTAAGGGCTCATAATCAAGAAAGAGGGGAACAATCCACTCCTGCTGTTAGGGTTGCTTATGCCTTTTCATTGTTAATAAAAGGAAGGATAGAGAACGCTGCAAAGTTAGGGCTTCCAAAAGCAATACGAATCGCAAGACAAATGAGAGAAACGAAAGAACAAAAAATGGCTGAAAATTTGGGATATAGTCTGCATTCAGACGAGAGAACTTGTCGACCTTATTTATATGGACATGGATTAGGTCCCTATCTTAATTTGTTTGAAGGAAAATTAAGATTACGTAATGGCTTTGAGTGGGGAAAGTAGCTTACGGCTGCTATAAAATACGTATTACACGGCGCCGTCAAGTTAACTAAAAAAGATCAGAATATGCCTGTTTTGGGAAAATTTAGACGAAAAGA
>MKUL01000019.1:18166-19071 GCA_001897795.1 Alphaproteobacteria bacterium 41-28 | reverse complement strand
TGCATAATTGCTAGAACAGCATGAAGAGGGGCAAGAGATGTGATTTTTAATTTTGTTCAAGAAAGAAACTTTGATAATTTTTTCATTTTTTATACTTTTTGTTCTTTAACTTATTCCTTAAATCCCAAAGGTTATCCGTACGAGACCTTATTTGAGGCCTTTAAAAGGTTAAATGCTATAGCTTTAAGAGTCATTTGTCCTTGGACTTTGGGGGTCGTAAAATAAGAAGCCCTGGTAAATTTGAATTTTCGTTTTAAAGTTCCAAATCCTTGTTCTACCCTATACCGAATCTTGGCAATCAATCGATTAAATACTTTTTGCCAATAGGTTAACGGCTTATTTCTCTTGGCTTTCTCTATAAGACCGTTCTTAATCCCCTTAGATCTCAGCAACTCTTTATTCCCTTGGGAAGCATACCCCTTGTCTCCATACAGCCTCTCATCTTGCCGATTCTTGATCACCTCTTTCAGCTCGCTGACTTCAGCGACATGAGCCGGGGTCACATGAACCTGATTAATATATCCTTCTTCTTGGTCAATTATCATAAAACCTTTATACCCAAAATAGCTTCGTTTCCCCTTCTTAAGCCATGTAGCATCTGAGTCTTTAGAAAGTGTTACACGCTCCTCAATGATATACTGGTTGTCTTCTTCCTTTCGGTCAACTGCTATTCCCTCCATTTCTTTGCGAGGACGGGCAGCAGATTCTATAAGAGTCGCATCAATAATCGCACCTTGAGATTCTTTCACTTTTAATCCCCTTTGCTCAAGTTGATCATTAACCATCCCAAGTAGATCTTTCCAAAGGCGTTGACTTATCAATAAATTGCGAAATCGGCAGAGAGTTGTATGATCAGGAACCTTTTCTAAGTCTGTAATCACATAAAGTCTAAGCGAACTCTTAAC
>MKUL01000019.1:0-18143 GCA_001897795.1 Alphaproteobacteria bacterium 41-28 | reverse complement strand
AAAATCTCCTCATTATATCCTCGCTCTCCTCATCCCTCAATTATGCAATGGTCTCTAAGAGTGAGTCAATATATTCTAAATCAATCCCAACTTCATGATGAGGCGTTATGGAATACAAAATATGATCTCTTGAATGTGATAAGTTAAAGTATAAGGACTGCTTAGTTAAGCATGGTTTTCTCTACAGGTCATAGATAATTTCTACACTTTGCGGATCTTGCCTTAGATATCCTCCTAATAAGCACCTTAAAATTCCCCTTGCAGTAATAAAATTAGTCTGATCTTTAAAAAATTTAAAGTTATTTGCCCTCAAAAGTTTATCTTCAGAAAGGAAAGAAGCAAAGCAAGAGACATTTATTGCAGCACTTGATAAGCAAGCGGACCAAATATGTACTTCGTTAGAATTGAGAAAAGGCGTTAATTTTGATTGATGATTGCGGTTAAAATTCATATTATAATTCTAAAAGGAAGTCTTTTATTATGTAGCCCCTTGAGAGAAAAGTCTAGCGTTCTCGATAGGGGGATGAGCGTAATTACTTATCCATCTGACTCCGGTTCTTTCAATTTATCGTAAAGATGTTAGGTTCCAACGAAATCCATCTCAACCAAATTATTAGCTCCTCCAATATGTAAAAAACCCAAATAAACTATGGCTATTTTATCGACCCTACAAAAAATTTGCTTAAAACGTTTGACTTTACAAATAAGCATTCAATTAAATATTTTTCCTACATAAATCTGTCTTAATATTATTAACTTTTGCGATTTTTCCGAGGGCACACCCAAGATTCTAATTCCTTCTTTGGGCTTGGGTATTTCAACTCGCTTTGTCTTCTTGCTTCGATAAGTCCCTGCTTCCAGTTTTTCTGAACTTGTCGAAGAAATTCTTCTTCCCCTTGTGCTTTGATTTGCTCTATTGTAATTTCATCAATGCCCGTTGAAAAGAACAATCTAAGCCCATTTTAAAAAAGCTGCATAAATGGCTTCTCTCCCATCAAAGCCGAGCTTCTCCCAAGAGCCAATTAGGAGGAGCCATTGGATATACATTGAACAACTGGGAAGTTTTGAATACCTTCTTAGAAGATGGTCGTCTCGAGATAGATAACAACCGGGTGGAGAGAGCGATAAAGCCGATAGTTATTGGTCGGAAGAATTACTTTTCGGGGCTATGCAGTTGACTCCTATAAGTACCAATAATGCGGTATGAACTTCTGCCATTCTCAGGTGTGCGGCAGAAATACTCGCCTTTTTACGATCAAATTTTTGCGCAATCCTAGGTTTTAGCTCCAACGGGAGTCAACTGCATAGCCACGTTACCTTTTTATGGGGGATCCAAAGGGGTGTGAGGCAGCAGCTATCATGTACACTCTCGCGGAGACGTGTAAAAGGAATAATGTGGCCCCTTACCATTACTTGATGGGCGTACTTGAGCACGTCCCCACCCATCCTTACAAGAGGATTGGCGAGCTTTTGCCTTACAACTGGAAGCCAGCACAGCCTTTCTATGGAAAAAGCCAAAATACTACCACTGGCAATTCCTTAGGCGGTATAGGCGCTTGGTCTGCTTTCAATTACCCACAATTTTTGAATAATGAAACAAGCAACTTAAAACTCTTGCATTCCTTTATTCTCGGCTTCGCTTCTTTCCTTATTGTTGATTCCGCATAGTTGAGTTTATCTATTTGTTTTTCTTGAATTTTCATGGCAATCCTAAGGCCCGATTCAATATCTATTAAACGGGACATTCCCTTCCACATAACGGCATTGCCGGGTGGAGGATCAGAAGAACGCGCCAGGTATCCCCCTAACTTGGCAACTTAAATTAGATAAGTAGAAAGCTTTCCTTCTTTTGAAAGGCTGTTTTCTTTTATAAGGCAATCCAATAGTCTCCCTTCTCCAGCTAAACGATCTACACATGTCCTTACAAGAAAGTGTGTTCCTTCTTGCTGGGCAGTACAGAAAAGCTCATAAATATCGCTCTCTCGGTCTCCAACATGAATACAGCGCTCTGGATTTTTTAGAAGTTGGATTGATTGTTTTAAGTTCTCTATCCAGCGAAAGCTTTCCTTCTCCTCAATAGGCAATCTTGTTGGATTCACCTTCTTTTTTAATGCATTACAACCCTTTGAATCTTTTACGTGTCCAAAATTTAATTGCTACAAGCCCAAGAGGAAGTCCCTCTACTGTGACAGCGAGGCTTGAGTGCATGAGAAGGCCGCATATAGTGTGCAATAGTGGGCGTCCGGCTTTATCTTTTGTCCTAAAGGAGAATCCTATTGAGCCAAGGAGCTCTGGCTTTTCTCGTTTGTAAGAAAATTCTATCGTATCTTGAAGAATTAGTACAGGCCTTTCTGTTGCTGAAAAAACGCTCATATGTTGCCTGAAAATGACCATCTAAAATTTCTTTTTCACTTACGCGATTATTTGAAAAAAAGCGATATGCTGCTTTAGTATTTGCCCAATCTTGGCATACCAATGGAATGCTTTCACCCATACCATCAGAAAGTTGCTTAATTAATGTTCGAAATCTCTTACCAAGGCGAGCATCTTTAAATTGGCAACATAAGAGTTCTTTATCCAACCAAGTCTTTTCTGTAGGAAGCATGCCCTTAGGGAGTGCTGCTGCTTGGTGTAAATTATTGACTACCGTCTCCATTCAACCTCCTTGCTTTATTCTTCATGGAGTATATACCTTTATGGTCTGGAGTTGTGGGTAATTGAAAGGGTCGGCGCTTACATAGAGGCTTACGGTAATCTCATTGGCGGCACCTTCAAATATGTTCCCGTTTGTAAGATAGGGACTTACCTCCTTCTGCCACGGGAGGGTGGCTTTTGGAAAATAGAAATGTCTTGACCGACATGATCTTCTTGACTATCCATTTTCGTAGAGGCTCTTATTGTTTTTTCAGCTTCTATAGACTTTGAGGCTCGCGTCTTTCCAGAAGCTCGGGTGTAAAATTCCTCTCCTAATAATTCTTGCTTAAGTTTCTCTGAAATGGGGTTAGAAGTTGAGAAAGTTCTTCTTTTAGAAGTACTTTTTTGGTAAAACTCATCTCCTATCATCTTCCTCTTGAAATCCTCTGTAATAGATAGGTGTCCTCCATTCTTTCTCTCTAAAAGCATATTGGCATCTGCAGCTGTGGAGGCTTCTAAAGAAGAAGCGTGCTTATCTTTTGAAAGACGCAGGAAAGTATACTGATCATTCTGCGGTTTGCTCTTTGTTGGCTTTTTTATAAATGAAGCTTTTATCTTCTGCCAGAGATCTGCCTTTTTTGGCTTTAGGGTTAGCTTTTGTTGCTGAAGGAGATCCCCTTCACTTGTTTGTTTTCGAAATGCCTTTTGCGAGTTAAGTCCTCTTTCAATAAGTTCTCTTACTTTTTGTGGGCCCTCAGCTTTAAGGACATCATTAAAATCTTCTTTGAGTTTGTCTGGCTTAATCACTGTGACTTGGGAACCTTTTTCTTCCAGCTGTTTAACAAACCTGTTTAAGTTTTCAGAAGCTGGAGAATTTTGAGCATCATGATCTGCGCAAATAATAATGTGTGTATTCAATTTTTCAGAAGTTAATCGGCTAATATTGGAAAGACCCAGGCTGGCCTTAATCGTTCCTTCAACACCTGCTTCCTTTATGCTTAAAGCCGTCTCAACGCCTTCGGCGATAAAGAGAACGTTTCTTATTTTATCATGCAGATTTCTCAGGTCTTTCACCTGAGGACACGCTCTTGTTTCTTGAAGCGTTACGGCCGATCCTTTAATAACACCAAAAGATCTCTTCGCGACCTCAATCTTTGCTTTAGCGGCCGTCTGTGGATCGAGGAATGTTAATTGCACAGCTGTCACTTCCCCTACCGGAGACCTTGCTACTGCCATAAGGCTTGGATGGAATCTCTTAGACACATTGTCTGAAGGCAAATACCGAAGGTCTTGAGGAAGTTCTCCTTTTATTTTTCTATGTTCTCGTAGATATCTCTCCGCAAGTGTTCCTTGGATAGGCTTACCTTTCTCCCAAAGAGCTTGGGCTTTCGTAATTCTAAGTTGATCATTATTTTCTAATTTCTCTTTCTCAGCTTTGCTGGGTATGGAATGTGCAAGAGAATTACTTAAATATAACTGTTCAGCTCCTATTCCTGCCCAAGAAGCTCCATAGTCCACAGCTTCTTTAAAGGACAAACCTTTTACTTTTGTCAATAAATGAAGAGGACCACCCGACATGTCACTATTTTTGTAATCAATCCAAGCCCCCGTCTTAACATTTACAGAGATGTGTCCCTTTTTTCCATAACGTCGTTCCGTTGCTGAAGAAAAAGGACGATTGTAATATTCTCCTATGGATGAAAAAATATCGTCCGCAAATAAAGCCATCTTTTGCTTAAGAGCTTCTTCGACAAGTGTTGTTTTAGTGAAGTATGGAGGAGTATGAGAAAGAGAGGTCTCATGAAACCTTCCTTGTTTTGGTTTGAACAATTCTTCAGCTCTTACTTCTTCCCGAACACTATCTGGGTTTATTCTGATTTCATGCTCTCGATGTGTTCCCAGAAAGTGATCTGCCACTTGCCAGAAGGCTTTCTTTGAAACTGTACCCATGGCATCGAACTCACATGCAATGCGTTCAAAAATCTTGGTAAGAAATCGATCTTCTGTTTGCATCAATTTGCTGAGTGAGTCTGCATCGAGATAATCAGCTGCAGATAGCTTCTCTCCTGATTTTGAAAGAACCTCAGGTAACTTTTCTGTCCTCCAAAAGTCCAGTGAGCTTCCAAAAACCTTAACCCAGTCTCGATGGCGAGTCATCGCTACATAGGCTAAGTTTTGAGTCATTTCATAGGATGCAAGGACATAGGTGTGATCGACCGTTGTTCCCTGCGACTTATGAATCGTAATGGCCCAACCATGATCAAAGTAAGGATTAAGATTGGGAGCGAAAGAAATCTCTTTTCCTTCATCAAGCTTTACGTGAACTTTTTGAGAATTTAGATTCATGATGGTCCCCATAGTTCCATTCTTTACGCCTAAGCCATAGTTGTTACGGGTAAAAACAATTCTATCACCCTTGGAAAATGCTTTTTCTTCTTTAAGAGTAGTCTTTCTCCCAAAATCATCCTCGACTTGCTTCTTTGTGGTATAGACAAACTCTTTTGTTGCAATATGACCTGATTCTTTTAATAGTGATCTAGCAGCTCTATTAAGATCATTCACATCCCTATTGCTATATGCGAGCATGATAAAACTTTTTTCTGGGGATTTTATGAGCTCTAAATGCCAAGATTGAATAAGTTTTGTTTTTGTTGTGTCTCGAACATCAGCAGTTTTTCCTGTGGATTTATGCCCTCTGGATTTTTCTATGCCAAGGAGATGATCAAGCTTATTTTCTTTAAGGATTACTTTGGCTTTTTCATGGTCTCTGTTGGCATAAAGAAGAGCCATGGGGAGCGGATCAACACATCGTTCCTCAAGAAGAGGACGACACGTTTGAGCATTTTGAAGGACGTTTTTAGCTGCTTCTTTCTCCAGTTCCTTCCAACTCTGGTAACGTGAGTAGTCCTGATGTTGCTTAATGAAAGGATGAAGTTGAGTTAGACCGGGGTGGTCTTTTTTCACGTCCTTGATCATCTCGTGATAAATAAGAGCAGATACACGATGGCTCGCTTCGTAGAGTTTGACAAGGTCTTTATAATTTCCATGAGCCAAAACCTCTTTCAGCGAAGAAAGATTTTCATCAACGATATGAACAGCGCCTTTTTCTACATATTTTTGAAGTGCTTTTTGTGTTTCCTGTTTTCCAAAGAGAACCGTAACTTCTCTTTGCCAAGCTTCCTTTTGTCGAACAATGGTGTTGAGCTCTACTTTTCCAATTCTTGTTGTTACCAATCGAAAGGCAGGGCCAGCTTCTACAGGCTGAAGTTGGGCTCCATCTCCGACAACAATCAGCTTAACTCCAAGCTGTTTAACAGCACCCAGAAGCTTCTCAAAGCGCTCAACGTCCACCATACCGGCTTCATCGAGAACAAGAACGCTATTCTTATGGTACTGGCAACGTCCTTCTTCACAGGCCTTCAAAAATTTGTGGAGGGTTTGTGATTGGATGTTGTTATGCTCGAGATTCTGAGAAGCCTTTCCTGTCGGAGCTAATCCGTAAACAGCATATCCTTCTGTTTTCCATATATCTTGACAAACACCAAGAGCAGTCGTTTTTCCAGCACCAGCTATTCCTACTACACATTTAATTTGTCCCTCATCCACCAGATGATGTATGGCTTTGATTTGATCTTGAGAAAGCCCTCCATGAGCTCTCAATTCTTCATTAGCTTTTTCTATGGCTTTTTTGATATATTTCTCATCAACTCCATGGGTTTTTAAGTCACTTAGCCCTTCTGCAGCTTCAATGAGAGATCTCTCTGCTTTCAACATACGACGGGTTGTATAAATGGCTTTGTCTTGTTCTGCATTCTTAGAGGTAGGAGTGAGATAAAAGTGTGCAGAGGAATCTTCCACATTTCCAAGATGTAATAGAACGAGCTCTGCCGAATTTTTTAGTTTGGCCTCCAGCCTTTGAAAAAGGGATACTTCATCCACATATCGATGCAAAACTCGTCGCACATCAGCCCACATGAATGTGGCATGATGTTTTGTGACAATGTCGAAGACGACTTCAGGCCGTCTTATGATTCGGTAAAGGTTTCTGAGTTGAACATCATGGAAGGCTTTAGCTTTATCAGTGATGGGGAGAATTTTTAAAGATTTCTGATATCTGTTTTCCTGCTCTGAAACGCCTCTTCCTCGTTTGGGTTGAGGTTCTATTTCAATGCCTCGATCTTTATGAGAACGGTGATCGATTTGAATGGCATGACCATGGAGTTTCAAATGAAAGTTTGAATACTGGGCCCATTGCTCTCTTAGTTCAAGCAACAAGGTTTTTGAATTCCAATCCCTTTCCTTTTTTAAACTCAGCCCTTTCTCTTCTAACCGCCTTGTCGTCACCACAACGTGGCAATGGGGGGTTTCTTCTCCTGTTTCTTCATTCACATCAAAATGAAAGTTAAGCTGAGCGGCCATTCCTCGCCCACAGAGGTGATCTTCTACAAACTCCCGAGCCAGTGCTATGTTTTGTTCTTCCGTTAATTCTCGATGCAAAGCAAATTCAAATTCTCGCCATACCCGAGCATCAATCCTTTTTTCAGAGGCCTCCACAATGTCAACAAAGGCCTGAAGACCCTTTTGACGATCAACCTTCATTAGTTCTTGAATGTCTCTTGCCCATAAAGGCGCATCCTTGGGAAGAAGAAGTTCCACATGTTGCACAGACTTATCAGCATAATTAAAGGTTTGACCTGTTTGAGTATCATAAAGCTGACACCCAGCTCGATAAGCAATCGCTCTAACCGTATTCCGACTACCTCTGGAGAGAACTTTTGCACTGAAGTGGAAAAGAGCCATAGCTTACCTGACACTTTTCCAAATATGGTCTGCGTCGCCTGAGACCAAGCGCCATTGCCAACGGCAATGTGTAAGCGCGCATGATTTGCTTTTAAAAAAGCAAATCATGACAGACTTATCGATCTCAGATGATCGAATATGATCATTTTGTATACTCATGTTTATCTGTGTTTATATTGAGATATTTCAATGAATTACGTTGAAAGATAATAACAAATTTGCTATTATAAGTCATCATAAAAACAAGAGGAGGTTTTACGATGACTGACAGACTCAACCACATTGATGAAAAGATTCATCAACTCAAGAAGAAACGAGAGAAAGTTCAGGCCCAACAAGCTCTTTCCTTTCTAAAGGAAACACAAAAGATTTTTAAAGACGAGTTTTCTACTCCCTTAGCTCTAGCGATGATGGCAGAAAGCTGGGCAGCAGCACCTGAAACAAAAAAAGAAAGCTGGAAAAAAGCTTATTCCCTCGGAGGTGGAAAACCGCAAACCTTTCCCAGTCCTGCTTCTCAACTCCATAGAAAAAAGAACCAAGAAGTTGGATCAACAGATCACCAAAGCCGAGAGAAGGAAATACCACATCATGAGCACACTTGAAATCACTTCTCATAGCGCCAGGCGAGCAAGAACGAGGTCACTCGTACAGCTTGGAGGATTAATTTCCAAAGCTGGACTCCTTGAAACTTTTAACATCACCTTGGGCGAAGATCTTCAAAAATCCCCTGAAATGAAAGAACCCATAGCCACTCTATTCAAAGGTCTTTTAATTTTGAATGAAATGGCACAATCCGAAGATATATACCCCCTATGGACCTATCAAGGGCTTGAAGCTCTTGCTAAAGAAAACATGAAACCTTAAATTTACAAAAAATAGGGAATAAATAAAATGAAACGAAGAAGTTCAGGCTATAATGAAAGAAAACAAAAGTCTTCCTATTTTCAGAAGGAGATAGCCTTAAAGTTGGAAGACAAAATTCTCCTGGGAATTGGAGGATTTTTTCTCATCATCTTGATTGCTTTTATGAGTTTCGCAAATTCGATTTTTAAATCTCATAAAATCCCCCAAAAGTCACCTATTCAGGAGAGCTTAATTCAAAGAGAAGAAACGGCCAGTGAGATGGATGCAGCTTTTAAAAATCCCTTTAAAGAATTTGAGGAGGGTTTCCAGAAGCTCGGTGAAGTTTTTGAAGAAAATCAAAAAAGGAACAACGAATCCTTTCAAAAAGCTGTCAATAATTTCCACAATCACTTTGAACAAGCTGAAGAGAATTTTAGAAAGGGGAAATAATGACCTTAGGACACAAAATTACCCTCTTACTTGCCTTCATGATCATCTCAACTCTCTTTGTTTTCTTTTGGTTCATGAGTGGCCTGTTTCATCATGTAAATGAATTTAAATCATCTATGACTCGTGACGAAATAGCCTTCCAAGCGGCACGTGAGCAGTCTTTAGGAGAGCTAAAAGAAAAAGCTGAAACCATGGGAGGAGAGATCAGTGAGCATTTCAATAAGATGGAAGCAGATCTGCTCAAAGCTAGAAAAGAGTCTGAAGTTTTCCATGAGGAGTTCCTTCAAGGACAAGATCAGGTTTTTGGTGAAATTGATAATTTTAGGCTTCAGAAGAAATAGCTCATTAAAGTGAAGCTAAGGAGCTATGCTTTTGTAGGGAAAGCTGAGCTAAGAGAGGCTAGATAGGAGACGAGGTTTCTCACTTGAATACTGTCTTGAGTATCATACTCACGTTTTAAATTCAGAACCAATTGCACACATTGGGCTTCCCCTATAAATTTTCTAAAATAATTGAAGCTTTTTGATAAATTACCGTCAGACATTTTGACTTCAACACATAAGGTGGGACGGCCGTCTGTCAGTACGAGAAAATCTAGCTCAACTCCATCCTTTGTTCTGAGATAATGAAGACTTCCTTTGTATCCATGGGCATCTTCAAGAAATTGAATTCTCTTGAGTAGAGCACAAGCCACAAGATTTTCAAGGCGAGCTCCTTCATCAGAAACACGAGCAATATCATAGAAATAAAACTTGGGTTCTTTCAAAAGTGAGCGGGAAATATTATCATGATAAGGTGTTACCCGAAAGAGGGCATAAATATTTTCCAACATTGTTAACCAGTTTTGGACCGACTTCGGATCGACTTGCAAATCTCGGGCAAGATTGGAATAGGACGTGGGGCTTGATACGCGTGGCTTGAGGAGGTCAACAAGAAGTTCAATGGATTTAATGGAGCGAATTGAATACATATCCAAAAAGTCCTGCCGGAGAATGATATCCAGATGTGACCTTTGCCAACGTTTATAAAAGTCAAGGCTTCCTTCCAAGAAGGGCTCAGGAAATCCACTGCATTTCATGAGACGTTGGAAAACCTCTTGAGGATTGTTTTGCCAAAATGTAACCGCTTCCTCTATATCCAGTGGATGGAGACGATACTGAAAATATCGTCCGGCTAAGGAATCTCCAACTTTTCTAAAGGTGTCTAAGTTCGCACTTCCTGTAACGATGAGACGAGGCCTATTGCCTTCTGTATCATAAATTCCCTTTACCCACCTTTTCCATTTTGGCATTTTATGTAACTCGTCAAAAATAACGCACTCAACATCTCTCCTCCATTGTTTTTTAAAGATAGAGGTTCGATCCTCTGAAGCATCAAAATTCAGGTACTCATAGTTGTCAAAAAGCTGTTTCGCAAGCGTGGTCTTTCCACTTTGGCGGGGACCACTCAATAACACGATTTTCTTGTCACTATCTTTTTTGACGAGGGGTGAAAGGTATCGATCCATAATAGGTTATCCATAGGTATAGTTATGGCTATTATGGTCTGAATTCCTAAAAAGTCAAGACTTTTTAGGGATTTATTCTGTTTTAGTCGTGCATACAGGCGTTAAGCATCTTAGGAAGCTAGGACAGGCTCATGAACCTTATTATCGAATGGTTCAATAGGAATATCAATCTCATTATCTTGAACCCAAGCAGGGAGCGGAACGAGGTCTTCTTCAGAAAATAAGATATTCTCTTTATCACCGCCTGTTTTAAGAGAAAGAAGACTTTTTCGAAACCAATAAGCAATATCTAAAAATCTTTGTACTTGATCCGGTTGGTTCAATGAGAATTGCCACTCTTGTCCCTTTTCTCTTTTCATAAACTCGTAAGCAGCAATAAAATGACAAATGGATTTATATGTATCAAAGCGTTTTTCAGAGATCTTCCCACTGGTGGAGTCATCTTTTTTCTGAAACTTAATTACATTTGTTTTCAAAGGCCTTCTTAACAAAACCGTTTCATTCTTTTCTTCTTTGGCAATTGCGGAGGATTTTCTAAATGGCAAAGTTTCATCTGTATTATCGGACCGAAGGAGTTTCCATACAAAACTCTCAATACCTTTAAAATAATTATCTTTGTCTCTTATTCTAAAATCTTCTTTAATGAGCCATAAAGGATAGGCCTTATGAAAGTTTTCTCTAAAATGCTTTGGCTCAGGAATCCTTAGAAGAAACCTTATATTATTGAGAAAAGCAGGGCTTTTTTTTGCTTTTTCATCATTAATATAAAGAGTCACATTCAATGTTAGAATGACCCTTTCTCTGAAGTCGTCACACTGGCAAAGGGTTTTACAAGAACAGTTGATGGGAAAAAGAAGGAATGCCACGATTTGATGTAATACATCGTAAAGAACAGTATCATGATACTCGGCTAAAAACATGGATGAAAAAATATCATACGATTTCCATGAGTACATCTTCTCTCCTCCTTTTTTCTGGTACATACTTGCTTATCCCCCAACTCTTATGTTGTTCTAACATTTCTACGCGTCTCACGTTAGACATTTTTTGTACTCTTGAACAGCGGCTTGGAACTATATTAACTGCTCTCTAAAAGCTCAACAACTTCTCTAGCTTCCGTTGTATCTTTATGAATTTCTTCTCGGATAATTTTTTCTGTGGCATGAGCAAGGTATTCACTCAACTCCTTACTTAAAGCTTGAAATTCAGGCCACAAGATATCATCAATAAAATCTTGTGGGCCTTTAATCATGACTGTTGTATGGCGTTGTCGGGCATATCGATAGGGAACAAGCTCATAGCGACGACATAAAGCTAGGAACAGCTGACGAGACCACAAATCTCCTAATGAAAATTTAACCTCTATCGGCGGTGAACTCTTAACGGCTTTGTTTAATTTTTCCTTAATACGCTGGATAGCAGCTTCTGCTGCAGCGCGCTCCCCTTGCGTACCTGCCCCAGCAAATAAGGTTTCTATTTTACGCAATTTTAAGCGAAGTTCTTGTTCTTGCATGATCAACGTGTCCTGTTTAATTCTGTCTGGACGTTTTTTTAACTTTAAATGGCTTTCTTCCTCATTTCTAAAATACGATCGACTCGAAAAACTCTGTCTTCTTGACTTTGATGGCAAAATCCTTTCATACCTAAATAGGGCTTATCTTTATAAGTCATCTGCCCTACGGCTGTGGGGGTGATGATCCTCTGAGACTTTTCATTGTTGGCTTTTAGGTAAACGATCTCAAGGGATTGATTTCTTTTAAGGGTGTCCTCTATCAATTCTATTTTTTTATCAAGGGGGCATTTATTTTCTGATTCTTGATACTGAAAGTTTGTAACAAACTTAACCACCTCATAATCGAGCCAAATATACTTTTTGTGAATGGGTTTCTTCAGAATGAGTCCTTCAAAAGACGTGCATCGGCTTAGAGCTACATAAACCTGTCCTGGCATAAATGACCCTGCGCCTATATCAAGAATAACATTATTAAAAGTTTTGCCCTGACTCTTATGAATAGTGAGAGCCCAAGCTAAGGTAAGAGGATATTGGGTAAAAGAGCCGATAGTTTCCGATTGAATGGTATCCTTCTCAAGAAAATATCTATGAATTTCCCATGTGTAGGGATAAACATCAACTTCTTGCCCATCCTCTAGTTCCACCTCTATAACAACTGCATCATCATATCTTTCAATATGCAGAACCTTCCCCATTGTCCCGTTAACCCATCGGTTTTTATAATCATTATTAACCATCATAACTTGAGAGCCAACCTTCAAGGATAAGATTTGCCTTGTCGGATAGGATTCTTTTCCGAAATCCCCTTTTATATTGGCCTCAAAGCCATACATCTTCCCCTTAAGTTGTTTTAACTTTTCTTGATTAATGGCTTCTGCGTCTACATTCTTTGGTGTGAGATAAATACAGTAATCTTCCGTCGTATAATCTGGATTGACCCGTTGATTTAAAAGAGAGATATCTTCATCGGTTGTTGTCTTATTGCGAATGGAGTTGAGTAAACCAATAAATTGCTCATCTTGCTGACGATAGATTTTTTTAAGCTCAATGAATTCCATCTTAAAGTTTTCAAAAAACAGGGCGCTAAAGAAATAGGGGCTTTGGTATTGTGAGAAAAAAATCTCTTTTTCTTGATAAGTAACGACAGGAGGGAGTTGATAAAGATCTCCTATAAAAATCATCTGAATTCCACCAAAGGACTTTCCGGGACTTTTTCCATTTAACTTTAAAAACTTATCTACGCAATCTAGCAAATCTGCCCTCACCATAGAGATTTCGTCTATAACGATAGCGTCTAATTTTTTGTATATGTTTTTCTTATCGTCTTCATTGTTTCTCTTTATTGATGAAAGGGTAACACTTGGTTTAAATTTAAAAAACGAATGTATGGTTTGTCCTTGTACATTTATTGCAGCTACTCCTGTCGGAGCTAAAACCGCAATTTTCTTCTTTGTATGTTGTCTAAAATAATTAAGAAGGGTCGATTTCCCTGTACCTGCTTTACCTGTAATAAAAATATTGTGACGAGTATTCTCCATAAGATCAAGGCAGCGATTAAATCCAGGATTAAAATCAATGGTCATCTTAATTGACGTTCCCTGTTTAGGTTCTCTTTCTTTATATCCATTGTTTCTTAATAAGGGCAAGAACTATAGACAAAGGAAATCTATGTGTTTTCTAAAAGAGTTTTCTTACGGAAACAAACGCCACACTTTTAGATAGTCTTTATATCAAGATCAAATACCAGATTGGGTTGATGTGCTTGCAAATGATTTTACCTTCTTGTCCAAGTTGAGTTCTTTCGCCTTATTTATAAGGATGTCACTTTGAATAATTGCTGCAGAAAGTTCCTTAAGTTTCTGAGCTAGCGGCTCTCTACTTTTACTCAATGATGAAACAGTGTTAAATTGTTTAAAGGTCTCTATGAAATGAGTTAAAGGACAATCTGGACCTAGATTATGATTCCAAGGGTCACCTGAGAAAAGAGGACAAATCTTTTCAAGGATATGATCAAAAGCTTTGCTGGCATTATAATTTTTAGAAGCTTCAGAAGCTAATAACGGCTTGATATCATTATAGTAACTTGGATCCAGTGACTTCATAATGAGGTTTTTTTCCAATTCTGCCCTTGAAAACATAATACCTTGGTGTTCCGCATAGGCAGAGAAACAATTAATAACCTGCTTCAAATCTAACTTTGGATGAGATTTTAGAAAATAATCTACATCAAAGAGATCACGTCCTTTTTTTCTTTGGTAAAGGGCTTTTAATTTTGTTCCAATCAACTCCTCAAGAAAAAAAGTGGTAATAGGAGCGCTCCCTTCAAACCAAGGGCTAGAAACCCTATAATCCATTTCTTGAAGTCCAAGCACTGTAAAATGTTCACGTGTATTGATCTCAATTTTAATTCGCATAAATACGCCATCTTCAGCTTCATAGCGGTAGAAAAATTTCATCCCATACTCATTTTGTAGGTATTTAGGCTTTCCAAGCCAAGAGTTTAGTGTTTGTCTCAATTCAGCCATAATCTCACCTATGGGACCAGGCTGTGTTTGAACGAGATCAATATCTTCACTGTATCTAGAGGGCTCATCCACGAATAGCTTTTGAAGGGCTGTTCCGCCCTTAAAGGCTAAGCTCTCACGTAAGAGTGAGCTAGAAAATATGTCTACAAGAGTTCTTGAAAGAATAAGATCTTGCTCGACTTGACTATCTGTTTGCCAAGGAGCTTTTGTATTTTTCCAATGCTCAATATATTGCTTAGGGATCATAAATCTGGTTCCACTTCTTCATTCACGTAGACTCCCCACGGGCGTATCAACTGGCTAGGATCATACGCATTGCTAGGGACTAAAAGAACAGGCTTAGTCCCATGTTTAAGAAGCCATTCCCTACAAACTCTGCTAAGCCTCTTAATGTGTAAGAAATCAAATAAATACCCTAATCTTTGAATCGATGCGTGATCATGTACTCCTTGAAGAAAGCTTTTAAAAGTTGAAATCCTAATTGACTCTTCAAGCTCTGTCAGCACGGTTGCAATATTATGAATCTGCCCCGACGCATGAGGATACCGAATTAAATCAAAAGCCGTCAATTCAGGGGAAGATATGTTGACGTATCCTGTGTCAGTCTTCATGGGCTGAATATATTTTGAGTCAGGGAAATGGAGTTTTTTATAAAAACGAATATGCGCGCCAAGCTTAACAATGGGCTGAATCTGTTTTTCCGAGATGATTTGAAGAGCTTGAGGCTGTTGGTGAGCGGCCCCATATCGTTGAGCGGCAGATAAAAGTCCAATATAATAGTTTGAAGTCAAGAATTTCATTAAATTATGTATATAATGAATAGGGTCGATAAAACCTCGCACCTGATCAGCGATGGGAACAATGACATAAAACCCTTTCTTTGGCATAAAGAGCTTTTTTTTATGCATGAGTCGATTAGCGCTGACTTTGATGTAACCAACCGATAATCCAAGCTCATCACAGGCTTCTTTTTGGGTAAAACTAAGGCGTCCAAGTTGTTGGAGATGTATAATATACTTTGAGAGGCTCATATTCATATACATAGGTTATCATATTTTGATAATTTATGTATATATTAAATTTGCTATGAACCTTGCTTCCTCTTTTTGAAATTAAAGATATTTTCCCTACATATTTTATCCCATCACATCTTGAGACTAAACACCCTAGCTCTCGATTCGCACGGCGTTTTTGTTTTGCATGAAGATATCTCCCCATTTTAATAACTTTTGTCGAAAATACTCTAACTGCTGAGGGTTCATGTAGGGTTCATTTGTGCTAGGTTTATAATTTGATGATAAACTCATACTCCCCCTTTTATCTAGATTTATAATATTTTTATTATGGCCAATCTTAAAACATCTGCATTCTTACTGCAAATTTTTCTAAAATGACACTTTACTTTAATTGAGAGTTTGCTAAAATCTTTTATCAATGTAAGAGGGGGCTACTAAAGCATTTCCAATAATAAATACGGGAGGCGCAAAAGATCGCGAGATCACCCCCACGAATTTTGTTTTATGACATATGCTAAGGAACACTTAGTTAAAGTTAATATGCTCGAAGTCTAAGGCTTTGAGGTAAATACCTTACTTAAATCTGAAAAGAGGGTAGGAATAAATGTTATGTTGACTTCACATCCCTCCCAAAAAAATAGAGCTTGGCTATTAATATATCAAAATAGGAATAAAAAGTGTTTTTAAACACTTAGTGTTAAAACACTGAGTTTAGATTATGGGAGATTTATATGAGTCAGGGGTGGTCTACGCATTTACCTCATTTTCTGGATGAGATAGAGAACATACCAGAACTCCCTCCCCAGCTTGTCAAGTAGCCAAAGCTTTGTGTGCATTTGTTGCTTATGCGACCCATTTTGATGACACAGAGAATAAAATACCCTCGTGTTTTGCAGTGATTAATAAAAAGCGTTGTCGTGGAAAAGTACAAGCTCTTTTGTCTTTGAAAGACGATAATATTGTTTGGGAGTGTGAGAGGTGTAAAAATTGGGGAACGATAAGTGGTTGGCAAGGTACGTTGTGGGATTTGACAAAGAGCTGCGAATAATAAATGATCCGTTGGAAAATGAGGAATTTATTTTATAGGATTTTGTGGCTAATTTAAAAGAGATTGAAAACCGTGCAATTCGGGCTGCTGGAGAAGCCTTATTTCGTCAATACTATGTCAGTGCGATTGATGTTCTCGTTGGTATGGGGTTACTTCAGCCAGTTCATGTCCAAGACTGGAAAAAGGGTAAAATTCCTTATTTAGAAAAAGTTATTCAAGGCAATTTGCGTAAAATAAGTCATGCCATGAGATCTTTTCGTAAATGGGCCGAACAAAAAGACCTGAAAGCAAGCGAAACAGCTTATTTAGTACGGACTAGAGGCCCCAAAAGAACTTTACAATTTAGTAAAAGTGGGCATCCAGAGATCGAAAGGGCTTATCGAACCCACTACATTTCCCCCATCCTTTCAGAAAGAAAACAAGAACGACTTGAAGATAAGCTTAATCAGTCGCCCCCCCCCCCCACACTGTATTTATGATTGTAAAGCATTCGCAATGCTCAAAATGCAAGCAAGATTTAATGAAAGGAAATCTCTTACTCATGGAAGGAGATCAACCTTTATGTTTAACTTGTGCTGGATTTGAAGATCTTGTCTTTCTCCCAAGTGGCAATTCAACGCTCACCCGTCGTGCAAAAAAATACAGTACAGAATCTGCCGTTGTCGTAAAGTTTAGTCGCTCTCGTAAACGTTATGAACGTCAAGGAATTCTTGTTCAAAAAAAAGCTCTACAAAAAGCACAAGAAGAATAGGAATTTCCTTCTAAATTTGGGAAACCCATATTTTTTATTATGGATGATGGATCTATAAAATATGTTTACCCTGAAAGAAAAGTATGAAATAATTAAAACCTAATCAAAAGAAAAAGAAATTCTCATTCAATGGCTTTATGGCTACTCGCGAACGTCTCACATTAAAAGGGCTTGTAAGTCCTGGAAAATTTAAGGAGCTTCAAGGTAAGATTCAATTTAAAACATTGCTGCAGGATAATAATATTGTTTCTTCGCCCATCTCTTCACAGCAGAAAATAGAAGAGACACTGAAGTGGCTTACAAGGACTTTTCCTCAATGCTTTAACCTTCAAAATCCGAAGCCTCTCAAAAGAAGAATTGAACGAGACATTTACTTTTATCTCCCAAAAGACAATTCTCTTTCTAAAAAATCTATCCGTAAAGCTCTTGCGTTTTATACCTATAATGAGAAATATCAAATAGCGGTTTTAAAGGGAATTTATCGCTTTGACCTTGAAGGAAAAACTGTAGAAAGGATATCTAGCAGACACAAAGAGTTTGCTAGGAATAAAATCTCTTTCTGGAATTCTAGAAAAAGTCGTGCTAAATTAAGAATAATTTCAAATTAAAGGAGTTTTCCATGTTCTTAAATAAATATATTAAACCCTTTAGAGAATTTATTCAAAAGATTTTACCAAAGTTTTTTAGTAAGTAAGGGCTCTTGCCTTAGAAAAACTTCTTCGCTATATTCGCTTTATTCAGCTCGTAAGCATAACATTCTACAATAATTCTCAAAAAACATTCTTTCTGAAGATGGTCTTTAACTTTCTATTAGCCTATTACTTTGGTACTGGAAAGAGATTTGGGTAACAAAAAATGATACAACTTGAAAGATTTAAACGAAGAAGAAGAGGATATTCTCTCATTCCTTTCTTCTTACAACTAAATTTCCCAGCCTCTCTTATTTTCTTAACGGGAGCTGCAGTTGGGTTTGTTCTTTATCCCACGGTTAATACCAACTGGAAAGTCTCATCAACGGAAAAAGCTCATATTCGAGCTTGCTTTAGCCCGGAAGGA
>MKUL01000018.1:30128-33764 GCA_001897795.1 Alphaproteobacteria bacterium 41-28 | reverse complement strand
AGTATAGATTAAGTTCTAAGCTTCCTTATTTCTTAAGCTCCTCTTTTTAATATAAGTATTAAGCGCAATATGGTTTGTATATCCAAGAACATTAGAAATCTTTCTTACAGAAAGACCATATCCTAACAGCTCTTTTATTTTGTCCACGTTTGCATCAAACTTGCTCTTTTGAATCGTTCCTTTGGGCTTCCCTAAAATTTTCCCTTCCCTCTTTTTAGAAGCTAACGCTTCCTTCGTTCGAAGGCTGATTAAATCCCTCTCCAATTCTCCAAACAAGGAGAAAAGAGTTAGGATGATCTTTGAATTCATATCATGCGTGCTGATATCTAAATTTTGTTTAGTGATAATAACGCGGACGTTCTTTTGCACCAACATGTTAACCAGACCAATTACCTCAGCGGTGCTGCGGCCGAGACGGCTAAGTTCGGTGACTATTAAAGTATCTGCTTGAGCAAGCTTATCAACGAGCTCTTCGATTCGTCGTTGTTTTTTCGTCTGTCGAGAAGAAATTGTAATCTCTAAAAATTCATCAATAGACAAGGACTTTCGTCTGGCAAACTCGAGGAGTTCCAACTTCTGATGATTGAGGTCTTGTTTGTCGGTTGAGGCTCGTAAATAAGCGACAATTTTACCCATAAAAAACCCTGTTAATTGTTAATGCATATTGGTATAAAAAATAATACAAATTATATGCTCTTTGCAATATGTTTCATACATTTAAAACTACCCTCTTTTAACGACCATTATAACATAAACAAAAAAGATATCTTTAATGAAAGAGAAGCAGAAAAGACTTTCCATTCTGTCTAATTTGGAAGAATTTGCTTTCTACGGACTTCCCGATTTTGATAGCGCCCAACGTCATCAATATCTCGCATTTGAACCGCAAGAATGGAATTTGATAGAAAGCTGTTCCTCTTTGCATGCAAAAGTTTATTGCGCCTTACAAATTGGTTATTTCAAAGCCAAAAACGCTTTCTTCAAATTTTCGCTTCATAAAATTCCCCAAGCTGATGTTAACTTTATCATTACACGATATTTTAACACCCAAACTTTATCTGCTTTTACGATCACGAGGTATGAGCAGTATTTTCAAAGACAGGAAATTTGCCGGTTATCTGGCTACAGGCTTTGGTCTAACGATTTTTTACCCGAAATATATGATCGCTCTAAAATGATCGTCAGACGTGATATAGCGCCAAATTTTCTTGCGAATGAATTACTTTCCTTCCTTAAAAGTCAAAAAATTGTACGCCCCGGATATACAACTCTTCAGGATATTGTCAGCAACGTTCTTACTCAGGAACGCAATCGTCTTAAATTAAAGTTGCAGGGTTGCTTAACAGAATCCCACAAGAAAAGCCTAGATCAACTTTACGAAAACGAGAACGCCCTATCAGAGTTGGCTTCGTTAAAGCAGGACGCTAAGAATTTTGGAGTATCAATGATGAGCCTTGAACGCCAAAAGCATGATATCCTCAAACCCCTATATCAGCTTATAAAAACGATTTTGCCACAACTTAACATCTCCCAGCAAAATATTGGCCATTACGCAAGTCTGGCCCATCATTATTCAATTTATGATCTGGGCCGCTTTGAGGAAGAGCAGGCTTATCTCTATCTCTTATGCTATGTCTTCAAAAGATACCAGCAAGTTAATGATAATCTAACGGATGCTTTCAATTTTCAGGTCAAAAAACTTGAAAATGAAATTAAGGATAAAACAGATTTAAACCTCTCCCAAGACAAGGTTGATAAACAAATAGGGCAGCTTATTTTGCTCTACGTAGATGATAATCTAAGCGATTCTCTCACGTTCGGGGAAACCCGCAAAAAAGCATTTGAAATCCTTCCAAAAGAATCAATTCGGACTATCGGAGAAAAGATGCTGAAAAAGCCCCGGCGTAAGCTGGATATTCAATGGAAAGAGCGGGACAAAGCAACTTCACGTTATAAACGCCACCTACGCTCTCTTTTCGTCCATATTGATTTTTCAAGCCTATTAACCAACAATCCCCTGTTAGAGGCGATTCAATGGATGAAAACTGTCTTTGCTAAACAACAAAATCTTCTACAACAGTCCCCAAACCAATTTCCATGTTCTTTTATTTCAAAACGGATAAAACCGTATTTGATGACGACTGACGAAGAAGGAAAACAAATCGTCAATGCAAACCGATACGAAATTCTGGTTTACAGTCAGATTGCTAAACAAATGCAAACAGGTGCCATCCATATTGAAGATAGTATCCGCCATAGGACTTTCTACCATGAACTGGTTCCTTTGAATGAAAAAGAAGACATTTTAAAGACGCTTGATATCCCATGGCTCAAAAAGCCTTGTGAGGACCAATTAGATTCACTTTTCAAAGAACTGGATACGCTGTTGAAGCAATTTGATTGTAGCTTAAAGCAAGAAAAGCTCAAACACTTTAAATACGACCATTTAAAAAAAGAAATTAGATGGATTAAACCAAAATCAACAGATAGGAAAGATGAAGAGTCTCAAGCATTTTATGATAAACTGCCAATTCGCGATATTGTTGACGTTTTGCGGTTCGTCAATAAAGAATGCGGCTTCTTGTCGTCCCTTACTCCCTTAAAGCCTCGTTACAGCAAACAAAAAACGGATGAAGACCAATTACTCGCCGTCATAATAGCCCAAGCCATGGGAATTGGAAATTATAAAATGGCTCAAACAAGCGATATTTCTTATAGCGCTCTCGAAACAACTTATGAACAGTATATGCGGCTCTCAACCCTTAAAAAAGCCCATGATGACATTGCTAACGCTATGACCCGTTTGAGTATTTTTCCACATTATACATTTGATCTTGATATCCTCTATGGAAGCGTGGACGGGCAAAAATACGAGACAATAACGCCAACGGCCAGAGCGCGCTATTCGCGCAAATATTATAAGAAAGGCCGCGGCGTTGTAGCCTATACGTTATTGTCGAATCACGTTCCTATACAGTGTGAGCTCATTGGACCCCACGAACATGAAAGCCACTTTGCGTTTGACCTATGGTATGGGAATACCTCCCTCATTAATCCAACTGTCCTCACAGGCGATATGCATAGCGTTAACAAGGCAAATTTTGCAATTTTTTATTGGTTTGGCGGCGAGTTCAGACCCCGATTTACAAATCTTAAAAAAGAAATAAAGAATATTTTTTGCTCAAAAGATCCAAGCCATTATAAAAATTTTCTTGTTCCGCCTGCCGGACAAATTAACCGACAACTTATTGTTGATCAAAAAGACAATATTAACCAGGTGGTTGCAAGTCTTGGCTTAAAAGAGATTAGCCAAAGTACACTTATTAAAAAGCTTTGCTCCCTGTCCCCCCAGAATAATACACGCAAAGCCATTTTTGAGTTTGATAAGATTAATCGCGGCATCTATACCCTAAAATGTATCTTGAATCCGAAAATGCTTTCAGACGTTCATCGTTCGCAAAACCGTGTTGAATCTTACCATAGTTTACGGGCAGCTATTGCCAGGGCAGGCGGCAGGAAAGCCTTACTGGGACGTACTGATCTCGAAGTGGAAATCAGCAATCAATGCGGGCGTCTTATTGCGAGCGCCGTTATTTACTATAATTCTGCTATTCAGTCCCGCTTGTATGAAAAACC
>MKUL01000018.1:0-30070 GCA_001897795.1 Alphaproteobacteria bacterium 41-28 | reverse complement strand
ATTATTAATCTATACATAACCTATACTAGTTCGGAAAAAACGAGGGTTTGGGGTTAGAAGGCCTAAAATGTGTGAAAACTGGAATAATCAGTTAGAGCATAGAAGATAGGTAAAAGGACCAGAAAGGATTACTTTTTGGCCCTTATCTCATCGGGTGAGTTGTTTTTGAAAGAAGTGTATAAATCCCAAACGACCATTTGGGCTTTATACACCCTACTTGACATGTAATGAGATTGTCATTACATTTAAGATAAAGAAGGATTATTCCTATGCAAACTGAAACCATTAAATCATCACACTTAAATATCCGTGTCTCTGAGCTCTCAAAGAACGTTCTCCAAAGAGCTGCTGAACTTGAAGGGGATACATTAAGTCATTTTATACTATCACAAGCTTTAGAGGGCGCATACAAACTCTTATCGGAGTCTCAAACCATATATCTTAGTCCTGAAGAACAACTTCGCTTTTTTCAGCTCCTTGAGAA
The DNA here is from genome assembly GCA_001897795.1 of Alphaproteobacteria bacterium 41-28. Classification (GTDB taxonomy): domain Bacteria; phylum Pseudomonadota; class Alphaproteobacteria; order UBA9655; family UBA9655; genus UBA9655. The sequence goes on along the minus strand of MKUL01000018.1, from coordinate 29,586 downwards.
TCCTCCCCCCATTAATGCAAAACTTTCAAGAGCAATAGAACGATATAAGAAAGTAAAAGCGAATGGCTCTGAAGTTTGAGCCACTGGCAGAAAATCACAACAGAGTCAATTTTGATTGTGGTGAAGAAGCCCTTAATCTCTACTTAAGGAATTTTGCTCGGCAAGATATGCGCCGCGAGTTAGCGCGTACTTTTATAATAAGGCAAGAAGAAGATGATAAGGTTTTAGGCTACTATACTCTATGCTCAGGAGCTATCGATGTTAGTGAGCTCCCAGATAATCTTCTTAAAAAACTTCCTAAATATCCCCTCCCAGTTGCCCGTCTCGCTCGCCTCGCCGTTGACAAAAAACAACAATCTAAAGGTTATGGAGAGCTGCTTTTCGCAGATGCTTTGTCTCGCACTTCACTTGCAGGAGAGAGTATAGGTGTTTATGGCATGGTGATTGATGCTAAACATGAAAAAGCTAAACAATTTTATCAGCAATATGGTTTTCAATCTATTACTACTAATCCGCTTCTTCTTTTTTCTTCTTTAAAAGACCTCAGAAATAAATTCCCTTCTTAAAGGAGAAAATTGTTTGTAATGAACACCTTTATTGCCTACTACAGAGTTTCTACAGATCGGCAAGGCCGCAGTGGTTTAGGCCTAGAGGCACAGCGTACAGCTGTTGGGGCATATCTTAGAGATAAATATAAGCTAGTTGCTGAATTTACAGAAATCGAAAGCGGAAAACGAAACGACAGACCAGAACTTATGAAGGCCTTGGCGGAATGCAAACGACAACATGCACGGCTGATTATTGCTAAGCTTGATCGCTTGGCACGCAATCTGCATTTTATTTCCGGTTTGATGGAAAGCGGTATTGAATTCATTGCCTGTGATGTACCAGGAGCCAATCGCATGATGCTACAAATTCTCGCTGTGTTTGCAGAGCATGAGCGAGAAATGATTTCCAAGCGTACAAAAGAGGCTCTTGCAGCTGCAAAGGCACGTGGTTGTCGTTTAGGAAACCCTAATCCTCTCCCGGCTGGCCTTCTTGGAAGTAAGGTAAGTAAAGAAGTAGCTGATCAATTTGCTGGAGCGGTAAAGCCATTTGTGCAGAGTCTTCAGATGCAAGGATTAAGCCTTCGAGGCATTGCTTCAGAAATGAATCTCCGCTCGATTAAAACGGCAAAAGGCAGAAAATGGTATGCAACAACAGTACGTAACGTTCTTGTTAGAGAGGTTGCTGACCAAAAATAGTGTTTGCTCGTTTTGTTGTATAAGAACAAACGATAAAACCTTAAAGAACACAAACAAAAAATAATGATTGAGGGCTTGCTCGTTTTGTTGTATAAACACAAACAATAAAATATTAAAGCGCACAAACATGAAAACAATCGCTATTATCAGTCAAAAGGGTGGAGCTGGAAAAACAACCGTTGCAGTTCATCTTGCTGTAGCCGCAGAGCTTCACAATCTTAAAACTGCTGTATTCGATCTAGACCCACAGGCTTCCGCAGCGAGTTGGGCTGATAAAAGAAAAAATACTGAACCAGTCGTTATATCCGCACAGGCCGCTAGGCTTTCAAATTTATTAGAACAAGCCGCAACTCAGTCAGCTGACCTTGTTATTATAGATAGTGCACCTAATGCTGACTCGGCATCACTTGCAGCTGCGCGGGCGGCTGATTTAATATTGATTCCATGTCGACCTGCTGCATTCGACCTAAACGCTATTGGAACAACACTAAACCTTGCAACTGTTGCTAATAAACCGGCTTACGTATTGCTTAATGCTGTGCCACCCCATGGCAGAATAGGGGAAGAGGCTAAAATAGCATTAAAAGATGGCGGTATAAATGTTGTAGATCCTGTATTGCATTACCTTGTAGCTTTTTCCCATGCCGTAAATGATGGACGTACTGCACAAGAATATGATCCAAAAAGCAAGGCAGCAAACGAAATAGTCAATCTTTTTCATTGGCTTCTTAAAGAAGAAAACATGCAAACAAATATGAAAAAATACACGCAAGCAAATATGATCTTAAACACAAAAGCGCGCAAACTAGTTGGAGATTAATTATGACGAAAAGAAGTCCTTTAACGTTTAATTCAGAAAAGGTTCAATCATTAAAAAATGATAAAACAAGTATGCACACAACAACGCAAACCATCAAACACGAAAACAAAAAAAGCAGAGAAGGAAGGCATTTTTTGGCCGCTCATGTCTCCCATGAAACCACAAAACAAATGGGCATATTAGCTATTCAACATGGACGTACAAAGCAAGATATGTTAGTTGAGGCTATTAATGAGCTCTTTGCAAAATATGGCCTAGCTCGTATTGCCGATGAATAAAGTTCTAAATATGAGTAAATAAATTTTTACTTACATATGTACAAATTAACACATGATTATGAATCAAGAAAATCTCAATAAAATAGTATCTGAAATGCTCGCCATAGAAGCTGTGGAAGCAAAAGAAGCAGGCGCATTAGGATACATGGCAAGAGCCTTAGTGCAAGCTACCTTGCCTCACAAAAACCCTGGACAAGTTAATGTATGGGGAAGACGTAATGGCGACTTCTCTGTAATAATGCAACCAGGGTATACAATAGACAAAAATAACAATTCTTACAGTATTGGGCTACCTTATGGGACAAAACCTCGTTTAGTGATGGCTTTTATTTCATCTGAAGTTGTTAAAACCCGCGACCGAGAAGTTGTTTTAGGACGTAGTTTATCAGAATTTATGCGTCAATTAGATTTGACTCCGACAGGGGGAAGATGGGGGACAATCCCTATGCTAAAAAATCAAATGAAACGTCTTTTCTCAGCAACTGTTTCTTTTCAATACGATGGGCAAGAAGCAGACATCAGCGGCGGTTTTAGGATAGCCAGTCGTGCTATCCTATTTTGGGATACACGATTACCTCAACAACAAACTTTATGGGAGTCTACCGTTACACTAACGCAAGAATTCTATGATGAAATTGTAAACCATCCCGTACCACTTGATATGCGTGTTTTAGCAGCTCTTAAGGGATCTAGCCTGGCAATAGACATTTACTGTTGGCTTTCCTATCGCCTAAGTTACTTGAAAACACCAACTACCATTCCTTGGGAAATTTTGAAACTCCAGTTTGGAGCTGATTATGCAAAAAACTCTCAAGGAGTAAGAGACTTCAAAAGAGCTTTTTTACGAGAATTAAAGAAGGTAAATCTTTTTTATCAAAAAGCAAAGTTAGAGTCTCTTGAAGGTGGACTAAATTTAAAACCAAGCGCCACACATATTAAAAAACTAACAACCTAACCTTGTGAATAAAAAAAGTTATCCACGCATAATTTGTCTTGCCCAAAGAGATTTTTTACGCATAATTTGTCTTGCCCAAAGAGATTTTTTACGCATAATTTGTCTTGCCTAAGTATCCTATATATTAATTCCTATATGTAATCCTGTAGTTGTCGCGAAAAATCTGTGGAAAACTCCAACAGCAGATTCTCGAAAGATTTTCAAAACACCGAAAATGGCAGAAACTCCGAATGTAAATTTTTTACACTCGGATGTAAGAAACTTTCGTTCGAATGTAAGAAATTTACGTTCATATACCTATACAGAGATTACTACAGAGAATACAAACAGAGAGCACCGCACGGGTGCGTGAGAAAATTTTTTGAAGAAAAGTTACTTCGTAAAAAATCAACCCTCTTTACCTTCTGGGATACCTTTTAATCGCTCTAGGAACGTCGTACATAAGCAAAAACTATTTTTATAGGAAATCATACATGAAAAATTTAAATGCCATGTATGAGCTTCAAAATGTGTTTAAAGCTCATGTTAGAAAAACATACCACAAAAAAGAAAATTATCAGAAAAAAAATACAAGAAAATCAAACACTTAACTCGCTTTGCTCGTAAGTTTTTTATTAGGTTTAAGTCCAACCTTAGTTCGCTTCGCTCACAAATCAAAAAATCTCTATAATTCCTCTCTCGCTATGCCTGTCAAGAGCGCTCCACTTCGTTACGCGTCCCCTCCGGGGATGGCCCAAGGCCACTCTTGACAGGCGCTCGACTCGGAATTCTTGGCTTATCAGCCACTAATGGCGCAAAAGACGCCATTAGCGTCTTTTCTAAAGTAAAATCTAAACTACTTCAACAAAGTGCCAACGGCAACACATCAACACACTTGAAAAAAATTTCAAAGACCTATATATTGAAGGAAAATTACAGTAAAACCAGTTCTCAGCAAGAAAACCCACTGATAAAAACTCTTCTTAAAGAGTGGAACCTAAACCATGATTAAATATAAAGGATATATCGGCCACTTTACCTTTGATGAAAAGACAAATCTCTTTCAGGGAAGAGTCGCTAATACCCACGATTTAATAACGTTTCAAGGAAAATCTGTGAAAGAAACTCAACAAGCGTTTCAAGACGCCATTGATGAACACCTTGACTGGTGCAAAAAATACGGCAAAGAACTTCAAAAACCTTTTTCCACAGGATATTAAAGCGTGATTTTTAAGTGTTTCATTCTTACCTCTGAATAATATTAAGGTTTCTCCTAAGCCCTTAATAGAAAAAGAATAAGTTATACTATAATTGGTTTAGCGTCTCTCTGGATGCAACACCTGACGTTTACCACGCGATTCTAAATCATCTAAAGACATGTGAACGTGCTCGCAGAAGCTATCAAGTATTTGATGAGGGTTATCAAATTTTTGATTTAATAAGTTGGAAACTAATGCTTCCATTCCACGTAATAATACTTCTGAGGAGCGTAAGGGCAATGGCAATTCATGAAGTCCTTTATAAAGAGCTACTGATAGTTCCTTCCCCAAATAATTCATTGCAGTTTCGATATCATCTGGTGCGATATTAGAAACAGAGTAATTCATTGAACCATTTTCTAATTGCATTTTTTGAATAGCTCTAAGACCGCCGAGCTTAGCTGCTGCTTCAATATCAGCATAAAGGAATGGAGTAGTGCCGGGAGAAGTCACTTCTACAAGATCAACAGCCGTTGAGATGACACCCAACAAAAACACTTTAACAATCGATAAAAAGTCACTCTCCTGAGAAATATCGTTGTTGACAAGTTTTAGCAATTGTAGCAGTGAATCTGCCATAACCTTATTTAAATCATCCGTAATTTCAGTCTTTCTTACCATATCCTTTCCACCATTGATGACTCTTCCTCGATCTTAAAACTTCATAAATTCATAAAGTAATCAATATCAGGAATAAAGCAATTTAAGACTCAATCTATACTAAATCGGAAAAAACGAGGGTTTGGGGTCAGAACACCATGGGGGCCAGGAATTCCTGAAACAAGGCTAGAGAGCCCTGTCTTGCTATCGCTTCTTAGCGATAGCTTTCTTTTAGCTAAAAGTCAATCCATCCTTAAGTTGCTCACTACGCACGATTTGAAATCAAAATTTATACAAATCTTTAAGTATCAGATTCAAACTTTTTTAGCCAATTTTGAATGGTCTCAAAATTTTCATCGTTAATTCGAATTGCACCATTTCCTTCTAGTTTTGATCCCATAATATGAACTCCACAGCATTCAACAATATCCTCTTTATTTAAAGCCCAAACACCCGAACCACTTTGACCACCAGATGTATCAATATGATAACGAATCATATGCTTATCAACAAACTTAATTTGTCCTGATGATGTGTACATAATAAAAGTATCTTTTCTTATTAAATGCCGAAAAGCTCCTACATAACCAGGATAACCTGTGACATTTACAGTTTGATCATCAAGCTCTGCATCCTCTGCAACTATAAGAGAGGCATATCCTGTTTTGGCTCCAATATTATCCTCAAGTTTGACAAGACCATAATCATACAGACTATCGTTTTGAAGATATTTTGGATGAACTAGCTCTTTTAAAACTTTAGAACTATACAAAGACTCCTTTCCTTTCAGTCCTGAAAAAAAGTAAGTCTCTTTAGCTGGGGTATATTTATATCCGTGAGCAGTTTTTTCTTTTAGATATAAGCAGTGTGCAGCTGTGATTACTGAGCGCTTACCAACAAGAGTCCCTGTCCCTCTTTTAAAAACGTCTCCTGGAAACCTTGAAAAAATAAACCCATGTACATTCCATGGATAGCTCATATAATCTTTAACGGGTTTTCTTTGATCAAAAAGAAGATCAATCGATTCCAGTAAATGGCGTGTAAAAGTAGTTTTCCCTTCAAAAAAGAAGGGGCTACTTACGATTGAATGTTTATCTGGGTCTGTATGGAGATTTACTTTTTTTTTTCTTCTGTTGTAAGAGAAGGGGTCTCCTTGTGAGAACGTTTTACTGACTCTTCAAGCATCTCTATAAAACCTGGAGGAGTTCGAAAAATCTCATAAGTGTCGTCTAGATACTCTACTTTTTTAGGCCAAGGGAGTATATGACGTTGAGGAATTTCAGCCGTCTCTTTAGGTTTATAGCCCTCTGTTCTTAGTTTTGTGTGAAAGGATCTTCTCTGAACATGAGGAGAGGTACTATAAATCTTGCTGTCCATTCTTAAACCTCCTGATCTAGTATAGCTTCTACAAGCGTATTTTGAAGCATTTGGAGCCATTTCTGTCATTATCATTTTTGAAGAGCGAGAACCCGGACCAGCATGAGCAACAGCTGTTGTTAACGCAAAAAAACTAACAGATAATAAAAACTTCATCGTTTATCTCCTTAAGAAGGAACATCTATGATGACATCACTATATCATAAATTTATATTTTTTCAACTTCTAATTATTTAAAACAGAGTCAAAAATAAAAGAGGAAAAAGAAATACCTAGAGACGATATTAGCTTTAACAAGTTAGAAAATCAACTGGAAAAAGACAAAAACTTTTTTAGAAATATGTCTATCCCTCTAATAATCTCATAAAATGATAAAAACCATCGAACTCTCATGGAGTTTATTAAGGTTTGTACAATTGAACTTTTTCTCTCAGATATTGAGAAGGCTTAAATAAAAGTACCCGCCGGGGTGTGATAACAAATTCTTTTCCTGTCTTAGGATTACGACCCATACGCTTTGATTTTTGCCTGACTTTAAAGGAGCCAAAAGAGGCAATCTTAAGCTCTCCTTCATCTGCTAAAGAGTTTCTCATTGTTTCAAAGACGAACTCTAGAAAATGAGTTGCTTGATAACGAAGCAACTTTACTTCTTTAGTAATACTATCAATGATCTCTGCCCGGGTGAGGGTTGTTGCCATTTTTTTTCCTTCTTCTTGCTTGATTCTTCCACAGAATATCAAAAAGTTAAAGAACTTGCCATGAAGGTTTACACAACATCCACAATTTAATCACATTTTAGGGAAAATCTGTAAAAGAAATGCACCAGGTCTTTCATGACGCCGTTGACGAATACATCGAATGGTGTAAAAAATATGGTAAAGATATTGAAAAGCTTTCTATTGAATATTGAGCTGTAATTTATAAAAGGCCTACCGACACTTTAACTGCAAAAGCGAGATTTGATACCCCCACTCGCGAATTTTTACTTTACATACTTTATATCAATTTTAATGTGCTTTAACGTCTTTAATTTTTCCAAAACTATGTTCTTCTCCCTCTGGATACGGTAGAACTATTTTCTGAGTTTGTTGCTGAGCACGCATCTCATGACGTTCTTGTAAATATTCATAGAAACAGCTCCACCATTATAAACTACATCAAAGAAAGCCAAGTGTTATTTCGCAAATTGTATCTGTTTTCTAATAACTCGCTTTAAAGCTTCAGGGGAATTTTCGTGTTCCATTGATGCAGTATACCACTTTGCTGCCTTTTTATAAGACACTTCTGTTCCAAGGCCAAATTCATAGAGTACACCTAAGTTATATCTAGCGTCGATGTGATTTAAATATGCTGCCATCTTTAATTCTTCTCGTGCTTTTTCATATAACTTATTCTGAATATGTTGTACTCCGGCTCTATAGTGCATACTCGCTTCTTCCTCCTTAGATACTAGAAGAGTAGTAGGTGGTAATGCTTTTTGTTTTCCCCTTTGATAAGCATTCACTGCTAATGAAGCGGTTACAGCTCCTATTAGATATGTTGTAGCTTCTAATTTCTCTGTAAATTTCTTATTTTGTTGATCATCTTGAACTTCTTTGTCTTCATTTTTTACGTAACTCATGCCGTTTTTTTGAATTTCTTCCCGTTCTTCCTCTATAAGAGGATGATATGATGAAGAATAAGAACTTTCTTCACTTGGATAGTTCCCGTCCTCCATTGACTCTGCTGATAAAGAAAAAAATAAAACTGCGGTTAGAGCTATTCCTACTGCTATGATGATTGATCGCGCATCCATTTCTTTTCCTTATAGATTCTCTTTGATAACCATCTAATTTGTTCCCATCTTTTATTCAAACTTAGCAATGGAAAAAGACATCATAAAAATATATAAATATTCTATGAATATCTAATTATCATAATTTACCAATTTAAAAAAGAATTTATTATTATAATAATAATTAATTAAAAAATTAATTCCCTTTCTTACTCTCATCTCCACTATGAGATGACTCTTCCTGACGATTTTGAGGATTTTTATATGAACCTTCTTCAAGAAGACTCAAAGAATCTTGTGTTTTTGCGCGTTTTTCTTGAGCTTGTTTGAAACGAGCTTCTTTCTTAGCTCTTTTTTCTTCAGCAATTTTTTGTTGTTGTTGCTGTTCCTCGCGTCTTAAGTACTCATCTTCTTCAGCTTTTAAACGCTTATCCTCTTTATCAACATCTTCCTGTTGTGGTTTTTCATGCATTGCACGCTTTTCAGATTTTGAATGAATACGAGGTGCTGTTTGGCTGACTCCGACTGTTTCGGTAAATTTAAAAGCCTCATCAGGACTAATGTCGTCACCCAAAGACTTAATTTTTGAGGAATCTTTTAAGTCTAGAGATTCCTTGTCCTCCTCTTTTTCTTTTTCAGCTTTTTTCTTTTGTTGTAGCTTCTTGCGCTTTTCAAGACTTAAACGAGGTTTCTTATGTTTTTTAACCTTAGGAGATGGGGGAGGACTATCTTGTGCTTCTTCTTCAGATATTTCACCATCTGAAGAGGATTCTAAATCTTGGCGTGTCTCATCTTCTTTTTTTGCTTTGTTAAGAATCCTATTGAGCCTTCTTTCTTTTACAGCAGTTAATTAACTTCGGACCTAGTTGACAAACTTCTTCAGCTATTACACCAGCCATTGCTGTTACGAAGCCAATTACAGCAGGATAACCATATACTTCCCAACCTGAACTATTATTATCACATTTACAGGAACATCTAACGTGATTTGTACCATTATTCCAGATTTCGAAATCGTAATCACTCGTCATTGCATGTAATGGAAATGAACCGACAATTAATGAAAGAATTAAGTTGTAAGCTATAAATTTTGTCTTAAAATAATTAAATTTTCTCATAAAATGTAACTCCAAAAATATGCAACAAAAAATTTTTCAAAAACCTTTCAATTAGAAAGCATCATAATGTAGTGATAACACTTAAGGGTGGTTGTTTGTAAAATTCATGCGTAAATAAACACCTATTTAAATCAACTTTACTCGTGGGGGTGATCTTACGACCTTACTGCCTCCCTTGTCTCATAATTCAAGTGTGCTTAGCAGCCCCCTGCTACTATTTTTAAAGACCCTACCAAAAGCTATATACCTTAGTAAACATAATTTTGATATTCTTTCAAAATATCAAAAATTACTCATTTAAAAGAAGGAAAAAAGAAATGCCTAAAGACGATATTAGCTTCAAAGATTTAGAAAAGCAACTGGCTAAAGACACTCTCGAACAAGCCCTCAAAGATCTTCATGACGAAATCAACAAGGAAATTGAAGAAAACAAAAAATCATTCTCCGAAGAAATCAGTAAAACTCTTGCCAGCTTCAGACAAAACCTCGAAGAAAAAGTCACAGAAGAAATCGACCAAAAAATCTCATCCCTCTTTACTAAGCATTTTTCTGACACAAGCTCAGAAGTCAAATCCAGCTTTGATCAGATATTTTCTCCTGTTTTAAAACAGACAGAAGAGGATATGAAACACCTTCAAACCCAAGGAGAAAACACCCTAAACTCGTGGAAAAGTATGATGAGTCAATACACAAGTTTATGGACAAAGCCTTTTTTTCTTATGCTTATAACCTCTGTCTTTACAGGAGCGGCCATTTCTCTTTTTTCTTCTCTTTATATGATCAAAGGAGAAAAAAGCGCTCGGCACCTTTGTGAATCTAATCTCCAATGGTATACGGAAGAGTATTTTAAAAGAAAAAAAGCTGAAGAAGCTGCTGCAAAACAAAAAGCCAACAATCAAACGAAAAGTAAGAAAAAATCAAAGTGATGTCAGATGAGTCTGACAAGTCTGTCAGATGAATCTGCGTCAAATGAGTTTGTCAGTGAGTGGGCTTATAAAGACAATCCTCCATGACCCCGATCAAGTTCTCGTTCCAAAGAAATTTTCTTCTGCTGAGCTACTTTTTGAATTTCTTGGCTTATATCTGGGTCCACATTCTTGAGGACCTCAAAAGCTTCTTTGTTTTTGTAAATGGATTTTCCAAGCTCACGCAGCTCTTTTTGTAGATCGATATCATAAGGAGAATGGTCAAGCTCATGCTTAAGTTCTTTGAATCTAAAATAAGCTGAATAGGCTTCTCGTAACTCTTTTTGGAAGATTTTCTCGTCAGCTTTTTCTTTTGATAGCTTTTGAGCAAACTCTTGAGAACGCTGTATTTCTCTTGCCTTGGTATCCAGCTCTGCTTGTTTTGAAGCTTGAAGATTCTTTAAGAACGTTAAGGCTCTATCTGGATCTTCCTGAGCGGCTTTTCGGGCCAACTCTTGAGATTTCTCAGACATATAGCTTAAAAGGGGTGAAGTTAGCTCTTTTTCAACCACTTCAAGCTTTTGTTCATAAAGCTTCATATAAGGCTCACGCTTTTCTTGCCAGTAATGAATAGATGCCTCTTCCCCATGCCGTTTTAAACCTTCCTGAAAGACTTTTTTAATGAATCCAGCCGCGTTAAAGGCAGGGTGGCTCATGTCTTCATACACATGTTGAAGAGAAGGCGTGACAATTTCTTGTTTTTGCTCTAAACTCTCTCTCAAGCTAGAGGATATATTAATTTGGCTTTCATCGTGCTCTGGCCTCCTATCGGGCACAGGAGGAGATGTTTTTTTCAGAACCTCCTGTGCTCGATTTTCTTCTCGAATCACTTCAGACTTTATTATAATGTCTCGTTCGAGATCACGCTCTGGAGTGCGCCCTAAAAAGTGATCGGCAACATTTTTAAAGGCCTGTTTAGAAACCGCTCCCATGGCGTGCAGCTCATCAGAAAGACGCGTAAAGAGCTTTTCTAAGAAACGGTCCTCTTCCTTCATAAGCTTGGCAAGAGAATGACTATCGAGATAATCCGCCGCACTCAACTTTTCACCAGATTTTGAAAGAATATCAGCAACTTTTTCTTCTCGCCAGAAATCGCAACGGCTTCCATAAACCTGCACATCTTCTTGATGTCGCGTCATGGCTACGTAGGTAAGATTTTGATTCATCTCGTGAGATACTAAGAGAAAGCTTTTACCAACCGTTGTTCCTTGGGATTTATGAATTGTTACAGCCCATCCTTGATCAAAGTAAGGATTGAGATTAGGCGCAAAAGAAACCTCTTTTCCTTCATCCAATTTCACATGAATCTTTTGACGATTGAGATCAACAATTGTTCCTATGCTGCCATTTCTAACCCCAAGGCCATAGTTATTGCGGGTAAAGACAAGCCGATCTCCCTTTGAAAATTCCCGTTCTTCCTTAAACTTTTTCCTCCGTCCAAAATCATCCTCAACCTCTCGTGTAATCTTATAAGTGAAGTCCTCTTTTCCAATATCTCCTGAATTCTTAAGATAATTTCTGGCTTGCGTATTAAGATCGCGTACGTCACGGTTACTGTAGGCCATCATGAGAAGACTCGTAGACACAAGTGTCTTGTGGGGAGCGTTTTGATAAGTCTTTTGCCAATCTTCAATAAGAGCGGCTTTAGCTTCACTCCTCACTTCAACCGTTTGGCCAGGCGCGCGTTCTATGCCGATCAAATGATCCAGCTTCTTAGACTTCAGAAGCTCATGGGCCTCTTTATATTGAGATTCCTTGTTTTGCTCTTTATTGACAAAGAGCCTGGCCATTTCTAAAGGATCTAGACGTCTGGTTTCTAGGGCAGATCTATAAACATCAGGCTTACCTAGAATCTCTTTTCCCGCTTCTTTTTGAATACCCCTCCACCTTATAAACTCCTTATAATCTTCATGACCTTTGGCTTTTTCATAGAGGTTTCCGCCTTCAGAATATTCAGTTCCACCCTGGACATCCTTTATAATCTCCCTAAAGATCAGACCTGACGTACGAGCACAAATCTCATAACGCTTAACAACATCTTCAACCTTATCCTTCTCAGGCAGTTTTTCATCAATAAGATGGATGTGCCCTCGTGTTTGATAGATTTCTATCGCTTTTTGAGATTCTTGCTTGCCAAACAAAACCGTGGCCTCCCTTTGCCACTCCTCCTTTTGTCTCAAAACTTCCTCAAGACGAGAAACGCCCACCCGCTCTGTCACAAGCCGAAAGGCTGGCCCTGCTTCTACAGGCTGCAACTGAGCCGCATCTCCCACAACAACTGCCTTAACCCCTAAATCCTTAACAGCTCCTAAAAACGCCTCAAATCGTCCTACATCCACCATGCCCGCTTCATCCAATACAAGAACGCTTTTATTAGAATACTGACACCGCCCCTCATCAAATGACTTTAAAAACTTATGAAGGGTTTGAGAGGAAATCCCGCTCCCCTCAAGATTCTGAGAAGCTCTTCCTGTAGGAGCAAGCCCATACACCCTATATCCGTCAGCTTCCCAGATTTCTCGACAAGCGTCCAACGCTGTTGTCTTCCCCGCTCCCGCATACCCCACAATGCACTTGAGCTGCCCTGGCTCAACTAAATGCAGAATGGCCTGTTCCTGTCCCTCACTTAAGCGAGACTCACCATCTCTTTCTTTTAATTTCTCTTGAATGCGAGATAAGCCTTGCTCCAGAGAAGAGACAGAAACAGCATGAGTCTCACGCGCTGCTAATCCTTCCGCTGTCCCTACAAGCTCCTTTTCTGCCTTGAGCATGCTGTGCGTGGTATAGATAGACCTCTCTTCAATTCGACCCTCTTGATCTCGCACTCCGTTCGTTCTCAAAAGAAGAAGCTCTTTAGAATTCCTTAAACGTGAATCTAACCTTTGAAAAAGCTCCTCATCATCTACATACCGGTTCAGTACTTTCTGTACATCTCCCCACATAAAGGTCGCATGATGACGCGTGACAATATCAAAGACAGTCTCTGGTCTGCGCAGTATCCGGTAGAGATTTCTCAGCTGAATGTCTCGAAACTTTTGAACACGCTCCGTGGAAGGAATAGACTCAACAAACCCTTTTTCTCTAATTTCAGGCCTATCCTCCGAGGAGAAGTCTTTCCCAATGCTCTCTTTTGCCTGTCCCCTTTTTTCTTGTTCTTTAACGCCCCTCCCTAGCTTAAGCTGAGGTTCAATATCAATCCCCTGGTCCTTATAAGACCGATGATCAAGGGTGATATCATGTCCATACATCTTAAGATGAAAACTCGCATACTGCGCCCATTGCTCTCTCCAGACCTCATGAACTTCCTTTTGATTCCAGTCTCGATTTTTCTTCTCGCTCAATCCTTCTTCCGTAAGCTCACGCGTCAAAAAATAGGTATGACAATGAGGATTTAACTCTCCTGTCTTTTCGCATTTCTCAATATGAAAACTTTGAATGGCAAGCATCCCCAACCCGCAAAACTGGTCTTGAACATACTCCGCTGCCAACTTCTTATTTTGCTCATAAGTTAACTCACGTGGCAGAGAAAACTCAACCTCACGATAGACTTGCGCATCCATTCTCTTTTCAGTAGCGTTCGCCAAATCTGAAAGGACTTGAAGGCCTATCAGAAGCAAGACCTTTAGATAAAAAAGAAGAGTTTGAGCTCAGTCAAAATTCAGCAAATAGCAATGAGCCAAAAAGTTTCCATAACTCTGATAAAAACAAGGGAGGCTAAAATGTAAATCCATCAACAAGATAATCTAAACAAAACACTATAAACAAGCGCAACGCATGGGTGTTCAAGGCCCACACGTTGCTAATCACAAACAAACCTTACGAGGAGGCTTGATCATGACTGAAACGAATATACACAACTTTCAATACTTTTTAAAAGAACTCGAAAAAAATCTAAACGATATGGAGGTCTCCATCGAGAAAGAGTTCATTTGTCTTCAAAACTTAAACCTTCTCCATAACGTTATGGAAAAAATGTGCCAAAATTGGCTCAATCAACTGGAACACCAAAAGTAGAATAAGAAAAGAGTGGCTTGGCAGGCTAAGAAGTCCTGCCAGCCTACTTCATGCACTGTTCTTACGGGTGCTGAGACTGGCAACGGTCTCAGTTTACTAAGCTCTTTTGTTCGAATTGAGAATATTTAATTCGAAGGCTTCGTCATGTATTTAATTTTTCCTAAAAATGAAAAAATTGATTTTTAGGAAAAATTTTATTGACAAACGTTTTTTCCTAAATTAGCATAATCGCATGAATAGGAAAAATAGTAATTCTCAAAAAATCTTTATTGGCCGTTCTGAAGAGCTTAACCTTTTGGAAGGCCTTTCTAGATCTCGCCGATCAGCCTTAGTGGTTATTAAAGGGCGTCGACGCGTCGGGAAAAGCCGCTTGGTTGCAGAATTTGCAAAAAACAAAAGGTTTTTGTCTTTTTCTGGACCCTCACCCATCAAAGATGTATCAGCTCAAGACCAACGAGACGTATTTGCAAATCAGCTCTCTGCTTTATTTCATCTCCCTCCTTTTCAATTTTCGGATTGGTTAGATGGGTTTGCTCATCTTTCCATGCACTTAGACAATCAATCAACAATTATCCTCTTTGATGAAATATCGTGGATGGGATCAAAAGATCCAACCTTTATACCAAAGTTAAAAATTTGGTGGGATAAAATTTCCGAACAGAAGACTAATATTCTCCTTATTCTTTGCGGGTCTGTATCAACGTGGATCGAAGATAATATCATCAAAAGTACGGCTCTTTTCGGGAGAGTATCTTTGCACTTAACGCTCAATCCTCTCTCCATTTCTGAGAGCTATCTGTTGTTAAAAAAAAATGGTGTTCAGGCTTCTCCCTATGATATTTTTAGAATCCTTTCTATAATGGGAGGAATCCCCTGGTACTTAGAGAACGTTCAATGTGACGAAACCATTGATCAAAACATCAAGCGCCTGTGCTTCTCTCCCAGTGGATTATTGGCAAATGAATTTGATCTTATCTTCCATGACTTGTTTGATAAAAGAGGAAGTGTCTAT
This sequence comes from Alphaproteobacteria bacterium 41-28, assembly GCA_001897795.1. Taxonomy (GTDB): domain Bacteria; phylum Pseudomonadota; class Alphaproteobacteria; order UBA9655; family UBA9655; genus UBA9655. The sequence continues at coordinate 14,191 of MKUL01000018.1, read as the reverse complement.
AAGGAGCTCATTACGATTCTTGCAGAAGGAATGCGGGATTATAATGAAATTCGGAAATCCATGAATTATCCAGCAGGAGGGGGGTTGTCCCCCTATCTTAACGTTCTCATAACGAGTGGATATGTGAACAAGCATCAAAGCTGGTCCATTAAGACTGGAAAACCAGGAGCAAAAAGTCTCTTTCGCTTAAGTGACAATTATTTGCGTTTTTACCTGAAGGTCATTGAACCTCTCTTAGGAAAGATAAATTTAAATGCCTTTCGTGATGCACCCCTCAGCTCCATTCCAGGATGGAATAGCATCATGGGAATTCAAATAGAAAGCCTCTTTTTATCTAATCGCCAAAAGGTTCTAAAATCAATTGGAATACACCCTCAAGATGTTGTGATGGACAATCCTTTTATTCAACATTCAACCGAAGCTCATAAAGGCGTTCAAATTGATTATTTAATTCAAACATCAACAAAAACACTTTATTTATGTGAAATTAAATTTAGAAAAAGCGAAATTCAATCAGAAGTCCTTACAGATGTTCAGAAAAAAGTAGAAAAACTCTCAATTCCTAAGGGATATGCCGTATGTCCTGTCCTCTTCCATTTCAGCGGAGTAAGTGATTCAGTTTTAGATGCTCGTTATTTTTACAGAATCATCGATTTCAATGATTTTTTGAAAGATGATTAATGAATTATGTATCACCATCTATGCAGGCTAAGAGTCATGTAATTCCAATCTGGGCCCTCCAAGGACTGGAGACGTTGAAAAACCTTCATATGAAAGAACAAAAACTTAAAGTCTCCCCAATTAAAAAGTTTTGATAATTGACTTATGTAACGAGATGTTCTTTAAATATTAATTAATAAAAATAAGTTAATAAAAATAAGAGAAATACCGGCAACAACTTTATGTTTAGAAAACTCATTTCCTATTTAATAATCCTTTCTATGCTGATGATGGATGCGGCCCCTGCGATGGAGGCGATGTCTGCTGAGGATTTGCGCCGAGAGACAGAAGCAAGAATAGCTCCTTCTTTTCATTTTGCCGCGCGTGGGAGTAGAGAGAAAGATGAGGCCGGAAGTCCTGATGAGGAAGGCGTCGAAGAGCCTCGGCTTTCTTCATTTAATGAGGTTGAATTTGGCGGATCGTGGAGCGAACTTTCGAAAGACAGCAAACGCAGACTCAGAAACATGGCTTCTTTTCGGCAAGAGGAAAATAGTGAGGAAGCAACGCCGTTTTTAAGAGGCTCACGTCAAACTGACGAAGAGTTAGATGATGACTTTCTTTTTCTCGAGGGAAGCGCCGAGAAAGATGCATTCCCCACTGAGATCTACGAGAAAAAATCCTGGTGGAGAAAGCTCTTTTGGCCTGACTCTAAGACTAATGATACAGAAGAGAAAAAAGAGAAAGAGCTGGATAATGGGGAGGAAGAGGCCCCCGGAGAAGAAGATGATACCTCTGAGAATCTAACTGACGGCATTGCCACGGTTACTTCCCCACCTCGTGATGATGCTTTTATTCCCCCCTCTTTGCGAAGGTACGAAAGTGGCAGAAGCAATTCAGATATTGAAGATGAATCAACAACAAAAGATGATTTAGGAACTGGCCCTCTACTCAACAATATCCATGCCCACCTACTCAACCTTCTCCCTCAAGGAGTAGATCTGAACGATTTCACTCCCTCTCAACGTGCCTTCCTCATGTCAGCCCTTGAACTAGAGCAAGGAGACGAAGTCCAGAAAAAAACTCTACGGCTTCTTGAGCATATGTATGACCGCATCCTTCGAGGAAAACTAACAAGGAAACAAATCCTTGTGGCGGGGCTTGGAGGGTTGGCCATTGCTACAGGAGTTCGAAGTGCTATTACACTATTATTTTCTGAGGATGCATATAAAATAATTAGTAATTCTACCCCACTAGATAATAAAGATGTTTTGTTATTTTTTAACTCATTTATTTATTATTATGTTCAGTGGGTTTTTTTTATAGATACTGCTTGTAGAAATGTTAAAACTCTTGCACAATTTGCCGCTCCTTCGACTTCTGAATTTGAATATGAAAAAGGGAAAACAAATAAAATATTAATGCAAGCTGCTGACATTTCTTTCTATGTGGCTAGCAGTCTTGTCGGCTTACTGTTTTGTTACTCCCTCTTTAAGGTAATGTTTACAAAAAATCCATTTATCATCTCTGAGGGACCTTCTTTTGATCATATGATCACTTTTGGATTTACCGCTCTTGCACTTTTGACGGATGACATTCTTTATTTTGGATCTCGTCTTTCTACTTCGTTTCGAGCTTTTGTGAATCACAACTTCATCAAGAAAAAAAAACATAACAAAAATTTGCAGGCTGAAAGCTATCGTTGCAAAATCCTAAAAAAACTGGAAAATATCGAAAAGTTAATTTCGCATATATCTGGAAACTCAATTAATAAAACTCTTGAAGATATTTCGAGAATTTTCTTTGTCTTCTATAGGAGTACGGATCATCCCCCTCTCCCTCTTAAGGCTGCTGAAGTTTTAAGAACTCTCAAGGAACTTCGATCTTTCCATGTCAGCTGTCTTTCCGAACTTCCTCTACCTACTGCAAGTAAGGCTGGGAGTAAGATTGCAAAATTAATAATCGAAGATGCTCTTCCCTTAGTTGCTACATGGGGGAGGTCAGTTGCCTTCTGGTATGTAATTTATCAGACATTTGAAGCTATTGAAGTTGAAAATGAAATTGTAAAGATGGTCTCTTCCATCATATTAGGTGGAATTATTGCATCACTTACTCAACTAACGTTTGAAATTCAAGGAATTCAACATCTTTTTCATAAGATTAGGGAAGAACGACAAATTATTACTATAGGACTAACTCTTCATGATTATTTAGCAGGACTCTGGGCCACAACTCCTTATCTTGCCATAGGTGCTTTTGCTACAAAAGCATGGAGTTTAGGAACTCGTCTCGCTTGCCTAATTCCTGCAGGAATAACGGGATATTTAAGCAACGGAATGACTTTTCAACAGTCTGATGAAGATCTGAGAGATTTCGTTAAAAGTCTTAATTTAATTTCCAATTCAGATATTGTTTATTCAAAGAAAAAAGAGTTATTGAACATTGTTCAAGAATACAAAGTTACTTTCGAAAACCTTCACCCCTTACTCGTCCTCAAACTCAAAGAAATCTTGACTCAAGGGAGTATCGAGGAATTAGATTTTGAAAATGAGAAACCCTCCGCTAGAAATTTAAAGTTTCTTCCACTTACCCAGCAGTTTCTGGCTCTATTTTCCCACTTTGTTATTTTCGAAAAATCTTTAGATGAGAGAGAGTTGAAGACTCGTAAATTTCTACTTTATGCTCAAGGGCTCCTTGATCCAGATAAAATTACCTTCAAACAAACACTCTTAGGCGGATCTATTGGCATTATAAGTGGATTAATGAGTCCTTATATGATTTTTTATTATTGGATGTTTAAGGTTTTTCCTGAAAGTTTTTTACAATCTATTATTTTGAATGATAACTTTTCGAGTAAAAAATGTTTCTATAATACATATATTAGCCAATTTTGGGCCCTAGATGGCATATCAAGAAATGTAAGTAGAATTTCCAAGGTATTAGCTTCCTCAATGAGTGATTTCGAATGTAAACAAGGAAATCAAAAAAGGGCCTGGGAGAAATCTATGGGGATACTTTTTTATGTAGGCGGAGGAATCACCAGTCTATTACCAGTATATTACTACTTAATATCATTATTGGAATTTGATTCCGAAAATGGATATATAGAATTTATCAAAGTCGGTTATACTGCTACTGGCCTCTTTCTCAACACTCTTTTCTTTTATGGCCCCAAGTTAACCCATTATGTAGATAGGGTTTTTGATTACTTCACCACGGTACCTCCTTCTCCAACCGAAGACATCCGACGCCGATTTCTTAAAGAATTCAAAGACCTTAAGTGGTGGTTTGGAAGGCTTAAAGATGATGTGGTGAACGAGGTTCACCAGCAGGTGTTGAGCCAAGCCTTTTTAGATCAAGCCACAACTCAAGAAGAGTTGGAAAAATATAAAATGGCCGAAGCTCTCAAGACTTTGTGGGCTTTGCGGCAGATTCATAATCAACATGAAGACGAGATGTTCGGCCCTGAACCAGAACCCTGGCGGAAAGGCTTTTCAAAAGCTGTGGGGCGGGGTCTTCCGCTTTTGGCCACTTATGGACGGTCTTACATTTATTGGACGGTCTTTTATACTCTTTTAGGAGTGATCGGAATTACAGATGAGACAACAAAGATAACATTTTCTGTTGCAGCCGCTTTAATTGCGTCTCTTGTCCAAGGCAGTGCAGAAGTCGAAGGAACCTGTAAGGGAGTTTATGATTTGACGTTCGGTAAAAAGATTGGGGAAGATACAAGCCAGGGAGGGGCACGCATAACCTTCAGGAGGCTCGGTAAGTTTCAGAATTACATTGCAGCGGCATTTGAAACCATTCCCTATCTTGCTGTGGGCATAACTTCGACGACCGACTGGTCACTTTGGCTGCGCCTTGTCACCCTGATCCCGGCAGGGCTCGCGGATTTCTTCAAAAATGTTCTGAAATTTAATCAATCCATCGGAGAAACGGCGCTATTTGTTGATCGTGTTGCAGCCAAAGTTTCCTATCCCACTGTGACCCAAAAGCGGAACCAGCTCGTTGCTCTGACACGTCGCTATCGTAAAATGTTCAAAAAGCTCCATCCGGATATTTTGATGAAGCTTGATGAAATTCTTGTGAGTGTTGAAGAGGGTAAAGGAGGAAATCAGGATTTTTCGAGAGACGAATTTTCCGAGAACGGTGACGAAATGAGTGATGAGGAAGATGGCTCTGCTCCTGGTCCTTCAGTGGAACCCTTTGAAGAGGAAATATCTGTGAACTTTTCTACGGAAGACAGAATCACCGTTGAAGAAGACAATTTCAATGACGGTAAGGATCTTAAAGAAAAAGAGAAGGACAAAAAGAAGGTTTCTCAATACCCCTCACGGTCCAATACTTCCAAGAAAAAAGGGAAAAAAAAGAAGGCTCGAACTAATAATCGATCAGGAGAGCTTGAGGATTTGACTTTATCTAGGGATAGGGGAGGTGAAGGATGGACTTCATATACAAAATGATCTACGAGAGTGGAGAATAATCAAAATTTCTGTTGATATAATATCAGCCGATCCCACCAGGGATAAGAGATAAAAACAAGAGAGTGGGTAGCGACGACTTTATGTTTAAAAAACTCATTTCTTATTTAGGCCGTATTTTCAAAACCGAAAATATTCTGAATCATATGTGTGATCCATTGCTCCCCAAACCCGATATTCACCGAGAAAATATCTGGCGCCAGCAAAAAACGAAAACAACTAGAGGAAGCACTCGATTATATGCGCGAAGGCGATACGCTTGTTGTTTGGAAGTTATCACGCCTTGCACGCTCCCTAACGCAAATGATTATCACGGTCAAAGATTTAGAAGAGCGTAAAATCAGCCTGAAAGTGATTACCCAGAATATCGACACCTCATCACCGGAAGGCAGGCTATTCTTTCATATGAATGCTGCTTTTGACCAGTTTCAGAGGGAGATCATTGTTGAGAATACAAAGGCGGGCTTAAAATCGGCACGTAAAAATGGCCGCATTGGGGGTAGACCGCTTCTCATGACCGATGAGAAACTCCGCACGGCAAAAGCCATGCTTAAAGATACAGAAAATTATCCATTTATTTCTGACATTATCAAAACACTCAGTATCGGAAGAACTACTTTCTATAGGCATTTCCCCCCGGAAGAAATTCAAAAGATCAGACCAGAAACCTAAATTCCTATTGGTAGATCCGTACCTTTATGGGATTTGACCCCAACTAGCGCGTGATGTTGCCTATGGAAAACGAGGTCGCATTACTGCAAGGGATTTACAAGAGCAGCGCAATACTTGCAGTTGCTTAACCCTTATTCTTGCCTGCATAATTTATTGGCAATCGAAAGAAATAACACGCGTCATAAAAATAAGTGGTAGTGAATTGGATGAAATTTGCTTAAAAATGCTGCCTCATGTCAGTCCTATCGGCTGGGATAATCTGATTTTATATGGAGAGTATGTGCTAGACCGTTCTTTGATTAGATAAAATCCCTTAGCGTAATGGAATGGACTCCTCGGATTAATAGAGGCATCATTATTGATACCTAAATGGTCTGAGGAAAGTGATCATGAATATAACAACAATCACAGGAGTTCAATATGAATATTACAATACTTGGAATTGATATCGCAAAAAATGTATTTCAGTTGCATGGAGCCAATTCCCATGGCAAAAAGCTTTTCAGCAAGAGGGTTGGCAGAGCTACGCTTTTACGAACTGTTCAACAGATACAGCCATGCTTAATTGGAATGGAAGCTTGTGGCAGCTCTCATTACTGGGCACGAAAATTTACTGAATTAGGTCATACTGTAAAACTGATTGGTCCTCAATTTGTTAAGCCTTATGTGAAAACTAATAAGAATGACGCCAATGACGCTGAAGCCATATGTGAAGCTGTATCAAGGGCAAGCATGCGTTTCGTACCAATTAAAAATGTTCAACAGCAGGAGATCCAATTGGTACATAAGGTAAGAGGCAAACTTATCAAAGATAAAATTGCATTAGGTAATCAAATCAGAGGGCTTCTTTTAGAGTATGGAGTTGCTATACCACAAGGAGATGCTCATTTAAGAAAAGCATTAGCTTCTCTTTCCCCTTTAAGCGAAGGTAGTGATTTAACGAACTATGCCAAAATTATCTTTGATGATCTCTATATTGAATTTATAAGGCTAATTGATCGAGTAAAAGAATATACAAAGAGACTAACCCTCATTGCCAAAGAAAATGACCAATGCCGAAGGTTGATGAGTATACCAGGCATTAAAGAGATTACTGCAACGGCATTGATCTCAGCGGTAGGTAATTTCAATTCATTCAGGAATGGTCGTGATTTATCAGCTTGGCTTGGCCTTGTCCCAAAACAAAGCTCCAGCGGCCAGAAGAAATTACTCTTAGGCATTAGCAAAAGGGGAGATGCCTACTTGAGAAAACTTTTGGTGCATGGAGCTAGAGCCGTTGTTAGTCAAGTCAAAGACAAATTTGATAGTACCAGTATTTGGATTAAAAAATGTCTCGAAAGAATTGGTTTCAATAAAACTGTCGTTGCTTTAGCTAATAAAAATGCTAGAACTGCATGGGCAATTATAACGAAAGGGCTAACTTATGATATAAAACATGCCAACAGTTATTAGAGCATAAATATCTCAGTTTGCGTTAGGTCATCAAATGAAGGGTATAAAATAAAAGTTGCTATCTTAAAACCTGTGTAAATGCCTGATCTGTTAAGATCGATAGCGTGATTAAGGAGAAGATAGTTCGCAGATTCCATCATGGCGCGGATAAAGGTAATATCTGAATGCCGAATATATGTGAGCAAACTTAATTTAACCTTTTGAGACATCCTTGCAAAAACCGAGGAGTCCATATATGCATTTACGGGCGAATCTCGCTGGTACCCTAATTACTTTTTTTTTACGTCGTACTCAACGAAAGTATCATGCTCTTTCAATTCTGGTCTTTTCATATCTTTTAGTTCTTTAGTTCCTTTGTCTTCGTAGTAATACATTGATGTCTTTGGATCAAATTTATAGTCTTTCTTTCCCACGTCAACGACTTGGAGTTTTTTCTTCATCGTTTTATCTGTCATTTCTTCCCTTTCCGATTGAAGGTCATCTCTCTGAAGTGTACTAAAAAAGGCCCTACGAGAACAAGTGCCAGAAGTAAAAGACCGACTCAACGTTCTTCCTCCAACAAATTCTAATCCTTCTAATAACAGCTTACTACCCTTACATGCGTTTGCATACTCTATTGGTGAAAGTAAAATACTTGTTAATAGAAAGTAATTTAAAAATTTTATATTGTTCATTGAAACCCTCGTTTTTCTAGTATATTTCGTTTAAATCATAAACTAAGTGTTTTCATTTCGTCAATAATAATAAATTTTCCAGGCGTGCTTATGCATTGCCTTTAGCAATGACGCTTTATCACAAGCGACTAAGACTCCTTTTTCCTTTTTTGATTAGGAAAAGACGCTAATGGCGTTTTTCACGCCATTGCGTCTTGGTAAGCAGAGAATTCCGATTCTCGCGCCTGTCAAGAGTGGCCGAAGGCCATCCCCGGAGGGGACGCGAAGCGTAAGCGGAGCGCTCTTGACAGGCATAGCGAGAGAGGAATTACAGAAACTTTTTAATTTGTGAGCGGAGCGAACTAAGGGTGTCTTTTCGTAAGATGGAGAGTTTTCCACAAGATAGGTACGGCCTACTACAGGTTTACATACAGGTAATAATACTACAGGTATATATATACACGCGACCGTTTATTCGTAAAAACCCATGTTTATGAGCGACCGTTTATTCGTAAAAGTCGGTTTTATGCGCGACCGTTTATTCGTGGATAACTTTCTAAATTGTAGATTTATCCACGAATAAAAGGGGTATATGGGGTTTACTAGGACGTAAAATTAGAGAAGTATCTCCATCCTCTATCTTAGCTTCTGGATACACAGTCCTTACGACTCTCAATTTGTTTATAGGAATACTGTCTACCTGGAGAGAGCCATCAATTCGCTGGAAGAACGAGGGATCGTAATTGATGAAAATCTCCTCCAACATATATCCCCATTGGGCTGGGAACATATTAATCTGACCGGAAATTATGTCTGGAGATATAGCCGGAAGATTGAGAAAAATAAATTTAGACCACTACGTCCATTTCAAAACTCTTAACGTACTTTATATTCCGTTTTCTCACGTGACCCCTAAATAGCAAATTTTTGCGATATAGGTCGCTTAAGTGCATTTACCGTTCCATTGCTCCCCAAACCCCCGGGTTGAAAAATTTTAGATAGCCTCAGTGGCTCTTAAAACGCGAAACGTGCGATAAGCTGCCTTAAGGTATAAAGTAGATGAAAATTGACGAACCGCAGAAATTTATTCATGCGTTCTAATGTGGCTTTTCTTCTTTATTAGTGTTCATAAAATTTAAAATTACTCATGTTTTTTTGTAAGATATTATACCTATTTTGATGATCAAATCCCACAATTGTCAAATCCTGGGGATTAAAATCTTGAAAATTTAAGTTGGATACATCAAGGCCATGAGATGCTACATACCCACATGTTGAATAATTACCGAGAATTCCTTGGAATTGTGGGTCACTAACTACATTAGGAGAGTCACGATATACTAAAACAGATCCAAGAAGATTTTTTTTATAAAAAGCGCTTACGTAATTTGCAGGTCCTACGCCCCTGATTGCACTCCATCCATGTATTTCTAATATTTTTTTCCCCACATTAAGACCGATCATCTCTGCCCATCCTACAATATTCTCATCTTGTAAAAGGCGAACTCCATTATGAAAAACCTCACCACTATCCTCTAATGAAACCGCACTATTCATACATTTTTTATAGATGGACGTTGGGTATTTCTTACCTTCGCTATAAGCCATAACTTGAATATCATTAGGATCAAAATCTGAAGCACCTTGTGGGAATGAGAACGTGTGTATAAAGCCACTCTGGTCAAAGTTCCCGGGGATCTCCTTAGCGTTAAAGTGAGCTGTTACTCCACCCCAATAATGATTAACAGGTGTTGTTACAGGAAAGCCATTTTTATAAGAAACGGCAACAAACTCTGCGGGACCTTCTTTCTCCGTATCGACAGCCCACCCAGCAATTGACAGTGTTCCATTATCTTTATCAATTATTAAAGACGATAAACTCTGAACCGCGACACTCAGCACATATTCCCTTACTTCGTTGAAAGGTAGTTGTCTTTGAGGTTCCTGTATATCTTGTTGAATCAACGCTCTATGAGCTTCATCATCCTCAGTAGAATTTATAGATTCCGCAACAGCTATTGAATATCCAGGATAAAGAATATCATTGAAAAGAGTTTCAACGTTCTGCACGCCATTCGCAAGAAATTGAGCTACATTCCACCTAGAAACTGTAACATGAGTTTCAGTTTCTACTCTTTCATCTTGTTCCATAGCTTTTACAGCAACTGAAGACAAAGAAAGGCTTATTAATGTAAGAAAGGATGAAGTTTGGAGAAATTTTTTAGACATATTTTCTATTCCTTTTTATAAATATTTTCTTTTTTTTAAACAACAAAAATACCATCTAGAGAACCTAGTTCGTGATTAAATCTATTCCAAATACTCTTGAAATGTCTACAACAAAAAATAGCCTGCTTTTTAAAAAAACAGATCAGTGGGATTATAGAATATAGAGAAAAAAGTCCGAATTAATGAGGCGCGCTTATACAAACTAAAAAGTTTGTGCGCTTTGTCGCAAGCAACTAAGCCTCTTTTGGAGCCATTTGCCTTGCAAGATCATGTGAATCTTTGCCATTAGAATAAATCCTCTTTCTTTGGTATTGGATTGAAGGTAAAGCCGGGCAAGGGCGTTGGTGCCTGTGGTTTTGTTACGACTCCTGCCTTTTGTTCCGGATTGCTCTCCTTCACTTGCGTGATATGTTGTCGGATGTGCTTAAGGAAGGTTTCATAGCAGCACGAAATTTTTTCCGTTTCGTGCAGATGTTCCCAAATTGTTTTAACCGTATAACCAGCTCCAATGGCTGCTTTCATATCTGCGCGTAAGGCTAAGACTGTGACGAGATTCTTGTCCCTCCTTTGTCTTGAAACCTCGCGTTTCTTCACCCACGCAGCCAGTTCTTCCAGGTAGTTCTTCGACGACACTTTCAATTCATTATCATTTTTCTTTCGATCCATCGCCATTTTTCTTCTTAGAAACGCAATTAAACTCAGTTAATGTTCAATTATATTTCTATTGACGTCCATTATTATCCATAATAGCCCAATTATCATCCTTTTCACTCTTTTTTGCATTGTAATTGAAGATTATTGGATCTTACAGCGGTATAATAATAGAAATATAATGAATATTAGTAGAACTGTAATGAACGCTGTGAAGCGGGCAAGATAGGTGAAGTTGGCCAACTTCACAGTTCCTTATTCGCGCTTGGAGCGCTCAACGGAAATTTTGATCTAAGAAGTAAGTGGTCCTGAAGAAATTGAAAATTTCTAAAGGCACGTTTACTAGCTCAATGTGATAATAAGTATAGATTTAGCACTTAATATTTTCATTTCTAGGTTGAGCTAGATACGTGAAAAACCTAAATGTCACCAGCTCAGAAATTTTGGTGGGTGGGCCTAATTAAGGTTAGACACAAACTTGAAAAAATTGGATAAATATCTCTTAAAACAAAGGATTGATAAATGAACTTAAGAATAGTTTCGTGTATGATCATATTGATAGAAATTCTCTTTTTTACGAATTCTTCGCTAGCTATAGAAAACGGAAAAAATAGAGAAATCACATTTAAGAACGGGGTTGTCACTGCAATTCAGGCTTTAAACTCCAACGCTCCATTTGAATATTACGAGCTTCATCTATCAGAAATAGAAATAAATACTTTAAAAAGTATAAAAATAAATTTAACAGAACAATATTGTAATTATGGAAATCTTAAGGTGTTAAATTCTGAGGTAAATGAATTTATTAAGTCATTGAACTTTGAAAATAAAACAACTGCGGAGGCTGTCTCTCAAATCGTTGTGAGGATCGTAAGGGGTGTTGTCCAAGGATCTGGACAAGAAACAGCCTGGGTTGTTTTGCGGTCTTTTACGCCAACATCATCATATGATATGCCGCGCTGGCATACAGACGGCTATTACTATGAACCTTATGCGGGTGATCCGTATAAGTTTGCTATTACTCTAAAAGGTCCTCCGACTTTATTTTATAAATTACCTGATGAGAAAAGAGGGGAATTTTACGCTTTACAACGTAAAGGCACCGAACAGAACGACTATAATCGTCAAGCTATTGCTGCTTTTTTAGGGAATTCCAAAGAAGCTATTTCCGTTGCTCGACCTCATCAGGGAGCTGTTTTTGTTGTAGGTTCCAATCATGCCGCCATCCACTCAGAACCTCCCATAAAAGAGGAAAGGCTTTTCTTGTCGGTTCTCCCAGGGAGCAAAGCTCAAATCAAAGAATGGAAAGATAAGCAAGAGTAAATCGTCTTTTTTGGAAGGTTTAAATATAAAAATTCCTTTTGACGTTGAGCTCTAGGGCATCTTGCCGATTCGGGGGTATTCGAATAGATATCCTTTATCAGCGTATTTCACGTAAGCTGTCTCAACGCATTTCCCTTTGAGAGCATTGTATAACCATTTGTATCATTGGAGTTAATTTTATATTGACAATACACATAAATACTTGTTTAACTTTATCGTGAACTTTTTGTTCAGTCTATAAAAAAACAACATAAAAAACAAACAGAGGAGAACTATATGAAAAATAAAATTCTGTATAATGTAAGCAAGACTGTTCTTGCCCTTGCATTTTTTCATTCACAATTTGATACAGCTCAAGCTGATATTTTTGCTTTGGAAGACTTTAATGCAACGGAGTATACAAGACATTATAATTCTCTTCCTGCAGTTGAAGACTCCAATAAAGAGCTTCAAGTGTCTACTTTCTTCGCTCCTTTTCTTAAGGAAGCTGAATCAGTTGTCGTCCAATATGAGTTAGAACCATACATTGGACTACGCCTTATTCATCGTCATTTTCCGGTAGAAGGTAATCAACTAATGGCGGAAGAATATCAAACTTATAAAGAACAACCTTCCTTGGTCACATCTGCATATGAAGTTGATGGCGCACTCCTTAAAGGAATGATACCTGCTAGTTGGATTTTAGCGCATGGTGATGGAGATGAGGTAACAGTTTTTGAAGCTTCAAATGATGCAGCAGTTCACACCGGAAGTAAGATGATTCAGAAAAATCCAGAGTTCTTAGATGAAATGGGAAAATTGCTGGAAGATAACAACCTAAATAATATTCTTGCCGTAGCTCTTCTAAAGCGAGATGCATTAGTAGCAAGCGAGAATCAAATTTATTTAGAAATCAATGATAGTGAGCATGATAAAAGTATAGTTCAACTTTGGGATGTTTCAAAACAAAACAAGGATGCTATAGTAACAAGTTGGTCATTTAAAGGTCCACGCGAACAGCGCTGTATAAGAGAATCAGTTTGTGTTCCTGATGATTCTAGGAGAAGTGGCCACGTCATTCGACAGAGTCATCGAAATGTTAAGTAATAAAGCTGTTTCTTAATTTTATTTTTAATTTAAGAATAAGTAGTTACTTTACGATCTCAGTTATGAAGAAGTCAGCCAAGATTATCTTGACTGACTTCTTTTTATTCTTTACCTTATATTCTCTAATTGTGCGCAAGTCAAGAGATATCTCCTTACTTTTTTCTTCGTCTTTTCATAAGGTTAGATATTTGTAGAACAATATCCATAGTTTTCTCTTCGAGGTCTTTGATAATAATTCAACGGCAAACCGATAGGATATTTACGATACAAATTTAGGTTATTATTACGCCGTAAGCGGCGAGGAATATAACCCAGAGAGATTTAAGCAGTTGGCTACTTCTGAATTTTATTATCAATCCACTTTATTTTTATAATTTTACTGACTACTACACACTTTTAAATGGTTCCCATATGTAGTATGCGTTGCTATTTTTTAGCAACGATCTCTCTTATTTTTGAGTTTTTATCATCATATTTTAAACGTGTTACACTCGCAAAAAAAGGAAATATTAGTATGAGCCTTACAAATGCAGAACGTCAAAGACAATATAGGGAAAAAATGAAAGAGCGGAATCTTTCTCTTGTAAGAGTTTGGGTTCCTAAAAACAAGGTTGTAGAGATAAAGTCCATAGCAGTGCGCTTGGTAAAAGAGAGTTTGAAAAACAAAAAATTTGGCAATTGATTTTTTAATTGCAAAGAGCTATAGTTACGCGTAACGCACAGGTGGTGTTAACACCTGCACGTTACTCATCACAACTAACCGTAGGAGTTAATTATGACTGACCTTACTATACACAATTTTCACTACTTTTTAGAAGAATTAGAAAAAAATTTAAATGGAATGGGCACTATTTTAGAGCAAGAGTTTATTCATCTCAGAAATATGCATGTTTTATATGATGTTATGTCTAAAAGGCCTTCTAACCCCAAACCCTCGATTTTTCCGAACTAGTATAGATTAAGTTCTAAGCTTCCTTATTTCTT
>MKUL01000017.1:128788-219817 GCA_001897795.1 Alphaproteobacteria bacterium 41-28 | reverse complement strand
TAGGCTAAAAAATAAAGGGGAGACATGATTTAATCTTACAAGCTCATTGTAACCATGTCTACGAATCACACAAATCAAGAGAGTCCTATATTCTTCTTAAAGTGAATTTAAGAATTTCAGGACTGCTTCAGAGCAAATCTCCTCGCAATGACGCGGATTGATCACATACATTACTAATCCCGAGTCATCTTTGCGATCGGCCGTTGCTCGAAGAGCTAAGGCGGAGAAGCAATCCAGGAAATCCACCTTTTCATTTATGATGTGCGCAAGGCGTTATTTTTGGCTAGTTGAATTTTCCAAAAGTTTTCTCTTTCAGGATCTTTGTAATTTTCAAACCCTTCTTCCTCACCTCTAAATTTTTCATTATACGCATGAAGCCTTAATACAAATTGTGCCTTCTTCTATTGAAGAAGGCACACCATTATATTCCAATCTTATTCAATTTTAATCGTATAAATAGTGTCTTGCATCATTTTGGGTTAGCGTCTGCGACCTCTAGGCCTAGCTCTACTGCTTTTTCTGCCTACTCTCGCTTTAGAAGCACTACGTCTTTTTATTCTTGCCCTAGAAATTCTTGGCTTACCCCTCCTAGCTGAAGCGCTTCTTCGTTTAGGCTTACCTCGCTTACCCTTAACTGGTGGAGCTTTTCTCACAACTGCTGAGGGCGCAATAGCTGGTGAAGCTGCTGGTTGCACAATTGGAGCAGGAACCGCTGGCTGCACAATCGGCGCAGGAACGGCTGGTTGCACAATTGGAGCAGGAACCGCTGGCTGCACAATCGGCGCAGGAGCAGCCGGTTGCACAATTGGAGCAGGAGCTGCCACCCAATCATAAGGAGCAGGTGCTATTGGCCCTACATAAGGAGCAGGTGCTATTGGCCCTAAATAAGGAGTAGGAGCAAGACGATTTTGCGGAAGTGAAGAAATATATTTCTGTGCTTCTGGCAGATCCACACCTTTGTAGGAATTATAATAGACTCCCCTTACCTCATGTGTAACATCAAATCCAGAAAGGTTTAGGCTATTCAATAATGTATTTTTATCACGATCAGGTAAGTTCTCCCTTATACTATGCTGCTTTAAAAGAACATACCCCCTGCAAGCGCTGGGGAAGAGTATGACGTTCCACTGGTACGTTCAGAAAAAAACCTAGTCCCAGGCAAAAGGTTGTAACGATATATTAAACCTCTCTCTGGTAAAGGATGTTGAGAAAACTTAGCAAAAACGGCGTTTCCACTTCTTTTGTGTTTAAGAGAACCAGCGAAAACCATTCCATCCCCTCGGAGTCTTCTGAAAACTTCTGGCATAGGGTCCACCCCAGCATACCCATAATCTAAAAAGACCGGGTTATCTTTTGAGGATTCATTTCCGGCAGCAATTGTAAATGCGATTCCCCTTCTAACAGCCTCTGCCATAACGCGAAATATTGGTTCAGGTTCCGGGTTCAACCCTAAACTAATATTTATAACGTCTGGGTTAGACCGCATAGCTTGGCGCACAGCGTTGCAAAATTGCTCAGTGAATGTTAGGCCTGGCATCAATTTACTATCTATAGGAAGGATCGTAGCCCTGGGAGCCATTGAATGGGCAATATCGAGTACATCAACGCCATGAAACGGTTCATTAGCCGCAGCTTTGCGGTCTAACTCATCCATGTACCGTTTTCTTTTGTTTTGAATACCTTGATAATTTAGAAAGTTCTTTTCACGTGGTGTTATAAAGAGACCATCTCTTATTGCATCCGGATGGATAACCCCTCTCCGAATGTATCGATCCATGTGGTCAGGACTAAACTCCTCATCAATAATTGCAATGCAACGACCTTCACCTCTGAGACCATCTCTATGAAGAATATGGGCTCCAGTCGCTTTTACGACATCGATACTCCCATCGTGATGAAAAACATCAGGAGAAAAAAGCTTCGTACTTCCTTTTGCGAATAAAGAAGAAGAAAGTAAAGGAAGAGCAACAATAGCAGAAACAATAAATTTTAAATTCATTAAAACACCATCAAAATAATAACAATAGACCATTAAACAAACGAATTACTATAAATTTATTTAGGTATTTTAGAACAAGAAATCAAGAGTAATTTCAAAAATATTTTATTATATTATCACAAAAAAATACGCATCAGCTCTTTGAACAACGGTGGATCGCAAAGACGAGTTGGTGTGTAGTCTTTGCAAATCATGAACCATAAAATTGTAGGAAAATTAGTAAGGAACTTCAGCTTTTAAGTTGCTTCGACTCCGCCAGAGCCTTGCAACAATTAAAAAGTGGCACATGTACTACAATCCCCACTTCGTCATTGCAAGGAGCTTTGCTCTAAAGCAACCCATATTACTTACACTATATATAAGTGAAATTTATTTAATCTTTGTTTCTTTAAACTCGACGTGCTTACGCACTTTTGGGTCGTATTTGCGCATGACCAATTTTTCGGTAAGCGTCCGAGGATTTTTTTTCTTTACATAGAAAAATCCTGTACCAGCTGTGCTTTCCATCTTCATCGTAAGTGTGTTTTTCTTTGCCATCTTCATAAATCCATTTTAGAAACTGGGGGAAGAATACTCTTTTCTTCATGTCTGTCAAGACTTAAGACCTCAAAACCCTATCGTTTTGTTGTTCTTGCTTTTCTAGATCTTTGTTTAGAAACTCTCACTTTTTTAACGGCCCTTGGTTTCGCAACTTTGGCTCTAGCTGTTCTTTTCTTAGCAACTTTGACTCTAGTTGTCCTTTTCTTAGTAACCTTGATCCTAGGCCTTCTTTTCTTAGCAACTTTTTTCGTTCTTTTCTGCCCTATTGCTTTTTTCTTAGAGGCTTGTGGAGCAACGGCTGCAACTGCTGCTACGACTGGAGCTGCGATGGGAGAAGCCACAGGAGCCACTGGTTGGGCTGGTGAAGCTACGGGCGCTGGTGCAGGTTGAGCGATTGGTTGAGGAGCCACTGGTTGAGCTGATGAAGCTACGGGCGCTGGTGCAGGGGCATTTGCTATAGCAGCCATAACACGAGGTTCATTAAATCTGAGTCCGGACTCCATAAATGGATTCCAATTCACAAAGTCTGGCTTATAGGGAACTTTCCATCCACTGCCATCACGCTCATCCGCAATTCTTCCACCCGCTTGAATTCCTTGACGATCCACTTCATTCAACAAGTATCCTTTAAAACCACCATAGCGAGCAGAGATGGCTCCTGATTCACCCACAATCGCCTCGTAGGGTGGGGTTGAAAAAATGACACGAGGAAGGCCCAGGTTTAAAACGGTTTCATCCAAAAGTTTCGCAATCTCAGCCGCATGGGTATCATTCTTAGGGTAGATCGTAATGACTTTTCCTTTTTGAGTCTTACTTTGTTCTAATCTCATATAGTTTGCGATAGAACTCACGATTTTGTGGTAAATGTTTTTTTGATACAGGACTGGGGATATTGCTTCAACGACTTCAGCGAGATGATCA
Organism: Alphaproteobacteria bacterium 41-28; assembly: GCA_001897795.1. Classification (GTDB taxonomy): domain Bacteria; phylum Pseudomonadota; class Alphaproteobacteria; order UBA9655; family UBA9655; genus UBA9655. The sequence goes on along the minus strand of MKUL01000017.1, from coordinate 216,357 downwards.
AGAGGTGCTGTAACATGCAGTTTCCATCCCTGGTCAGGAGTATGATAGTAGTCTGGGCTCGTTTCATCTAGCACGGCTTGAGCAAAGACACTTAAAATTGGTGGGCCATACATGGTTCCTGTTGTCAGACTTTCATCATCATATAGCGGATCTACAAAGTTAAAACTCGCAACTTTAACAAAATCATCATAGCTATGGGGCCCCTTTTTTAATTCTTCTATAGCTTTAGCTCGTTTGGTTTTAGTAATTTTAATTGTTTTTGAATCAATATCCTCCGGTAGCGCGCCAAACGCCTTACCTGAGAGCATAGTTAAAGCAAGCGCACCTTTTATGAAAAACTTTTTTAGTTTTTTGAAGTTGACCATATAAGACATTTTAAAACCAAATAATAACAAACAACTTTACACTCTATATTATAATAATTCGTAAGTAAATTGTCAATAATTTAGGTTTTTAACACTCATCTTTACTTAAAAGTTCAATACGCTCCAAAACACCTTGTATTTTTAGTGTGCCGTCATCTATGACATATTTCTTAATAATCCCATTGGAAAGAAGATCTTGGGTTGTAACATAATCGGGTTCATAATCCGTTTTTCCAAGTCCATAAACTGAAAAACGCACGGGCCAAAAAGGTTGACCTACAAAGGGCCGATCTTCTTTACTCGCAGAATTTCCTGCCGCAATCTTTTGTGCCCCGATGAACGTATTAATTTGAGAAGCTCCCTCTGTCGTACTTCCATCAAATACGATCTGAGGAAACATATGCCCTCCCTCTTCAGCAGCCTTTAAAAGTGCTATTGTATGCTGAATAGGGAAAAGAACACCTTCAGGAAGTCTCAGCGTCATTTTTTTAGGTTTTTGATAAAAAGCTTCTATGAGTTTTCCCTTTTTTCCTGCCGTACCACGAATATCTTCAACAAGCTCCTCATCTGTTTTTCGGAAAGTATTAAACATAAAATGCGATCCATCATCTGCCTCAAAGGTCACATAGCCCCATCTGATGTGCTCAACAGTGTCATCGTCATGATAGCGTCGTATTTCGGAAAGCTGTTGAACCGTCCAACCACCACATACCTTATTCAGTTCTAACATCATTGTGCCACGAACTTCAGTAACATTGGTGTTAAGAGTTGGACGCCCTACCATGGAGACAGAGTAGTAGGCTCGATGGGGTTGAAGTTCAACAGCAGCCTCAAGACCAAACGGGGCACAAACCCCTAGCGCGATAACAAAATATGCGGAAGTCCGCACTTTACCCTCCATAGAAATAAACCTTAACGGCTTTTAATATACTTCAGTTTATAGAGATTTCACGAAGAAATCGTTAAAATGTGACGATAATTTCGAGATTCGAACAACCATCATCAATTTCCATTATGAGTACACTTCATTCATTTTATATTGTCACTACTCACCCGTTGCGGGGACGGGAGAGTAGTTACTTTATATTTATCATCTTACATTATTCCCTGGAAAATTCAAAATCTTGAATTGGTCATTAAGACCCATTCAAAAGACGTTTACAAAACTTATTGGAATGTTAATCTTAAAAAAATCAGTTGGGGGGCATAACAATGAAAGTAAATTCTCAGATATAGAACCAAGAATACTATCTCTCTTTTCTAATATTTATAATACTACATTAATTGGGGAAAGTCTGATGAGAGCCAATATACTATGTATATTCAGAAGTAGCTCTACACAAGCTGGCCACGACAATATTATAGATTTTGAAAATACAACTGCTAAGCGTCGCTATGAACGGGTTATTGGTCGACCTGCGCACCTTCACGTTGAGAAGGGAGTAAAAAAATGGGGTATTTTTTTAGAGCATCTACGTGATTATGAAGAGCTCTTGTTCTCAACCAAACCCAGCCCTGGTTCTCTGGTAAAGAGATTGAAGAAGATGCGCACCCGTGGAGGGCTTGATGAAAAAAGCTCCCTCTTTGAGTTAGTTGGGAACATTCAACACTTCTATGAAAACATGGCGCTGTTTGTAGAAGAAAGGTCTCGAGCCAAGACTCGGGAGCCACATCCCGCCGTCGAGAAGGAGTTTACGGAAGACTTTCAGGGTCAAACGAACGAATCCAACCAAGAAACGGAAGAAAAACAACCTCTCCTTGGCGAGACGAAAGAAGGCAATATCCAGGAATGGATGAAGTTTGAACAACGAAATTTCAATGGAGATAAGGAATCGGCACGATATTTTAGGAAATATGTACGGTATTTTAATCATCTGAAAAATGAATGGGAGTCAAAGTCAACCGTTATGGAGTGTTTAAAAAATGAGGAATACTATATAATAGTTTGGGCGGCTGCCATAATTAATACAACTGCTTTTGAGGGTTTAAATGATTCAGGTGAATTTTTACATCGTTTTTTCGAAGATCGTGGATATGACCCTGCTTTGTACTTACTCGCTTACCTTTCGTCCAATGACTTGAGACACTTCAGTTTAGCTAAAACTGTAGGAGAAAGACAATTTTTCACAAGCAGCCATCTTGAAATAGAATCCCTCAATAGGAAGCAGGAGGCAGCCTGCCGAAGAATAAAAGTATTCCTATACTCAGGTGCCTGCTGTTTCACCAGCACTTTAATGGGGTTGATTTTTCTGGTGCTTTACATACAGCTGCCGGAACATTTCAGACAATAGAGTGTTCTAAGCTCCTTACATCTGATCAACACTTAAATTTGCATTGTAATTTTTCAAAGAGCCATTGACACTTTCGAATAAGACCTTCTTAATTAATAAGAAAATTATTTAGAGTGGAGAAACCATGGCTATTAAAATTGCATTTGAAAAACCATCAACGCAGAAAACGTTGTGCTTAGGTGTTTATGCGGAAAATAAATTCCCACACCCCACAGAAACTTGGGATCAAAAGCTTGATGGACTCCTTAAAAAATCAATCAAGAACTCCAAGTTTAAAGGAGAACTCAATCAAATATTAAGCATTTTCTCACCTGATGGAATGCGAATCTTCCTAATTGGCCTGGGAAAGAAATCCGATCAAAATGAACAACAATGGCAAAAGGTTGGAAGTTCAGTTCTTGAAGCTCTCGGAACATCTCCAACAGGAGAAGGATCCGTTGAAATCTACGATCTCGAAAATTTTAATAATGCTGAGGTCGCAGCCAATTTGGCCTTAGGCGCCCTTTTAAAGTCGTGGCGGTTTGAAAAGTATTTTACGACAAAAAAACCAGAAGAACTTTTTTCTGTCAAAAAGGTAACAATTCTCACCCCTCAGCCCGAAGCAGCTGAAAAAGCCTTCAAGCCTCTCTCTCAAACAGCTGAAGGCGTCTTTTTAACCAGGACTGTTGTAACAGAACCCGCGAATATCATAACCCCCGACTCTCTCTCTAAGATTGCAGAATCTCTTAAAAAAGATGGTATTAAGGTTGATGTTTTAACAGAGAAGGAGCTTAAAAAGCTGGGTATGAATGCACTTCTCGGCGTAGGGCAAGGAAGCGAACAGGAAAGCAAACTTGTTGTCATGCGTTGGGAAGGAGGCTCAAAAAAGGAAGCACCCCTCGCATTTATTGGGAAAGGCGTTACTTTTGACACGGGTGGTATTTCCATCAAGCCTGCCGCAAATATGGAAGCTATGAAGTACGATATGGGCGGTGCTGGTGTTGTCATAGGCCTTATGAAAGCTCTCGCTCTCCGCAAAGCGAAAGTCAATGTGGTCGGTGTTATAGGTCTTGTGGAAAACATGCCCTCGGGGTCTGCTCAGCGGCCAGGGGACGTAGTCACTTCTATGTCTGGACAAACTATTGAAGTCATTAATACAGATGCGGAAGGACGACTCGTCTTGGCGGATGCTCTTTGGTACACCCAAGATAAGTTCAAGCCCAAAATAATGGTAGACCTTGCAACTCTTACAGGGGCCATTGTCATTTGTTTAGGAAGCGAGCGAGCAGGTCTTTTTTCATCTGACGATAGCTTAGCTAAAAGACTTAACTCGGCCGGCGAAAAGGTGGGTGAGCTTTTATGGCGTCTCCCCTTGGATGAAGCTTATGACCTCGATATTAATAGCGATATTGCAGATGTAAGAAATACGAACATCAGCCGTGGAGCGGGAAGCGTTACAGCCGCCAAGTTCCTCCAACGCTTTACAAACGATGTTCCCTGGGCTCATCTCGATATCGCAGGTGTAACCTGGGCTCAAAAAGATTTGCCACTTTGCGCGAAAGGAGCCACAGCTTTTGGCGTACGACTTTTAGATCGTTTTGTGGCGGAGAATTATGAGGGAAAATAGAAGTTTTATTTATTAGTTGAAAAACATTATATGTTTTGTTACCTGTCTTATGAAGTATGGTATTGTACTTTCTGTTGATGAAAGGATTTAATTGTTATGAAAAAAGACATTTGTAAGTTTAAAAAAAGGCTATTCTTAAGTGGAGTCGCTCTTATTCTATCTACTCTTTCAGCTTCATCTATGGAAGAAAAAGGTGAATCTTCTGAAAAAGACTTAGTAATAGTTGCTAAACGCTCGTGGAAACACTTTGAACAATTTGGCACACCACCAGATGAAGAAAATACAGATCCAAAAGAAACGCAATTTAAACACTATTTCGATGGATTATTTGAAAAGGGTAAAGACCAAAAAATAACGAATTGGCTTTTTCAATTTCTAAAAGAAAAATCTTTAGCAACTGGCTATAGATATGGAACTGGCTATCAATATAAATTTCAATGGGGAGGTCGCCATTTTCGCATAGAAAACCCACATCATGAACTGGATAGCTCAAACCTTGCTCCTCCTAGGGCTTACATGACGTTCAAATGGGATGAAAAGCACAACAATTGGGAGACTCTCGCTACTTTTAGATCCTCCACTGAAAATCAAGACCTTTCAGATAAAGAACTCTGGAAAACCATAGATCCATTCAAGCAACGTTCTATGTCAAATAGACTTTATATTCGTGAAATAGAATAAAAGAATATTATTGAATCCTGACACGAAATGCTACTCCTTGCAATGGGGTAGCGTTTTTTAATATGGATGTGTTGCTCTTCACCCCTAAGATCTGATAAAGGTACTCAAAAGGTTATACTCCAGAGTTGCCTTGTTACTGAAGATTAAGGATTTCAGAATGATTCCAGAAGCATATCCACGTAAATTACCAAAAGCCATTTTATTTGATTGGGATAACACCCTTGTCGACACATGGCGTGTGGCTTACGACAGCTTAAACTTCGCCCGTAGTGCTTTGGAACTTCCCCCACTTACGGTCGAAGACTTTTGGCAACAACCCCATCATTCCATGCGAGATGCCTCGCCTGAGCTCTTTGGAGAGCACTTTCAAGAAGGAGAGCGGATTTTTTATGAGTCGATTGAAAAATTACATTTAATTGAACTTATTACCCTTCAAGGGGCAGAAGATCTTTTGATAACATTAAAAGCTCATGACATTTTTATGGGCGTTGTCAGCAACAAAGATGGGCATTATCTACGTAAAGAAGTCGAACATCTTGGTTGGAAACCTCATTTTCATAAAGTCATTGGCGCACGGGATGCAGAAAAAGACAAACCTTCCCCCCTTCCCGTTTTAGCGGCTCTGCACGAAAGCCCCGTCGCTCCAGGTCATGACGTATGGTTTGTAGGGGATTCCATCGTTGATGTTCATTGTGCCCGTGCGAGTGGATGCATCCCTGTCGTTGTTGGACATGGTGAAGCCTCCCAACAAAAAGATATTATCCATGCAAAAGACTGCCAGGGCCTTGCGCAATTAATAAAAACCCTATAGAATATCCGAGTGATGTCATTTTTTATGTTGTTGCTAACGAATTTTTAACGACACTCCTGTTATTAATAAATCATGACATAGCGAAGGCTTAAATATTGAAAGCTATATGTCCTCGCTTAACATAGTTTAGATCTTAATTAAAAACAAAGGGGTGAACCCATGCCTGCAATAGAAAAACAGAATAACTTGCAAGACGTTTTTTTGAATCAACTTCGAAAAACAAAAGCGCCTGTGACCCTTTTCTTGGTGAATGGCGTTAAGCTTCAGGGGATTGTTACATGGTTTGACAGCTTTTCTGTCTTACTGCGTCGTGATAATCATTCTCAGCTTGTCTATAAACACGCAATATCCACAGTGATGCCAATTAACCCTATCCAACTTTTTGAAGGAGAAGGGGAAGAAGAAACGGAACAACAAGAAACATAAAAGTCTGTGAGCAACAATGAATTGCCGGCCCCGGGAGGAAAGTCAACTGGGGCCGTTTTTATCGTATGTCCTTATATTATCAAAGGGCCCCATCGGGTCATTGATCCTGAAGCTCGCCTTGAAGAAGCAAAGGGGTTAGCAGAAGCCATTCAGCTTAATGTGAAGGGGAGTGAATATTTTAAGCAGCACATCATTCGTCCTGCGACTTTTATCAGTAAGGGTCATGTCGATGACTTAAAAGGCCCCTTAAAAGCTCTCGAGGTTTCCCTTGTTTTCATTGATGCACCTATCTCCCCAGTTCAACAACGGAATTTGGAAAAAGCTTGGAACTGCAAAGTTATTGATCGAACCGGCTTGATTTTAGAGATCTTTGGCGCGCGCGCGCGTACTGCAGAGGGTCGCCTTCAGGTAGAGCTGGCGGCCTTAACCTATCAAAGAAGTCGTTTAGTGCGGTCGTGGACCCACCTTGAACGACAAAGAGGTGGCTTGGGCGCAGTCGGAGGTCCAGGTGAAACCCAACTCGAACTAGATCGCCGTCTGATTGATGAAAGAATTATCCGCATTAAAAAAGAACTTGAAGATGTTAAGCGGACGCGTGCTCTCCATAGGAAGGCGCGTAAACGCGTCCCCTACCCCATCGTTGCCTTGGTTGGGTATACAAATGCCGGAAAATCAACGCTTTTTAACCGCCTCACCCAAGCAAATGTGATGGCCGAACACATGCTTTTCGCAACCCTTGACCCCACCATGCGGCGTGTTCGTTTACCCCTTGGACGCGAAATTATTCTTTCCGATACCGTTGGTTTTATCTCAGACCTCCCAACCCTTTTGGTGGCTGCCTTTCGGGCAACTCTTGAGGAAGTTGTTGAAGCAGACCTTATCCTTCATGTACGGGATATTTCCCATCCTGAAACAGATGCTCAAAGTCGAGACGTTCTCAAAGTGTTAAAAGATTTAAACCTTGAAGAAGCCTATGAAGCTCATGGAATTGAGGTTCTGAATAAATGTGATCTTTTGGAAAACGGTAAAGCCCAACGTCTAAAAACCCAAGCTTTAAGGGCGACTCACCCTCCTCAATGTGTCATCTCAGCCTTGAGAGGTGAAGGGATTGCTTTTCTTTTGGATAAAATAGACCACTATTTTTCAAGCAAAGAAAAAGCCTATGGGTTTAACCTTCCCCTTTCAGATGGAAAAAACATTGCCTGGCTTTACGCCCATGGAGAAGTGCTTAAGCGGGAAGATGATGAAACAGAAGCTCACATCAAAGTTAAACTTTCGATAGAGAATAAAGAGAGGTTTGAGCAGATGCAGAATGAGGTGCTTCCCTAGTCTTAGGACAAATAATGTTCTTCTGGATTACTTCGGGTACTACGTACCCTCGCAAAAACGATTGGTGGGGAGCGTCTTTGCGACTCCCGTGAAAACGGGGGGAAGCAACCCAGTCTTTTCTGCCTATGTTCATTACGGGATTCTGCTGAAACGGAGTGTCTAACACACATCACGTTAAACTAACTCTTTTTTAATTTTTATTTTATATAATTACTAAAAAAGGGAGATTGATTATGCTAATCATTTCTATCATTCTTTTTCTCATCGCAGCAGGCTTTGGCCTCGTTGTGCTAACGTCAATTTTACAAAATAAACCCACTCCAAAATGTTTTGTTTATACCCATGGTGGAGTTGCCGCTATCGCGCTTCTCATGGTGATATATTATGTCTTCGAGCATCCCGACCACGCCCCAATTGCTAGTTTGGTTTTATTTCTGATTGCTGCTGCTGGAGGTTTTACCTTGTTTTTTATCGATTTCAAAGGAAAGAAAATTCCAAAATGGCTCGCCTTGGTTCATCCGGTTATTGCTGTCTGTGGTGTACTTGCGCTAGCCGTCTTTATTCTGGGCCAGGTCTAACCTACTCTTCAAGAGCTTTAATAATCTCTTCACACATCTTTTTGGCGTCCCCAAAAAGCATCAACGTATTGTCTTGATAGAAAAGTTCGTTATCCACTCCTGCATAGCCAGGAGACATGGAACGCTTAACAAAAAGAACAGTTTTAGCCTTTTCTACGTCGAGGACTGGCATACCATAGATGGGGCTTTTTGGATCGGTTTTTGCAGAGGGATTCGTCACGTCATTCGCTCCAATGACAAAGGCAACATCTGTCTGTCCAAAATCACGGTTAATTTCATCAAGCTCCAGCACACTCTCGTAGGGCACTTTGGCTTCAGCGAGGAGAACATTCATATGTCCTGGCATCCGGCCTGCCACAGGATGAATAGCATAGCGTACCTGAACACCCTCTTTGGTAAGGATATCACCCATTTCTCGCAATGCATGTTGGGCTTGAGCCACGGCCATTCCATAGCCGGGAACAATAATCACCGACTTTGCATTTTTCATAATAAAGGCCGCGTCTTCCGCGCTTCCCACTTTATAAGGACGTTGCTCAGCCCTACCTTGAGATGCTGCAGCTTGTTCCCCCCCAAAACCACCAAGAATGATGTTAATGATGGATCGATTCATTCCCTTGCACATAATATAGCTCAGAATCGCACCTGAAGCTCCCACCAGCGCACCTGTAACAATCAATAGGCTGTTGGCAAGGGTGAACCCAATCCCAGCTGCAGCCCAACCGGAATAAGAATTCAGCATCGAAATCACAACGGGCATATCTGCACCCCCGATAGGAAGAATCAGCAGAAATCCAAGAAGCAGAGAAATAAATGTAATTCCCCAAAAAAGGCTGTGAGACTCAGTCATTGCAAAAAGGCCAATTAATATTACAAGACCAATGAGCAAAATCGCATTTAACGGGTGCTGTCCCTTAAAGATAAGGGGATTTCCCGAGACAAGACCTTGGAGTTTGGCAAAGGCCACGAGTGAACCTGTAAAGGTGACCGCACCGATTGCAACCCCGAGGCCCATTTCAACCAGTGATCCGCGAAAAATAGAACCAATTTGACCTAGGTTAAAAGACGCTGGTTCAAGGAGTGCAGCGCCCGCGACACACACAGCAGCTAAGCCAACCAAGCTATGGAAAGCTGCAATCAATTGTGGCAAAGCGGTCAGCTGAATTTTCTGAGCTATGAATGACCCAATAATACCCCCGACGATGATACCGGTGATGATCCACCCATAACTCGAAACAATTGGGGATGCCAACGTCGTTCCTACCGCAAGGATCATGCCAATAATGCCGAGGGTCAACCCTCGCTGAGACGTTTTGGCCGACGAAAGTCCTTGTAGTGCCAAGATAAAGCATACTGAGGAAATGAGGTAGGCTAAGGCTGAAAGGTTTGCACTCACGACAAAATATCCTATTTCTTTTTATTGAACATTCCGAGCATGCGGCGTGTGACCACAAACCCCCCAAAAATATTGACCGAAGCCATAACAACCGCCCCAAAACCAAAGAGTTGAGTCAGCAGATCTTGGGCTGTCCCTGCTGCAAGCACCGCACCAACAATGATTACACTTGAGATCGCATTCGTCACCGACATCAATGGCGAATGAAGAGCAGGTGTCACTTTCCATACGACGTAATAACCAACAAAAACGGCAAGAATAAAGACCGTAAGGCCAAAGACAAAGGGAGAGATTGATTCCATCAGTTAGCTCCTTTTTTACAAAACAAACACGTCATTCCGGAATTTAGGCTTGTCCCCACGAAAGTGGGGAACCAGAGACAAAATTATATTATTCCTGGTCCCCCGCCTTCGCGGGGGCATGCTTAATATCCGGAACCTAGAGAGGCATTTGCAATTAGATAAACGTTTCCCAAGGTTCCGGGTATTAAGAAACCCTAATCCTGGCCTTTGGGCCTCGGATTGGGTTTCTAAATCCCGGAATGACGCCATTATTAAGCCCCTCCTTTCTGAGGGTGCAACGTTTTCCCATCTCGGGTAAGGGCAATGGCTTGAATAATTTCATCATCCCAGTTGATTTTAAGGGATTTTGAGTCCTGATCCACACACAGGGTTAATAGATTCAAAAGGTTCCGCGCATAAACTGCACTGGCATCGGTTGGAATTCGACCAGGCATGTTGGCATATCCAACAATCTTAACTCCATTCTTTTCAACCACTTCGCCAAAAACGCTTCCCTCACAATTTCCACCCGATTCAACAGCAAGATCAATAATGACCGAACCAGGCTTCATTCCTTTAACCATATCTGCCGTAATCAGACGAGGGGCTGGCTTTCCAGGAATCAGTGCTGTTGTGATGGCAATATCGGATTTTGCGAGCACTTCTTTAATCTTAGCTGCTTGACGGGCCTTATAATCCGCACTCATTTCTTTCGCGTATCCACCCGCGGCTTCTCCCGTTTCCTGGGATTCAACTTCTACAAAGGTTCCCCCGAGGCTTTCCACTTGCTCTTTTGCAGCTGCACGCACATCAAAGACACTTACAATCGCCCCAAGCCTCTTGGCTGTTGCAACGGCCTGAAGACCCGCAACACCAGCTCCTAAAATCAGAACCCGCGCGGGAGCAATGGTCCCAGCCGCCGTCATCATCAATGGAAAGGCTCGCTCAAAAGCATTTGCTGCTTCAATCACCGCCCGATAGCCGGCAAGATTGCTCTGTGAAGACAAAACATCCATGCCTTGCGCTCTGGTAATTCGGGGAACAAGTTCCAGAGCAAAAGCTGTAATTTTGTGCTTATTATAATCCTCAAGAAGTTTGGGTTTGGTATGGGACTGGAGAATTCCTAACAACAGAGCACCTTCTGGTAAAAGCTTGGCTTCATCTTCTCCACCATCGGCTTTCGTCATGGGGGGCTGGACCTTTAAAACAACCTGAGCTCCCTCAACGGTTTTTTGAGGCGTGGAAGCAATCTTGGCCCCCGCAGTTTCATAAGCGTCGTCTGGAAAGTAGGATTTTTCGCCTGCGCCTTTTTCCACAGCAACCTGAAATCCCAAAGCGATCAGCTTCTTGACTGATTCAGGCGTTGCGGCAACCCTCGTTTCATAGGGCCTTCGTTCTTTCAAGACGGCTAGCTTCATACCACTCTCTTGGCTAAGAATTTATTATGGAGAGACCCTAGCATAGTCAATTCTGTTTGAGGAGGGGGTTATATGTTCTGCCCTACCAAAAAATCCCTTAGGCGGGATCTATGGTGATCACATCTCCCTTGTATAATCACTGACAGCTTCAAGAGCTCTAACGTGACCTTGTGCAGCAGCATACACAAACCATTTCAATGCATCGACATCACTTTTAGGAACCCCTTCACCCCTTCTGTACATAACCCCAAGATTAAATTGAGCTTTAGAATGTCCTGCATAAGCAGCTTTCTGAAAGTACTCAAAAGCTTTACCGTAATCTTGGTTCATATTAAACCCAACACCAATGTTGTATCTCACTTCAGCAACATATTTAGTAGCCTCGGGATGTTTCTTCTTTTTAGCGCACCTTAACCATTCTAAGGCCTCAGTTTCATCAAAAGGAAGGCTCCCACCAAGATCTAATAATCCAAGATAGCTTATACCAAGATGATACTGAGCATCAATTTGGTCATTTTCAGCAGCTTCCCTACACCATTTTAAAAATTTAGAATATTTTTGTTTTTCATAATGCTTAATAGCGAGATAAAATTGAGCTTCTGGATGGCCTAGAACTGCTGCCTCTTTGTAGAAACGGTAAGCATTAACATAATCTTTTTCCAAAAGGTATTCATAGCCAACCCAAAATCGCGTTTCGGCAAGTATTAAATCTCGCACTAAACTTCCATTTTTTTTTGCCTTCTGAAACTGTTTTAAAGCTTCTTTGTACTTCTTAATCAAAAAAAATCCAAAACCTCTTTCATAAAATATTTCGCCCATACGTTGATGAGCTTCTGGGTGGTGCTTAATTTTAGCTCTCTTAAACCATTCCAAAGCTGCAAGTGAGTTTTGAGCCTCACAACATTCTATACCCATAGAGTATAAGAGGTTGGGTCCACCTTGAGAATAAGCTTTCGTAAGCAATTCCATAGCTTTCGGCTTATCTTCCGGAACTCCTTTACCTGTATCGCACATGGCTGCACAATAACACGTCGCTAGAAATACTCCCCGCTTACTCGCATTTTCAAAACATGCATAAGCTTCTTTAGACTCGCCTTGGTTAAGAAAGTCTTTACCACGTCCAAGCAGAGCTTGAGGATCATCCTCAAAATCAACTTCCATCGGATGAATAACAGAAGAGCAAGGCTGGACATCAAAGCTTTCTTCTTCCATAGCCCATACACCCCCAGTCTCTACCATTGATGTCAACATAACAATTAACGCATACACAAACCTATTTTTAAAAAACAACCAACTAAACACTTAATATTCTCCTTAATAACCATTAACAACACATCAGAAATTAACAAATATATTTCTATTTGGATTCGAAAAACGTTCGAATCCATTGGTCAATCCAAAATAATGCACGCGGTAATATACATAGTTTTTTTAAAGTGGGGAGTTTAAAAATTAACGAAGAGCGCAAGTTTTTTGATTGTTTGGATCCTCGACCAAGAGATGCTAAATGTTTTCCTTTGGAAACAAACCCCCGCTTATGTAATTAGAAACAGTTTTTCCTATAAGGATAGGCAGGGGCAAGGATGACACGCTGTGTGCTATCATTTCAGTTTTTTTAAATACTCTCAACAGCTCTTTGAGCATCCGAATGGCCATGAGTCTATGCATCGGGCCTTATTCGCTTTCAGAATACACATTTCGTTTTATTTCAATTGCATGGTTCTTGTATAATTTATTTATATTGCAGATATCTAATTGCAATTATAGAATTTATACAAGATTATCTTAAAATCTAAGGATTTTCTTATAAAAATTCTTTGGAAGGATCGTAAGATGAATCAAGCCATAAAAATTCTTTTCTTCCTTCTCTGCGTTGGTCCTCAACTATCTTTTTCTTGTCAAAGCATGGAAAAAAAAGAAGAAGATGAAGAATTACAACCTCATAATTTCTCTTGGAGTCGTTCTTTACATAATCTTAAACGTTATCTTGAGCCCTCATCTTTTCCTGTCAAACCAACTGCCCGAAAAAGAGGCAGCACTGTAGGAGGAAAGGAGTCTAAAAAAACTGTCTACCCCGAAAGTAGAAAAAGCCCTGATGTAGGAAGGGAACCCAAAAAAAACGAAAGTAGCCCATCAACCCTCCCGCGCAGCGCTCCCCCTGCCCTCTTCGATACCTCCATTACATATAGTATAGAGGATATTATAAAGTTCTTCGACGATGAAAAAACGCTTATAAACCCGTATCATAGAGCTTATGTTATGCGAAGATTAACCAGCATCACTCCAGAGGAGAAAAGATCTTCTGTCTTCGTTAAGGCGCAATCTTTCCTTTTAGCAGAAATGGATGGTTTTGACTTTGCTTTCCTTCTTCATGTTATTTCCCATCTCTCGAAAGAAAACGAAGACTTTTTTTCTGTCGCTCCATTACAGCCCCTTACACCTGAGGAGAGGTCCAATCGTTTGCATCTTCTGGAGGTCTTTTATAAAATTCCTCCAGTAGAATGGAATACTCTTGTTGCTTTCGTTCAAAAAAATAAATTCTTTCCAGATACTGGAGCACAAGTAAGAGATACCGCTCTTAACCTAATATTTACTTATCGACTTTCTAAAATACCGAGATCATTCAGGAACTTATTTTTTGAATATATTACTAAGGCCATTCCTGAATCCTATTCACTTCATTATTGTTTGGAATTGGATGAAAATATATTTAAAAATATAGATGAAATTTCATCCTCCGATTTTCAGAAGATACTTGAAGACTTTTCAAATCTTTCCCCTTTTTCTCCTGAATCAACGGCAAGGGAATCTTTTGCTTTGATTGAAGTCTTATGCCGAATTCCTTTCAAAGGACTAGGCTGTGTATTAAGAAATGCCAAACATTTGATAGAGAATAGAAAGAATATGCCTCACAGAGGAGATATCATTCAAACACTTTCTTTTATCCCCGAAAGAATGAAAGTAGAACCTTCAGAAATTGATGATAACACTCCATTTGGCCAAATGACAAGCCTAATTGCAAATCAAGCTTTGTCTCTTATCACTCCCTACATGGATGGAACGGATATTAGCAAAGTTATTAATGCTCTTGATGGATTTTTAATTACTCATGAGGAACAGGATGAGTTTAATCCCGAGAGCGAGTTTCGGATAATAGGCTTTACTGAATTTGTTAAGACTGAGTTAAAACAAATTCGTGAAAACATCACAGATGGCAAAGTTGATAGCCAAATCATTTACGCTGCTTCAATAATGCCTTATGAAAAAAGAAAGAATTTTTCAGAACACTTTAATAAATTTTCTCCTCCTTTTCAAAGGGTTTCACTTGAAGAAATCTTCCATAGATTTTTATATCTTTCTCGAGTACCGCCGGGTCATGAGTCAAATGCTGTAGCTCTTTTAAACAAAGCTGTTCAAGGTATGTCGGAGAAAGAGCGCTTAAAAGTAACTAAAATAGCCTCCGTTCTTGTTGGAACAGAGTTGAAAAATTTTACTCTGCTCGTGAGTAGGCTCGAGGAGCAAAGTTTTCCCCGCTTTTACAGACCCTTAATCATAGACGTCTTTTCTGAAATTGGGTCAATTCAGCGTAAAAAATTTGCTGAAAGACCATTTGAAAAATTTTTTAATAAATCCTTTATTCCTCCTTTTGATGAAGTTTCTCCTACGGAAATATACCTAAGATCTCTGTTTCTTTCTCGTATCCCCGAAGATAAGGAAGAAGAGGTTATATCTATCCTTAACGACACCTTTAAAGGCATAGAAAGTCATGGTCGTGAATCTATTCTTGAAAAAGCTTTAACTTTTCCATCATCTAATTTGAAGGATTTGGAGGAGCTGGTACGTGCAGAGCGACATACTACATCTTATGAATAGATTCTTTACAAGGGAACTTATTCTTAAAACTGAGACAAATACAATTTCATAATGTAATTAGCAATAGATTTTTATTATTAATTTTATATATCTTGCGTAATTTATTTATATTGCAAACATCTAATTGCAATTTTAGAACTGATAAGATTATCTTAAGGCTTAAGATGTCTTAAAAATTCTCTGGAAGGTTCGCAGAATGAATCAAGCCATAAAAGCTCTTTTCTTCCTCCTCTGTGCAGGTCCTCAAGTATCTTTTTCTTGCCAAGCCATGGAACTTGAGGAAAGTAGAGGTGCATCGAATTCTAAGAACTCGCGACCAAGCTTATGGCCAAAAGAATTACTAAGGATTGAAGCGGATGGGGATCTTCGAAGGGACTCAAGAGAAATAAAGTTTTCTTCAAAAATATCTGGAGAAAAAACGGAACCTCATATAAGCATTGAGCCCTTCCAGAAAAAACAACCAGAAAAAGAAAACGTAAAAGAAAAGCAAGTAGTCTCAATCGAATACTTTTTACTTAAAAACGTCATGGCCACTTTCACTGCAGAGGAAATTCATGGAGCAAGTTCATGGGACCGCGCTCTCATTTCACATACTTTAGCTCGTATCCCTAAAGAGGAGGAAAGGGCTTCTATTTTTTGCATCGCGAAGTCTTATTTTTTTGGGCCGAATATTCCTCTTGAAGACTCCACTGTGCGATCTTTTAATTTTACAAAAATAGAGGGCTTTGACTTTTGCCTCCTCCTTAATATCCTTACTCATATTTCAGAAAAAAATTGGCCTTTTTTTTCTCCTCCTTCTGCCCCTCCCCTTGCTGGCCCGTCTCAAAAAACAAATCAGAGTCGGCCACTTTTCGAAATTTTACCGCACAAGATTTAAACGACCGCGTTCTTTTATTGAAGGTTTTTTCTAAAATCCCTCTCTGTAAGTGGGATATCTTAATTAACGCAAGTCAAGCCATTCCCTCTTCTAACAAGACAAAGTCAGAAATAGAGGATAAGGCTCTTAGATTAATCACTTCTTTTCAGCTCTCTAGAGTTCCAAAACCATTCAGGGTATTATTTCTTAAACATATTCCAGAAGCCATTCATGAATCATACTTAATTCACTTTCTTTTGGAAATGGACAAAAATATACTTAAACATGTACATGAAATGACAGAATTTGATTTTCAACAGATACTTGAATACTTTATAGATCTCTCTCCTTTAAAAGATTTATCTGCATCTGAAATGGATGAGAATTTTTCCACCAAAATTAGGGACTCTGTTGATTTGTTGGAAGTCTTATGTCGAATTCCTTTCCAGGAACTACGCTATATTATAACGAATACCAAACTTTTGGTAGGAGATAGAATAGATATGCTTGGTAAAGGTCAGCTCATTGAAACGCTTTTTTCTATCCCCAGAGAAAGGGCTCTAAAAGCCTCGAATATTGAAGATGAAGATAAGGTTATCACAACGAGAGGGAGAATTGTAGTCAAAACTCTTCCCCTTATCACTCCAGAAATGGATGGAAGGGATATAAGCGATATTCTTAATACCCTTAATGGATTTTTAATGACTCCCGAGGAAAAGAACGAATTAAACCCCAATTTTGAAAAGGAGATACACGACTTTGTTAAATTTGTTGAACGGTTAAAAGGTATCCGCAAAAACGTAGGCACTGGAAGAATTGATAGCCAAATTATTTATGCTGCATCAATGGTGCCTTATTCAAAAAGAAAGACATTTGTTGAGGACTTCGAAAAATTTTCTCCCCCTTTTCAAAAAGTTTCGCCTAAAGAAATCCTGTACAGATTTTTATATCTTTCTCGAGTTCCGCAGGATCATGAGTTAAAGGCTGTACACCACTTGAATACTGCTGTTCAAGATATGAGGAAGAAGGAGCGCGAGGAAGTAACTAAAATAGCATCGGCACATATAGGAACAGAGTTAAAAAATTTTACTCTGCTCGTGAATCAACTATGCGGAGTCGGCACCTTTTACAAATGCTTAATCATAAAAGTTTTTTTTAAAATTGGCTCAATCCACCGTCAAAATTTTGCTAAAAGACCACTTGAAAAATTTTTTAACAAATTTTTCCTTCCTTCTTATGAAGAAGTTTCCCATAGAGAAACATACCTAAGATCTCTGTTTCTGTCTCGTGTTCCCAATGATAAGGAAAAAGAGACCATATCTATCCTCAACGCAGCTTTTGAGGGCATTGAAAGTCATGATAGAGAGTCTCTTCTTCAATTAATTTTATCTGTTCCAATGTTTAATTTGAACCTTTTTGATGACCTTCTCTGGGCCTTGACAGATCAAAAGGTGGATCCCATCAAAAAATTCTCTATAATGCGAGCTTATCTTAAAACAAATGTAACGCAACAGCCTGATTTCATTAAAAATATCGCTCAAAAATTATAGTTTTTTTGTAGACTTTTAATCCACTTCAACACAAACTTTTCGGTTGCATCAGGAGGAGCTTTTAAAAGTGTAACCGCCTCTGCCATCGAAGCAACCTGGTGTGCTCTGACCTTTTTGTGTTTAAGAAGTTTTAGGAAAGCTGGAGCCAATTGGTTTTCTGACTTTGATTCCTAATAGTACATCAATTTTTTCTTGAGCTTGTTGATCGCCATTCTTTTTAGCTCGCTCAAAACAATCTAAGGCTTTTTGAAAATACTCTAAGACCTCAGCAGTATTTTCGCCTTTATAACATCTAAGCCAGCTTTTATAGCATTCAATTCCCATATTATAATAGGCATTGGCAACTCCCATCCGTGCTTTAGGATGCCCACCCTTTTTGGCGCTTTTAAACCAGTTTAAAGCGTTAGTCTGACTTTCTGAAACCCCCCAACCATTTTGATACAGTATGCCAACATTATATTGAGCCCTCAGATGCCCATACTTAGCGGCTTGTTCTAACCACCAATGAGCTTCTACATAGTATCCTCTTTCAATCTTCTTCATGCCCAGCCAAAATTGGATATCGGAGAGCTTTCTGTTGGCATCATCAAGCCATTCTTTATTCGTCTTTTTTTTATGCCCTATTTTTTTCCCTGGTCTGGAATCACCTTCTTCCATAGTCCATCCTTCCTGGAGTCCTATCATAGAAACCAGAATCATGATTGAAGCAACTTTTAACCCCTTCTTAAAAAAAATATTTTTAATCATTTTCTATCCTCCCTTTTTTAAAAATTATAAGAGCTGGTCAGCTATTATTATCCTTTTTTACTTGCAATAAAATTTGATGAAAATAGCTTAGCGGAATCATGAAGCCATTCTTCCTCAGTTTTACGTCCAGGACGTGCTTGACTTTCTTCCCCAACTTCATCTTCCATCGACCGCACATCTCGACCTCCTATCATAGAGACCAACATAATGACGAATGAAAATCTTAGGTTATATTTAAATAATATAGTTTTAAGCACTTTTATATTCTCCTTTTTTAACAGTTTATGATTCTAATATTAATTTTTTACCTTCTTTAACAACTTCAATAGATTTTCGGCTTCAGTGTTGCCGTGATCGGCTGCTTTCTGGAACCATTCCAAAGCTCTCTCAACATTTTCTTTAAGATGCTCTAAGCCGATATAATACTGACTTTGGCCGAGGGACTTACCTTCTGCGTCTTCTCCTAGCTCGATCGAATTTTTATAAAAAAACAGAGCGTTGTGTAGGTATAGTTTATCAGGATCATCAACCTCTACTTGATCCATTGCCCTCCCCTTCATGACTCCTATGATGGTAAACAGGATAACCAGCACTACAAATCTTAACGTATTTTTAAAATATAAATTCTCGAACATGAGTAATGCCTCTACTTACAAATTTTTACTAAGCAATTTTCCCCAACACAATCTTTGCTGCAGTATCAGGAGGAGCTCTGAGAAGGGAGATGGCTTCTTTCATTCCTGCAACCTGACGCGTCCTTACGGATTCGTCCTTTAAAAGGGTAAGAAGAGCTGGAGCTAATCTTTCTGGTGTACATTCTTCTTGAATGAACTCAGGTATCCAAGGTCTTGGAACTAAGTGTTTAGCTTGGCGCGTTAAAACAAAATTTGGACCAAGCTTTTGAAATGCCAATAAAATATTAACCATGCAGGCCCATGGTGTCTTAATAAGAGCTTTTGCGATCCATTCATTTATTTTATTTAATTTATAAGCAATGATGAAGGGGAGGCCCGCTGCTGATAGTTGCAAGGCGACCGTTCCAGAAGCAGCTAAAGCCGCAGAGGCCTTTTGAAAAGCTGTATCTCTTGCCTTCTCTCCCAGAACAATTTCAACATCAATGGACCAATCCCGAACGGCCTGACGAACCAATAATTCCACTGAAGGCACGGTTGGAATGACAACCTTCAATTCAGGAATATCCTTTTTTAAAAACTCAACGGTTTGCTTAAAAATAGGCAATAGCGTTTCCACCTCAGAGCGCCGACTTCCGGGAAGAACACACAGCAGATTTGGATCTCGTTTGTTTATCGTTTTCCTAGATTGCTCCGCTCCGCTCGCAATGACGGGTAGGGAAGCTGCTACAGGATGCCCCACAAAAGTTGTTTTAAGGCCATGCTTTTCGAAATAAGGAGGCTCAAAGGGATAAAGACATAAGAGCTGATCTAAAAACTGGGATATCATGTAGGCTCGCCCCGGCCGCCATGCCCATACGGTGGGAGCTACATAATGAATAAGCCGTGGTCTCTGAGCTAACTTGTGAAGACGCTTCATCACGCGAAAACTAAACTCTGGTGCATCAATAGTGATAACCACGTCTGGCTTTAGGGTTTTAATGGTTTTAACTGTAAAGCCTAAACGTCCCCAGAGATGAAAGAAATTACGCAATATTCCCCAAACCCCAATAACGGAAAGGTCTTGCATTGGAAATAAACTCTGAAGACCCTGAGCAGCCATGGCTTCCCCACCAATACCCGCAAACCGAACATCTTGGATTCTGTTCAATGAAACCATAAGATCAGCCCCTAGCCGATCACCAGAAGCTTCCCCTGCAACCAAGAATATTAAAGGGATACGTGACATCGGGCGCTCGCTAGCCCAAGAACAAACAAACTTTTCTCATTCGCCAACTTTAACATTTCTTCACGATTTAAAGTGAGAGTCCGACCTGCTTCTACGGCAATTCCTCTCAGCCCAGCTTTCGCTGCCTTACGAACCGTTTCCTCTCCAATAACAGGAAGATCGACCCGCTGCTCTTGCTGGCGCTTAGCTATCTTAATTAAAATTCCTCCCAAACCCGAACGTTGCAAGGCTCCTGCACGCGCAATCAAGGCATCTGTCCCCTCAATGGCTTCAATGCCAAGGACGAGTCCTTCCTGAACGACAACAGCTTGCCCGACATCCGCCGGGCTTAAAGCTGAAAGGACTTCAACTCCCCTCCCAATGTCACACCAAGCCTGATTATCAGGTTCAAGGGGGGTGAGAATTCCTTCTGGTGCCAAAAGATCAACCAAGATATCATCTGGTCCCACAACTTGGTAACCACGTTCTTCAATCATCTTAATCACACGTTTCAAAAGATTATCATCCCCCAAAGCATGAGGACCAATTTTTGTGAGCCACTTTATTCCTTCCCAATCAGGGCGAACTTCGCTCATGGCAGGCCGAGAAATAGCCCCAGCCATAACAATCTCTCGAATATGATTTTCTTCCATATACCGTATGGCTTTTCCAACTTCGCCAAAATAAAGCCAGATATGAGGAATACCCTCAACGAGCTTTTCTTCTGTTTGGCCTCTAAAAGCCATTACAATAAATGGTCTTTTTTGACTCTGAAAAACATTGATAAGAGAGCGAGGGAGGTCTCCTCTCCCTGCAAATAGGGCTATTGGAGTTGGTTTAGGCAACAATGCGTAAGCCCTCCTCAGCCTCTTCCATCTCAAATTCCCAAGTTTCTGTCGGTAAACACAAGGGTCTTTCAGGTGCTTCTGCAATGAAGGCTAAAAGGTCTTCAACTGGCTGACAAGTCCCATACATCGATTTTATTTTCTGAAGACGCTCTTCAAAGGTTCCCGCCTGATCTTTTGCCAAAAGTTTATAAGCATTGCGAAGATTATGCATATCTTGCCGCTCAAAGCCCCGCCGCTTCATCCCGATAATATTTAAGCCTCCAAGTTTTCCTCTCATGGCCATAACGGTTCCAAAAGGAATCACATCTTCATTCACACCCGCCGTCCCAGAAATCATAGCCGAAGCTCCGATCCGAACACGTTGATGAATAGCAGCAAGTCCACCAATAAAGACGTGATCTCCAACTGTTACATGGCCTCCAAGAGTTGCGTTATTTGCCATTGTCACAAAATTGCCAATAAGGCAATCATGCCCAATATGAGCTCCAATCATAATATAACAGTTACGACCCAGTATTGTTTTCATACCCCCTTCTTTCGTACCAGGGTGTATGGTGACATGCTCTCGAATTGTACAAGCTTCACCAATTTCGAGAGTTGAAGGTTCTTGTTTATAATGAATATTTTGAGGAGCAAACCCAAGAGCTGCAAAGGGAAAAACTTCTGTTCGAGCACCAATAGTTGTATATTCCTCGATCACAACATGAGAATGAATCTTAACATTTTCTTTTAAAATGACATGTGGACCTATAAGGCTATAAGCACCAATAGAAACACCTTCGGCAAGCATTGCCCCTTCAGCTACAATCGCCGTAGGGTGAATTTGAATAGGCATGATTAACTACTTTCTCAAAAAGTTATTTATCCGAAATCATAGCTGTTTTGATAGCTTCAGCGACAATTTCTCCGTTGACCTTGGCAACTCCTTTGAATCGCCACACGTTACCCCGTCGATGAGTTCTTGTCACCTCAAGGTGCAGAATACTCCCAGGGAGAACCATCTTACGAAATCGAGCTTCATCAATGCCCATAAAGTAAACAAGATGTTCTTTGTCGTACAGATTTATGGAATGCATAGCAAGGGTTGCGGCTGTTTGCGCCAAGGCTTCAATAATCATAACACCTGGCATAACCGGCTTTTGGGGAAAATGGCCTTGAAAGTACCATTCTTCATCAGAGATTGTCTTAATTCCAACTGCACTTTCTCCTGAAATCACGTTAATAAGCCGTTCCACCATAAGCATCGGCGGCCTATGAGGTAAAAGACGCATAATTTGATCCAAGCTAATTTCAGATGGGTTATTGTTTTCCATGAGTTCTGTTTGAGTATGTGCTACGGACATAATTGTTTACCTCAATTGACCTTTTTCCGATTTTCTTCAGCTAACCTTTTCAAAACAGCGACCTGACGGTAATGTTCTTTTAAAGGCATTGCAGGACTTCCTGCCAAAACTTCCCGCGGCTCCACGTTGCGCATAATCCCACATTGTGCACCAATTCGGGCTCCTGTACCAATTTTCAGGTGATCCGCAAATCCTGCCTGCCCTCCGGCTGCAACATAATCCCCAAATTTTGTACTTCCCGCAATACCTGATTGAGCTACCATCACACATCCCTTTCCAAAATGGACGTTATGGGCCACTTGAACTAAGTTGTCAATGCGTGTGCCAAGACCAATGACTGTATCCGCCCCACTTCCTCGATCAACAGTGGTGTTGGCTCCAATTTCAACATAATCGTGAATAATAACCCGCCCCAATTGGGGAACAGGAACATGCCCACCCATATCGCCCGAATCCATGAAAAAACCAAAGCCACTTTGACCGACCCGTGCCCCAGGTTTAATATGAACATACTTGCCAACAAGAGCATGTGAAAGAGAAACATGATCTCCAATGACGGTGTTCTCTTCAACCACAACACCCTCCCCAATCACAGAAAGAGGACCAACTTCAACATAATCTCCTAACTCTACACGAGCTCCTATAACTGCCATGGGGCCAATAACAACGCCCTTTCCAAGCTTTGCCGTAGGATGGATAACGGCGGTGGGCGCAATTTCTCCCTCTTTTTTTTCTTTGGGGTAGAAAGCATTAGCAATAAGAGCATAGGAACGATAAGGAAATTTTGCAATTAAAAGAGCTAAATGACTTGGAGCTTTTTCTACCATCTGCGCCCCAAGAACACATGCTGAGGCCTTCGTGTGTATTAAGGTATCAACATATTTTGCATTACTAAAATGACTAATACAGAAAGTTTCCGCTCCATCCAAGGGGGCTACATCTGTGATTAACAATGTAGGGTCGCCACGCCCTACCTCACATTGGCCAAAAGCTGCAAGTTCAGCCAATGTGAAAGGCCCTTTTTTCTTGTAAAACCGTATGTCAGTCATTTTTTTGTCATTAGTTATTAGTTGTTAGTTGTTAGTTATTAGTATCAAAAATTTATACAGAAATCTTCCCATAAAAAAATTTTTTCTAATTTCTAATTCCTAATTTCTAAACACTCTTTACTGCTGTGGCTGTTGTTGCATCAGTTGTTTTTTAACTTCCGCTTCGGATTTATAAACGACAGTAACAGTTGGCAAAGCTTGATCAAGTTTTGTCTTGACTTGATTGGTCAAATCAACACTTTTGTCTGCTGTAATAATTGTTTCTTTGTACATAAGGAGAGTCGCCCCGGTCTCTTTTTTCACTTCCTCAGCAACTTTTAAGAACGCCTCATACACTTTCTTTTTAGCTTCTTCAACAGCAAGTTCCATTTGAGCTCTTCTGATTTCGATCTTTTCCTGGGCATCATGCACACGCTTTTCAAAGGCTGCTCGCTTTACCGCAAAGTCTTTTTCAGAAAGTTTTTTCTGCTCTTCAGTAAGTTGTTTATCTTGAGCTTTAAGATCATTTTCGATAGTTGTCATTTCTTTTTGAACTTCAGCTCGCTTCTTTTCTATTTGGTCAATAATGGACTTAAAAGCTGCCGAGTTGTCCAATGTCGCTTGTTCCACAACACCAATGATTGGTGAGGGTAGAGTTTCAGCTTTTGCAGAAGCCATCGCTACTGCAGAAGCCAAGAAAGATAGTAATAAAGTTTTCTTCATTTTGTTCTCCTTAAAAAAGTTTTCCCAAGTTAAACCTAAATATCTTTCTATGGTCAACATGTTTTATATATGACGCAGTGTGAAAAGGTCGTGATAGGACTATGTCGTGATAGAACTATCTTTAGATCCTCGGCCAAGAAAAGGTAAGTTTTTTCTTCGAAAAATCAACCTTTTCTTGCCAAGGATGACACCAGAGGCGAATTACACGACGTGTCATCCTTGGCAAGAAATGCTTTGTTTTCCAAAGGAAAACATTAGCAATTTCTTGGCCGAGGATCTAAAAATGAAAACACTTACACTGCAGCATATACAAATGATCTTTCAAAGCTAACCTTATAGTAGAGTTGTCCTATAAAACCCTACGTTGTCTCTTTAAAAAGTTGTTCCAAAGTTGAGCCTGAAGAGTTCCTTGCGATCAACATGCTTTATATACACATAGGGTTTTGCGAAGGTCACCCCAATGGGACCGAAGGGTGATCGCCAGGTAACTCCTAAACCAGCACTGGCTCGAAATCTCATGTTATTGCTACGGATTATATCTGGTGGACGAGACTTATTACTTGAATGCCATACGCTTCCAAAGTCAGTAAAAATACTCCCTCGAATTCCAAGTTCGTCCGGAAGGCCTAAGGGAACAGCAAGCTCGACAGTCCCTTTGTAAAAGAGGAGACCGCCCAACGCATCTTTCGTATGGATATCGCGAGGTCCAATACCTGAATCTGTGAAACCTCGGAAAGTGTCCCCACCTAGTTCAAAACGGTCGACAACACGGGTTTTCTTACTTCCGATGGCGGTCATGGCCCCTCCAGCACCTTTTGTACCCAGGACCCACTTGTGCTCTTCATCAAAAGGAACGTAAAAGCCAGCCTTCACGCTGTTCTTGAAAAACCGAACATTCCCTCCAAGGCCTGCAATTTCATTTGTAAGCCCCGCAAAGTAACCTTGAGTGGGATCAATACTACTATCTCTTTTATCATAAAATAAGCCGTGTCCCACGGAAGATACAAACCACGTTCCTCGTTGCGCACGCAAAAAGGGAGAAGCTTTTTTTCTGATATCATCAATGAAATCTCGGCGTACTGTGTAGCTGAAAGATTGCCCTAAATATTCAGTCAGATCATACCCTAAGGAGAAGGTTCCTCCCGTCTTCATCTGGCGATAACCCGTCTGGTCCTGACTTTTTGTGTTATATTTACGAGAGGAATGAAATAAATCTATCCCTCCCACCAGTGGTTTTCCAAGAAAATAAGGATCTGTAACGCCTGTATGAAAATCCATAGCCCTTTTAGAGACCATAGCACTTGAATAAAGATCGTACCCTCTCCCCATCAGATTTCGCTCGTTCATTGTAACGCTTCCTAGAGGACCATCCGTTGTCGAATACCCTGCAGAAAATTGAAAAGATCCTGTGGGCTTGTCCTCAACTTCAACTTTTAGGTCGATTTTATCAGGAGCTGCTGTTTCTTCTCGTTTAATTTCAACCTTTTTAAAAAAATCCAAATTTTCAATTCGCTGTTCTGATCGTTTAATTAATACGCTGTTATAGGGATCCCCCTCACATAGGCGAATTTCTCGACGAATAACATCATCATCTGTTCGGTCATTTCCAACGATATCAATACGATTGATGTAGACAGATCGGCCTTCTTTGACCACAAAATCAACATCGATTGTTAGTGTTTCAGGATGCCGCTTAAGTTTGGGTTCGATTTCCACAAAGGCAAATCCCCTCTCTCCAATAGCCATATTCAGTTTATCAACAACTCTTTCGATCTCTTTGCTGTCAAAGTCTTCCCCTTTTTCCAAAGTAATCAGTTCTTTCAGACCGTCCGGTTTTAACTTTGGTAAGTTAATTGTTAATTTAACTTCTCCAAAGCAATATTTGGCGCCTTCATCAAGGGTGTAAGTGATGTAAAATTCTTGAGCATCCGGATCGAGTTCCGCCACAACTGAATCTACTTTAAAATCAGCATATCCGTGATGGTGATAGTACCTACGCAAAAGTTCTTTGTCATAAGCAAGTCGATCGGGATCGTAAGTATCATCAGAGCTAAAAAATCGATACCAGCGAGATTCCCTGGTTAAAATGACAGACTTAAGCCGAGATAAACTAAACCGATGATTACCAACGAAAATGATTTTATTAATACGCGTTAAGCTTCCCTCATTAATCTCAAAAATAAGATCAACTCGATTTTGCTCTCGCTCCACAATTTTCGGCTCAACCTTTGCTCCATATCGACCACTCAGACGATACATATCACGAATTTTTTGGGCTGCCTCTTGAACCTTTGCTGGGGTATAAACTTCACGCGGCTTTAATCCTATCTCAGGGAGTAAGATGTCGTCTTTAAGTCTCTCGTTACCTTCAAAAGCTATACGGTTGATGATTTTGTTCTCAACAACCTTGATAAGTAAACGATCTCCATGTTGTTCAATCACGACATCAGCAAAAAGCCCCGTTGCAAAAAGGTTTTTGAGAATTTCTTCAATTTTGTCTTCACTTACAACCTGGCCCGGCTTGATATCGAGGTAGCTCATGATGGTAGGCGTCTCAACACGCCGATTCCCTTCTATATCGATCGAACTAATATTTATCTGGGCCCATACAAACGTTGCAAACAAACTTGCTCCCAAAACAACTGATAAAAAGAGAGAACATCTAAACACCGAAAACCCCTTGTTATTTAAAGAAAATATGAATTATATCATTCCAAGTCGCGAGTATCATAAGACCTATAATCAAACCAAAACCTAGGCGGAATCCCCACTCCTGGGCCTTTTCAGAGAGGGGTTTCCCACGCACTGCTTCAATAAAATAAAATAATAAATGGCCTCCGTCCAACATGGGAACAGGAAAAAGGTTAATGAGACCCAAGTTAACAGACAAAAGCGCCATAAACCAGAAAAGGGCAATAAAACCGGATTGAGCTATTTCTCCGGACATTTGGGCGATACGAAGGGGCCCACCTAATCCATCCGCCGATTTAGCCCCTACGATAATTTGACCTAAGGCTTTTAAGGTTTGCCAGCTTAAGGAAAAGGCTTCTTCCGTTGCATACCACCAGCAATTCCACCAGTCTCTCTTGATAAATCCTGCTTCTGATCCCTTAATCCCTAAAAGCCCAACTTTATGAACATGGCCAAAATGATCTTTGATTTCAGTAAGGATGGGAGTAACGGAAAGTATGAGAATATGCCCGTTTCGATCAACAACAACCTGAAGCGTATTCCCTGCCTGAGCTTGCACAATTGCTGGTATATCTTCAAACCGATCGATTTGCTCGCCGTTAATGTCTTTGATGCGATCTCCGACCTGAAAACCAGCTTTTTCTGCTACACTTCCCGTCTGAAATCCTTGAATAACGGGCACTGTATAACGCTGACCAATGGTAGCAAAAAGGATGGCAAAGAGAACAATTGCAAAAAGGTAATTTGCCACGGGACCTGCCGCAGAAACGGCAATGCGTTGCCAAACGGTTTTATAAAAAAGAGACCGAGACCTTGTATCCGTATCCATTTTTTTAAGCGCTTTATGATCCGGCGTACTAGCCGCATCCGCATCCCCAACCATTTTGACATAACCGCCTAAAGGAAACCAGCTGACCTTCCACCGCGTTCCCGCTTTATCATGCCAGCCAAAAACTTCAGGCCCAAAGCCAATAGAAAATACATCTACCCCAACGCCGTTATAACGCGCCACGAGATAGTGCCCAAGCTCGTGGACGAAAACAAGAATCGATAAAACGATCAGGAAGGGTATGATATACCAGCCTAAGCCTATTAAAAAGTCCATGTGTATTCGTGCTCCCGGTTCATTTGACCCCTATTTGTAGCGTCAAGAAACTCAGAAAACAATCCCTTACGTAATTATATCTTAATGAAAAATTAACCCCTTGATTTTAAACTGAGATCAAAACTGAGAGAAAATAACATCGATAAAGGTGTCTTTTATGAGGAAATTCTCCTTAACTTTAACTTTGATTTTCGCCGCTTTTTGGACGGTTGGTGAGAAGCCAGATCATGTGATCTGCAATGAGAATGATGGCTGGACTTGCACAGTTTGGGGTCAAGATCAGAATTGCCTCGGCTGCAGCAAAATCTCGACAGTGGTCATCCCAGAAAAAACCCAATCGCAAAAATATCCTCTCGGATAAAGCGGTAGATTTTT
This sequence comes from Alphaproteobacteria bacterium 41-28, assembly GCA_001897795.1. Taxonomy (GTDB): domain Bacteria; phylum Pseudomonadota; class Alphaproteobacteria; order UBA9655; family UBA9655; genus UBA9655. Next base: position 188,197 of record MKUL01000017.1, on the reverse strand, counting down.
AGCTCTTGCTATTCTGACTATTCTGCACTGAAATGGAGAAAAGTCAGATTTCATGGGTTTAAATATTCTTTACAAAAAGGCGTCATTCCGGGACTTAGGCTCTCTTCAGGAGCCCATTAGGGCGAGTGACAGAGAGACTTGGTACCCGGAACCTCGTGAGTGTTCATAATGATTTCCAAGGTTCCGGATATTAAGAACCCCATGATGCTCCCCCGGATAAATCCGTGGTCGCAAAGGGGTTCTAAATTCCGGAATGACGCATTTTAATGAGGTAGCCCCCTACTCTCCCTCATCCCCCTCCTCATTTTCTTCCTTCTTCTCCTCTTCCCCCTCAATACGATAGTCGCCGCGCAGCCAATGAGCCAGGTCAATATCCGCACACCTTTTGGAACAGAAAGGACGAAATTCAAGCACCGAAGGCTTTTTACATATGGGGCATTTTGATTTCATATCTTGCTTCCTTAATTCAAATTCAATTTCAATCGTTGGGGGAGAGAAAGGCGTTGCTTTCGTCGAGTCAACTCTAAAAGACCCATGAGCGAGACTCCCCAGATTTCTAGATTCGAAGGAATATCAAGACCTTGAAGAAGAGACCCCACCTTTTTCGGCGCAGCAATAAGATCAATAACTATTTTTCCTCCTAAGTCACGCAAACGAACTTGACGCAAGGCTTCTTGAATGGCCCCTCTATTAAACGACAGGACATTACGCAAAGCTCCCCCACTATTCACATCCATCACCACCAGCCCATGGGTTTCTTCAATATAAAGACTTCCGCCTTGCGGAAGAGGAACCTCCGGAGAAAAGAGACTCTCCCAGGCCTCTTCACATCGTTCATCAAAAGCTCTTTCGCGCGAAAATAGACCCATCCCTTCCGTGAGAGCTGCGAGCCTTCGATCATCAATAACAAATGTATCAGAAGAAGTAAGGCCGCGCAAAATACGGGTTAAAAGATCAGGAGCAGGTTGCAAACAAAGGGGTGGCTTTCCAAACAATTGTTTTTGAATAGCTTCCCACTCACCCCGAAGTCGCAGGAAGACCTCTTGCAAGGAATCTTCAGATGATGCCCAGTATCTTACGATCAGCCCTTCTTCAACGCGCAGTGGGAATAGACCTTTAAAAGCTTCCCTTTGCTTAAGTTTTTTAGAAAGACTTAATCCAGGCGCAAAAGGCGTATAAAGAAGTGGACCTAAAGCCAAAGTGATCAAACGTGTCAGACGTACACCCTTGTTTTCCAAGGGATTTTCCGTGCGACTGACTTGAACCAATACCGTATCGCCTTGTTTCAAAGGCGACAGCTTTCCTTCGCGTAATGGCAATAGGCCTGGCTTTGCTTGACCAATATCCACAAAAGCCGCCTGTAAGGGCTTTTGAATCTCAATAACCCTCCCTAAAAAAATTCCCCCCAATAAAGACTTTGGTTTCTCTGGAATTTCAAAATCCAGTTCAACAACCTTTCCCCCTTCAAGACGAGCCATACGATGGAGATCAGGGGAGACCGTATAAAAAATCTCAGCCACGAAAGCCAAGTCCTTTAAGGAGGCAATCTGTTTCATAAAGAGGGAGCCCCACGACATTCGTGTAAGACCCAGAAATAAATTTTACAAATTTGGCTGCTTTGCCTTGGATAGAGTATCCTCCAGCTTTTCCTTCCCACTCGCCAGAGGCAAGGTAATCTTCAATCTCATCATCCATTAATCGCTTAAAGGATATGCGTGTGATAAGAACACGGCACGCCTCACGACCGGTGGGCGATAATACGCAGACTGCTGTATATACCCTATGCCGACGGCCAGAATGGCGCTGAAGCATTTGGCGAGCGTCTTCTTTATCTTCTGCTTTTAAAAGAATCCGACGTCCTATTTCAACAGAAGTATCCGCTGCAAGAACATAAGCCTCAGGAATTTTGCTATGTACCGCCCGTGCCTTAAGAATAGCAATGCGCTTAACATATTCCCGAATCCCTTCGCCTTTTAGGGGCGTTTCATCAACGTCGGGGCTGATAATTTGATCAGGGATCAAACCAATTGAGGCCAAGAGCTCCCGCCTGCGGGGAGACGAAGAAGCGAGAATGAATTTCATTTACTTATGACGGAACGTAATCCGTCCTTTGGTAAGGTCATAAGGTGTCATTTCAACGGTTACTTTATCGCCAGCAAGCACCCGGATACGGTTCTTCCGCATACGGCCCGAGGTATGAGCTAAAACCATATGCCCATTTTCAAGCTGAACGCGAAAGGTAGCATTTGGAAGCAACTCAAGGATTGTACCTGTAAATTCAATAAGATCTTCTTTGGACATTCATTCTCCAGTCCTTGTTTAGATTTAGTGTATCAGCTTCTACGGCAAAAACAAAGACTTGTCAAACGTAACGACTTCTTTTCAAAACCCATCTTGAGGTATCTTAGCAAATGGGCTACACAAAAGTTATGGGTAAAACCTGTAATAAATTAATAACGACTCACCCGTCCCCGCACCAGGTGTCATCCTTGGTAAGAAATGCTTAGTTTTCCAAAGGAAAACTCTAGCATTTCTTAACCGAGGCTCTAATTGATCGAGAGATCCTCGGCCAAGAAAAAGTAAGCATTTTCTTCGAAAAAGCAACCTTTTCTTGCCCAGGATGACACGTCTGGGGGAAAGGTTAAGTAGTTACATAAATTAATGATAACTTTTAATAATGAGGTAATAAAATGAAATTTAAAACCACATCACTCGCCCTTCTCACAAGTATTGCGCTTTATTCAGTGTCTCCTCTCAATGCTAATTTTCTATATGAAGAATACAATCCGCTTTGTAAACATTTGAGAAAAATGGGAAGATGTAAGCGAATCAGTACAGGAGAGGTAAGCGGACAAGAGGCAGTAGCTGAACATTATCGTAAAAAAATATCCCAAGTTCGTGCCTTCAGTAAAGACATAGACACAAAAATTACGAATGAGCTTGACCCTATCCACAAAGGAGCTCTAGTTTCTTTGCAAGGTGAGGCAGCACTCTTAATTGAAAACTTCTACTCAAAGCCGAGTTTAATGAAAGCAGAGAAAGAAGGGAAATTAACACGCAAAGAAGTTCAAAAAAAACAAGAGATCAAACGTAAAGCCAGAAAGTTTTTCGAAGAAGCAAAAAAGCATTATGAAAGTGGTATAAACATCAAAGACAGTGAGAAATTTCAAGAAACCTACAAATCAGGGAATGGTCCATTCCTTTTTGGCTATGCAAGGAGTATACGTTACCTCGTAGACTTAACGAAAGAGGAGAATATTAACAAAAAAGTTTCTTATCTCGGTGAATTAGCTAACGTTACCGAAGAGTTACTCAAACGACCAAATATGGTAGTAAACCATTACTTCGTTTTCACGCCGCTTGTCCGTGCGAATCGTTGGTCTTTTAGAGATTATAATAACCTTGATGAGTACCTTGTTGCTAACCAAGAAGCGGTCTTGTCAGCTATTCAATTCGAAAAAAATTGGATTGAACATCCTCAAGAAGGAATAAGGTATGAGTATGCTCTCGCAGAATATTTGGATGCGCAGAAAGAACAAAAAAATATGAAAGTAAATTAGAAAGAAAGTAAAAAGAAAAAACCAATCATATCCCCGTCTTTGCGAGGCGCAAAACGGCCGCGGCAATCCAGAAAACCCAAAGGACTGGATTGCTTCGGCTCTTCTCGCCACGGCGTAGCCTTTGGCATAGCCGGGTCAGAGCCTCGCAAAGACGAGACTGGTAGGACTTTTGTTTGTAAGCTAGTGTCTTGCCCTGACTCATTTGAGTCAGGGGTTTTCTTTATCCAACCTCTTCCTTCCCGATTTAACCAGCGTTCCCCTCCTTTACGTCAAGGATCGAGAGGGGTTAGCCCTATTCCTTCATCTGACGGACGTTTGTCTGTCAATCCCGCTTGACATATGTATATATTTTATGTACATTATAAAGATAAAGGTCATCATTAAGAAATGGCTCTAATCAATGGAATTTGAATGGGACAGTAAAAAAAACAAAAATAACATTGAGAAACATGGAATTGATTTTGCAGATGCAGCATTGATTTTTGACGAGGATATGCTCGTGTATGAAGATGTTCGAGAGGACTATGGAGAGAAAAGATTTTGTGGAATTGGAGTTTTGGAAAAGATAGAAATATTTGTTTCTTACACATTAAGAGGCGAGAAAGTAAGGATCATTTCTGCAAGGAAGGCGAGAAAAGATGAAAGACAAAAATATAGTGCGATATACGCGGCACAATCTTCCGAAGGGAAATACGGATTGGGCTAAAGTAAAGAATATGTCAGATGCAGAGATTGAGGCAGCAGCTCAATCTGACCCTGATAACCCTATTTGGACGGACGAGATGTTCGCATCTGCAGTTTTGCATATGCCACATAAAAAAGTACCTGTTCATATGTATCTTGATCAGGAAATTGTTACTTGGTTTAAATCAAAGGGAAAAGGTTATCAGACGCGTATTAACGCAGTTCTTAAGTCCTATATTGCAAAACATCTTCACAAGCATCCATAGGCTCCCTGAATTTAAATTAAAGCCACAGTTTCTTGAGATGTGTCATTTTATAAATATTTTGTCATAAATTATAAAAATTGACTTAAATAAGGAAAAATGGTATATCTTATATTGAAACTAATGATTTATGGGAATAACCACAATGCTAGATATGCGTACAAAAATAGGTGCAGGGGGAAGAGTCATCATCCCTTCCCTTATTCGTGAAAAACTCCATTTATCTATAGGAGATGAAGTTATCCTCCACTTAAAGGGGGAAGAGCTCTGCATCACTACAGCAGAACAAGCTTTACGAATACTTCGTGAGAAAGTTAAAAAGCACAACCGAAGAAAAACGTCTCTTGTTAACGATCTTATTGCTAAAAGGCGTTCAGAAGCTTCTCATGAATAAGAAAGTTGTTTTGGATGCATCAGCTATACTCGCTCTCATACAAGAAGAGCCTGGTGCTGAAGTTATAAGGCCCCTTTTAAAACAATCAATGATGTCAGCAGTAAATGTAGCCGAAACACTTACATCGTTGCAAAAAGTTGAGATGGACCCTGAAGAAGGGATGGAATATTTGTCCATACTGATTAGTCAGATCGTTGATTTTGATACAGATCAAGCTATAGATGCAGCGAGGCTTTACCCTCACGTGAAACATAAAGGTTTGTCCTTAGGAGATCGAGCATGCTTAGCTCTGGGAAAAAAATTTCAAGCTACAATCTATACTGCAGACAAAATATGGAAAGACATTTATCCTGAACTTGATATTTACCTGATTCGGTGAGACCCTTCCGTCCCCCAACATCAGGCTGAGGGACGATGGCGGGTGAGACCCTACGTCTTCATCCGTTCATCCCGGCAGAATTGCCGCAGCTCACGACATGTTTGCCCTGCGCTATAGATCAAAATCTTGCCCTTGCGGAGGCGAGGGGTCTAGTTGTTCGATTGTATCGGACAACTTTTTCATTCTGTAGTCTATCTGTTTGATGAAATGGTGAGATGAATGTATATTGGCATCATCCATGTAATCCTCCTTAGGTTAAGGGTTATGTGGTTAGTGGCGCATGGGTGTTGGTATCACCTGTGCGTCACGCATAGTATATCAGATGAAATAAATTGATTGCAAACACATTTAAATAAATTTTATTTACGTTGGTTTTCGGGATGAATCTTATGTTTTAAGGCGTGTTTGTTCTCACAAATTCAAAGAGGGGATCAAAATTATGCTTATCTGCTTCCCTGAGAGCTTCGATGTATTTTTTTCTTGTTTCGCTATAACTTGCTAAATCTTCTCTTCCTCATCGCGTCATTCCGGGACTTAGACTCTCTTCATGAGCCCATCAGGGCGAGTGATAGAGAGGCTTAGTACCCGGAACCTAGTAAGGATTGTCTCGTTTTCCCAGGTTCCGGTTATTAACAAAATCTAAGCCCCTACGGGTCTAAGATTTTATAAATCCCGGAATGACGCAAGCTGAATATCATGATCTATAGGAGTAGCACCTGGAGGATAGATAAACTTCATCTTAAGAATCCCATAATTTCTGAGGGGTATTTAAAAGTTCCTCAGCAATTTGTTTAATCTGATCTTTCTTTTCTTCCTCCGTAAGAGCTTGATTTTCCAAAGCCATGTGATGAGAGATATAGTTAACCTTCTCACTTGCAACTTGCAAAGCCCTTCCCCTTAAGAATTCACTTATCGGTTTTTCTGGAATAAATTCATATTCAAACCGACAACCCATCGCTTGAGCAACAGCTATGAGCGTCTTAAGTGTGAGTTGATCTTGAATTTCTGCTTTTTCAATTTCAGAAACCCGGGATTGCCCAATGTTATTTTTAATTGGTCATTTCATCGGATTTCTTGCTTTTTTTTCTGAATAATGAAACCATCATCTTTAGATAAACGAGGAAACTTTCTTTTCCGCATCCCTAAGAATGAGATAAGTTTCTAAAATTATCAGAGTGAGTCAAATCTTACTTTATGGAGGGAAGAAGAATCTTTGGAAGATCCTACGTAGGTCCTAAGATTTTTTCCTTGAAGTGCGATTACGGCCCATCTCGAGATGAAGGATAAGATTCTGCTAAAGTTATTTTATCCAGCATCCGCTGCGTTGCAACGCAAAAGCCGACACGAAGTGATCCCGGGATCATCTTAAACTTTGAATAAAGGTGGGAGGAAAAAAGCAAATCAGGAAAATCAGAAGAAAAAACCCCTCACCCGCCACGCTTGTATTTTTCGATGAATCTTATTTTCTAATATACACCATCGCAGTTGTATTCTAATTTTAGCTTGAGACGTTGATTATAGTAAGTTAAAAATAGCTATCCTCAAAAGAGTCTCGATTATTATAATTTTTATGTATAACAAGGAGTTTTTTATGAATAAGTTTTTATATTTTAATGGAAGTCTAATATTAACATCTCTATCACTTCTCTTTCCTACCCATGCAATGGATGAAAAACTGTTTGATGAAATTGAAATCTTAAATAACACCTCTCTTACTAAAATCAGTGTAAGAGAAGAAGACGGAAAAACAAAAAAATATCCTCTTAATCCCAGTGGTCATTACACAACAATTAAGGTTAAATCGCGAGACACTGTGGATGCTCTGAAAGGTGAAGAAAAAATTGTGCAAAAAATCTGGTTAAGTATCCCTTCCATAGCCAAACAGTTAGACTCTGATAAAATGGAGTCGCTTAAGGAATATAGAATGCGTTATAGGTCGGTGTCCTTCGAACCTGATTGTCCGGAGTATAAGGGAGGATGGCTCGACTACATCACTTGCCGCGATGGTGCCTATTTCCTCCTTACCCATCCTCAAAACACGACGCAGTGGGTTTTGCAAGAGGATTATAGAAACTTTGATGGCAAAAAACAGCTTATTGGCTATTCTCTTGTAGTTCATAAGACCTAAGAGGAAAATAAGTTGGCTTCTAAATGAAGTTTGATCATACATCGTCCAATCCATATTTTGATTACGGGTTGGACGATAAATGGTTATACATACTCAATCAAAGTGGAAATGGGTGTTGAAATTTAAGAACTGGATTGCTTTGGTTCCTACGGAACCTCGCAAAGCTTGTCCTCGCAAAAGCGAGGAACCACTGAGTCGTCCCCCGTTTTCACGGGGGCATGCTTTGCGAGGAGCTTTGCTCCGAAGCAATCCAGAATAATTGATATTTTGAATCATGAGGGTATATTATTGAAAGCGTTTTCTATGAAACGACATAAGACGGTATACGAGTTTTTAAAAAGAGATCGTGATAGAACTATCTTTAGATCCTCGGCCAAGAAAAGGTAAGCCCTTGCTTTCGCAAGAGCAACCTTTTCTTGCCAAGGATGACACGGGATGTGGATCACACGAAGTGTCATCCTTGCCCCCGCTTATCCCTATAGGAAAAATTGTTCCTAATTACATAAGCGGGGGTTTGTTTTCCTCCGGAAAACTTTTAGCATTTCTTGGCCGAGGATCTAAACAACCAAAAAACTTAAACACTTAGTGATATAAGGATATTCTTATAAAAAGGAATGAAAAATAAGAATATCCTTATATATCTACCGGAATGAGTTGAGTGAGACTCTATCTCTTTCCATCCCGATTAAGGCGAATTTTCCGCTGATCATGGCGAGGCCCTAAGAGTTGATCAATTTTTTCTTCTTCCCATTCAGGTGTTAAGAAAGAAATGTGGGAGGAAAAATGATCAAAAATTCCTTTACGGTACGCGTCAGCTACCAAGGTAACTCCCCAAACAAGAAGAATATATTTAGGCCAAAATGCACCACTTCTATCAAAAGCTAACCAAATGAGGATAAAAAGAGCATTTCCAAGGACGAACCAAATGAGGTCCATATAAAGCCCTTTTAAGGCTTTGACGCGTTTACGAACTTCCTCTTCTTTCATGCAATACTCCACTAGATTCTTAAATATCCATCTGCTAGGCTCTCAGGACCTTATTCATATATTACAGGAGAGGCCTTTACGAATGGTTAACGACTCGAAATTTTTCACATCCCCTCTCTCTAAAGCGGACCCACTCATTTATTCTGCCATTCAAGGAGAATTAAAAAGAGAACAAAATCAAATTGAGCTTATTGCTTCAGAAAATATTGTCTCAAAAGCTGTACTTGAGGCTCAAGGGTCCGTGATGACAAACAAATATGCGGAAGGATATCCAGGCAAACGTTACTATGGCGGATGTGAATGGGTCGATCAAGCCGAAGTCCTTGCGATTGAGAGAGCTTGCTCTCTTTTCAACTGCGCCTATGCCAATGTCCAGCCTCATTCTGGTTCTCAAGCCAACGAAGCCGTTTTCTTAGCCTTGTTAAGCCCAGGTGATACCATCCTTGGCATGTCACTCGCAGCTGGGGGGCACTTAACCCATGGGTCAAAGGTAAATCTTTCAGGCAAATGGTTTAAGGCAGCCAGTTATGGCGTTCATCCTGAAAGCCATCTAATCGATTATGAAGAAGTCCGAATCCAAGCGCATACGAAAAGTCCAAAATTAATCATTGCAGGAGGATCAGCCTACCCTCGGACCATCGATTTTGCACAGTTCCGACAGATTGCAGATGAGGTGGGAGCAATCCTCATGGTTGACATGGCTCATTTTGCAGGACTCGTGGCAGGGGGTGTTTTCCCCTCCCCTCTTCCCCACGCCCACGTGGTCACAACGACGACCCACAAAACCTTGCGAGGTCCTCGTGGCGGGATGATTTTAAGCAACGACCTCGAGCTCGGCAAAAAAATCAACAGTGCTATTTTCCCAGGCCTTCAAGGAGGCCCTCTTATGCACGTCATTGCCGCCAAAGCAGTGGCCTTTAAAGAAGATCTAGAGCCAGAGTTTAAAACTTATACGAAAGCCATTGTCGAGAATGCACGGGCTCTTTCCGATACATTGATCGAGCGCGGACTCGATATTATAACACAAGGAACTGACTGTCATTTGCTATTGGTGGACTTGCGTCCCTTTGATATAATGGGAGCAGACGCTGAAGAAAAGCTTGAACGTGCAGGGCTTACCTGTAATAAAAATGCGATCCCCTTTGATCCTTTACCTCCTACGCAAACATCTGGAATCCGCTTAGGAACGCCTGTAGGAACAACCCGAGGCTTTGGCGTTAAGGAATTCCAACAGATTGGTCATTGGATTGCTGATGTACTCAAGGATGGCGGGTCTTTAGGGAATAAAGTTCGTGGGCAGGTCGAAGAGCTTTGCAAACGTTTTCCGATTTATTCTTAAAACTTGTCCAAATGATACGGTTACTTTTGCGTTTTCCCTTTTTCAACTGAAGGCTTTTTCGGTTGGCAAGTTCTATGGACACCAAAACCAATCTTCCAAGAGCATTCCAGCCATGCAGGACAGTCTGAATCTTTTTCACAGCCACAATGTGGATATCCTAGTGTATGAGAAGGAACACAAATAGGCCCACTACCAACCTCGTTAAAATGATGACAATCTCTGTCGACTATACATCCACAGCCACAGCTCCCACCTGGCATATTAGGGCACTGTCCAAATATGTAATTTGCGGGGGGAAAACCACCAGTTTCACCCACGCATACTGAACCTTGGAGAGCATCTTTACATTGGTCATTACCGGTACATTCACTGCCTGACGTCTTCGCTGGAGTATAAACGAGCAACACTAACCCAAGTGACATACATATAATTTGGCATGATTTATACATAGGTTCATTCCTTTACGCATTAAAGTAATGTTGTTCTCAATGGCAAAAGCAAAATGCATCTTGCTTTCTCATAGTATGAAAAAGAAGTATTAAATAATCGTTACTATTTTGGAGAATTAATGGTTAAAGAAGAGCCCGGTCGGTTAAAGAAGGGCTCGGTCGTCACTCCCCGTAAAATACCCGTTCTTTAAATCCTCTTCAAATTCTGCCAACCAAGTCTCAGAGCCAGCGCGGCTATAATAAGTTTTTGACTTTTGGGTATCTAAATCGGTTACCTTTGTCTTAACAATGATGACATAGTTAATATCATTCATATCCATAGGCCCTTGATCTTCCTCAACCTCAATCAAAAAATCATCGGGCTTATGGCCATGACGATTTATAACCTGATGAAAGGACTCCCGTTCCTCCTCCGAAATAAGATGGGCTTTATCATGAATTGTCATAGGACTCCTATCAGCTTCCCTTAAGGATTATACTACTAGTATTTTCTTTAAAATTCATTAATTAAACATTTGTGGCACTTTGGCAGTTACATTTGGATCACAAACAGGCCTGGGTTTAGAATGCTCCACTTCTTCCTTTTGTGGGTGAGATAAAACTTTCTCCGGAACTATTTTCTCCTGAGATACTTTCTCTTGTGGTAGCTGAGGAACACTTGCAGCACTGTAAACGTTTGTTGAAAGAGATAATCCTAAAAGGATAAGAAAAAAGGTACGCATAAATCCTCCCCATACTTATGTTATAAGTATTTTTATAGCATATATTTAAAATTTACACAATGTTTATTTAATATTTATTAAAAAAAACAGTCAGATGATACTATTTTAAATCTCTCTACACACACACGTCGTTCCTAAATAATCATTTAGAAAGCGAATCTCATAATTTTTAAATACGCTTAGTTTCCTGCATTCCCCATTGAAAAGAAATCCACCTGTCGTTCCCCTCACAGCAAACGAATTTAGTCCATTAAACGCTTGGGGTGGGATGTTAAGACTCACGCTATGCTTAAGACATGTGTTGCATTGCCCGGCAATACATTTCCAGCAATATATGCAATCATTTAATGAAGGTTCTGGAATAACTTCTATTTTAATATCATCATCGTTTTCATTGATTATATTTATGATACCTGAATTTGCCATATTCAAATATATAGATGATATAAAAAAAGAGGATAAAACAACTAATTTCACATACTTATGATTATTATACATTGTATATCTCCTTTATGATTGCTCTACATTAATATGAGCAATTTTTACAATACAATGTACTTTAATCAATTTTAAGTTTAAGTATTTTGTGTGTTTCTACTCGCAAAGAATCCTAAGATCGAGCCGCCCACATAAAATAATTGACATCCGTGACAGGAGAAAGGCGCCAATCCCCTGATAGCGGAGAGAAATAAAGGCCTGTTAAAGCTTGATTTCTAAGACCCAGTTCCTTCAACTGTAGAGAGAGATCTCGAGGCGAAATAAACTTCTTCCAAGAATGGGTTCCTCGGGGTGCCCATCCCAAAATATACTCTGCAGCGATGATTCCCAATAGGTATGATTTGAGTGTTTTATTAAAGGTTGTCACAACCATCCCCCCTCTCGAGCTGAGGTGATTCGCACACTCTCTCAAAAATCCATCAGGATCAGCAACATGTTCAATAATTTCCGATGCGATAACAACATCAAAGGGGGGTAGATCAGGGGATAAGTCCTCAATAGTGCTAGCGAGATAGGTTATAGGAAGACCCATAGCTTCTGCATGATTTTGCGCAATCAACGTATTTTCCTCAAGGGGGTCTATGCCTGTGACTTCTGCACCTAGCCGGGCTAATGGCCCACATAAAAGCCCTCCCCCACACCCGACATCTAAAATCCGAAGTCCCTGAAAAGGTCGCGAAGAAATTTCAGGAAGACGAAAATGAACGCCAATATTCTCTTTAATGAAAGCCATACGGAGAGGGGTGATGGCGTGTAATATCCGAAACGGTCCCCCTTCGCTCCACCAGGTAGAGCTTAGGTTTTTAAAGTGGTCAAGTTCGGCCGTATCGCGTGTGTTAATTGCCATCCCTTCTCTATACCTTGCCGTTCTTTTCAAAACAAGGTATAGAACGCATCAAGGTCAAAACTGAATGGAGATTATGGCCACTATCATCCAAAAATTTGGAGGCACATCTTTAGCCACCCTTGATTTAATTAAAAAAGCGGCTTTACGTGTAAAGTCTGAGACGGAGGCTGGTCATCGTGTGGTCGTCGTTGTCTCAGCAATGGCGGGGACAACCAATACCCTCCTTGGGTACGTACGAGATCTCTCAACAACCTATGATCGAGCAGAATATGATGCTGTCGTCTCTTCTGGTGAACAAGTTACAGCGGGACTCCTTGCCTTGTCCCTTCAGAACATAGGCATTCGAGCCCGCTCTTGGCTTGGATGGCAAATCCCCATTTACACAACCGCTTCTCATTCAAATGCAAACATTGAACGCATTGAAACTGAATCCCTTTTAAAAGATCTCGACAAAAAAATCGTTGCGGTAGTTGCTGGGTTTCAAGGATTAAGTCCAGAAGGCCGCCTCACAACTTTGGGACGGGGTGGATCAGATACAACGGCAGTGGCCCTTGCCGCTGCCCTTAATGCTGAGCGATGCGATATTTTCACCGACGTAGATGGCGTATATACGGCCGATCCTCGCTATGTAACAGCTGCAGGCAAACTTGAACATATTGCTTACCAAGAAATGCTCGAGCTCGCGGCCCAAGGTGCAAAAGTCCTTCAAAAAGAATCCGTTGAGCTTGCAATGAAACATCGTGTGCGACTTTGCGTCCTCTCAAGTCTTTCTGAAGTACCAGGAACACTTGTAACAGGTGAGAATGAGCTCACTGCTAAGCCACAGCACATCCGTGGGCTTGCCCATACACTAAATGCGGAAAAAATTACCATATCCGCTATCCCTCATACGGCCTCCATAATTGATGATGTTAAGGCCCTTTTTGAGGCACAGCATATGGATATTGATATGATTCAACAAACTCTTTTCTTGTGTGGAAAGTATTTAGATTTCTCTTTCACCATTCTTGAGACTGAAGGAGAAAGAGCAATAGACATTTTACGAAAAGAGAAAAATAAACTTCAGTTTTACGATTTGTTAAGAGATTCTCATGTAGCAAAGATATCTGTGATCGGATCTGGACTTCAAACAGAGCACAGTTCTTCTCACAAACTTTTTCAAACCTTACGAGAGGAAGGAATTGAGGTGCAAGCGGTGGCGGCTTCAGATATTAAATTAAGCGTATTGATCTCTGCAAATGATGCAACGCGGGCGATTTCAAGCTTACACACTGTTTATCAATTGGATGTAAAGGAATGTTAATGCAATCAACTGAAAAACGTTTGGATGACTTATGGTCTCAAGGGAAAGACTTCTTGGGAGTACAGTATGCAATTTTAGGGGGTGCGATGACGTGGGTTTCCGAACGGAATCTCGTCTCAGCCATCTCGAATGCAGGAGGCTTTGGCGTCATTGCCTCAGGCGCCATGTCTCCTGAGCTTTTACGAACTGAAATTCAAGCTACACAGTCCCTCACTCAAAAGCCCTTTGGCGTAAATCTTATCACGCTGCACCCTCAACTCATGGAGTTAATTGATATTTGTGTGGAAGAAAACGTTACCCATGTCGTCCTCGCTGGAGGTCTTCCTCCCTCTCAAGCTATTAAAAAGCTTAAAGACCGAGCACGCAAAGTAATATGCTTTGCCCCTGCCCTTGTTCTCGCAAAAAAGCTAATCAAGCTTGGAGTCGACGCTCTTGTCATAGAAGGAACGGAAGCTGGAGGACATATCGGTCCCGTCTCCACCAGTGTTTTAGCTCAAGAAATTCTTCCCCATGTCACAGAAGTCCCTATTTTCGTAGCAGGTGGTATTGGCAGAGGAGAGGCCATTGTTTCCTACCTTGAAATGGGAGCAGCAGGATGTCAGTTAGGAACACGCTTTGTATGTGCTACAGAATGTGTCGCCCACATTAATTTTAAAAAAGCGTTTATTAATGCTCAAGCACGAGATGCCATTATCTCTCCTCAACTTGATCCACGCTTTCCTGTCATCCCCGTAAGAGGTCTGGCAAATCAAGCTACAAAGGACTTTATAGCTTATCAAAAAGAACTCGTAGCTAAAGTTGACAAACAAGAGGTGAATCTCAAAGAAGCACAACTCAATGTCGAACATTTTTGGGCTGGAGCCCTCAGACGCGCAGTTTTAGAAGGTGATATCGAAAGAGGATCTATTATGGCAGGTCAAAGTGTCGGCATGGTCACCCAAGAACAACCAACCGTTGAGATCATTGGTGAGCTAGTTGACCAAGCAAAACACTCAATCCTCTCTCGAAGCAAGGCCTAATTCATTATGCTAAAACTTGTGCCCCATCAAACTCAATTCCCGCTTCAAGCCCTCTTGAATAAGCTGAGCGAAACTCTTGCAAAACCCCAAACGCTGCCTTCACGTCTTTCACTTGCCTTAAAGACTATTGCTCAAGACATGGGTGCCACAACAGCGGTCCTTTATTTACTCACCCCAGAACGGTATTTGGAAGTTTACGCAATCCATGATTCCGTGATCCCACAGCATAAAAAAATAAGATTTCGCGTCGGAGAAGGTGTCGTTGGATTTATTGCAGCAATTGGAAAAAGTGTTATCTGCGATAATATAACACGCCATCCTAATTTTCTCTTTCATCCGGGTATTGCTGATCATGTAAATTTAGCTCTTCTGGGTGCTCCTCTCATTACACCTAATGGAATACGAGGTGTTATCACTCTTCAAAATCCTCCATCCAATCCTTTTGACACATGGAGAGAAAAAGTTCTCATAGAAATTGGTAACTTTTTTGCACAACTTCCTGAGTTGGAGCGATTTCCAACCCTAAATACTGCCGAAGGAAAAGTATCAGGGATGCATACCCTTAAAGGGATTTCTTTCAACCCTGGTCTTACCATAGGAACTGCCGTTCTTCATCAACCTTATTCTTGGAGAGAAACAGATATTTCTCGAAATACAAAGGATGAGAGCTTCCGTCTTAAAACAGCAATTCGAGAGATGATTGAAGCCATCGATAGACTTGTCGAGTCCGCTCCCAACCTTGAAAAAAACACACAAGCCGTACTGTCCTCTTATCGAATGATTGCATCCGACCGAGGGTGGATCCGAAAAATTCAAGAATATATCCAAAAGGGATTGACTGCAGAATCAGCCGTTCAAAAAGTCCGCCGCCATACCCGTGAACGATTTGCTCAAATTGGTGATCAGGTCCTCAAGGGACGCCTAACCGACTTTGAGGATCTCGCCGGTCGTCTTCTTAAACACTTATCCGGGAAAGACGCAGTTTCTGAAGATCTCCCTGAATCTGCTATTCTTGTTGCGCGAAATCTCGGACCAGCCGAACTTCTCGATTATGACCGCCGATTTATTAAGGGTCTCGTTTTAGAGGAAGGCGTCCATACAGCACATGTTGCTATTCTTGCACGAGCCCTCGATATTCCCGTTGTCGGACGCGTACCCCTGCTTTTAACTCATGTAGAAGCGGGAGATAAACTGATTGTTAATGGAGAACTAGGAACGGTTATTGTCAATCCCAATGGTGAGGCTTTCCACGAGGCTCGCGAAAAAATTACCCAGATAAAAAGGTGGCACGTCCTCAACAAAGAATTGTGTGATAAGCCCTGCAAAACATTGGATGGTATCCCCATAACTTTAGCTTTAAATGCGGGACTTCCTATTGATTTGCACCAACTTGCAGAACTCCATTTGGAGGGAGTTGGGCTTTACCGTACGGAAATTCCTTTTATGATGCGGTCTTCATTTCCTGATGTAAAAGCGCAAACCGAAATTTACGGAGATATTATTGAACAAGCCAAAGGCCTACCCATCACATTCCGTACCTTAGACATTGGTGGAGATAAAGTCGTTCCCTATATGTGGCGTGTTCAAGATGAAAACCCAGTGTTGGGCTGGCGCGCCATCCGTGTCACCCTTGATAAACCTGCCATTTTACGCCAGCAAGTTCGTGCACTTATCCATGCAAGCCAAGGAAGAGATTTACGCCTTCTCTTTCCAATGATTTCCGAACTCTCAGAATACCGCCAAGCACGCCAACATGTGGAAGATGAATGGACACGAGCCCGCGAACGCGAGATTCCTCTTCCCTCTTCCCTAACCTATGGCGTTACCCTAGAAGTTCCTTCAATCGTAGATCAATTGGAACCCCTACTTAAAGAAGTCAACTTTATTTCTGTGGGAACAAATGATCTTTTCCAATTCTTTTATGCATGTGATCGAACAAACCCCAGCATCTCAAATCGTTATGATGTGCTTTCCTCCTCCTTTTTAAAGTATTTACGTAAAATATTTATGGCCTGTGAATCAGCAAAAGTTCCTGTCAATGTATGTGGAGAAATGGCAGGAAAGCCCCTTGAAGCCCTTGCTCTCCTTGCAATGGGATATCGTTCACTCTCTCTTTCAGGACCGGTCGCAGGACAGGTTAAAAAAATGATTTTAAGTCTACCTCTAAAGGAAGCTGAATCTTATCTTTCAGATGCACTCGAAAGTTATGCTCCCTCTTTAAGATCCACTCTTCTCGCATTTGCAAAACGAAATAAGGTATTTGTTTAAACTCTAAGGAGCATAGAACTTTATCTTTCCCTGTATCGGTGAGAATTCTTAGTTATCTATGGCGAGGAATACTCCTTCTATTTTTTTTAGAAACTTTTGATCTCAAAGTCCTTACCCTTGAACTCCTAGACTTTGAAGCTCTTGATCTCAAAGTTCTTGCCCTCGAACCCTTAGACTTTCTCAATGTTCTTGGCTTTAAAGCCTTTGATCTAGAAAACCTTGATCTAGAAGTCTTTGAAATTTCTGGGCTAGAGTTTCCTAGCCTAGGGTATTCTGGTCTAGAGTTTTCTGGCCTAGGGTATTCTGGCCTCGTTACCGCTGGTTCTGATATGGGGATAGGAGCTGGAGGAGATACGGGTGGCACAACTTGTACTGACATGGCGCCCATGCTTGTAAGAATATTTTCAAGTTGTGGGAGGGCGTCTGCAATAGCTCCCATATAATAAGCACATATTTCTTTTCTTTGATGACTTCTGTTATTAACATAAACAAGAGGGGTATCAATAAGTGATCTTCTCGGCGAGAGGATAGACGGAGGAAGAGTGAGTAGAGACGCAGAAAGGTTATTGTTAAGATCCCTTCTATTGTCAAAATGAGTTTTCATGATTCGAGCTGTCTGTATTATATCTGAAACTGGAAAAGCATCATATTGATCCATCTCTTTCCATCCCACATCTCTAAGAGGATCAGCAATTGACTGTTGTACGGAAAGGTTAAGCGCTTCACATGAGAATGTATCATCTCTTACAACGCCCAATAAATCGCGAAATCTAGGAGAATATATCATGGAATCTTCAGCAATAGCCACAGTGGTTAAATCAACACATCCACCTGTTTCTTCTAGAACTTCCCGTTGCATTGTTTTAGTACTTAAATAGAAATTTCTTCCATTCCTGACTTCAAAATCCTTACCGCCGTCCACAGAACCTGATGCAGGAGCCCATGAATTCAAATATCGATCATGACCCATCAGCATGCAAAACTGCTCTCCAAAACCATCGGGATGATCTACAGGATACTTTTTTACTAAAAGAGCTCCGGCATGGGTTACGGGCTGAGTTGGATCATCTTGATAGTCAAATCCATCAAACGAGGAAAAACAAAGTTGAAATGAAATAATATTTAAAAATAATATTAATAAAACTATTTTTTTAATGTAAAAAGCCATAAAAACCCTGATAAACTTTCAAAAATATTAAAATGTATCATAAGAATCCAAGTATCGTTTGTCAATAATTCCACCATACGGGGCTTTTCACATTTTTCATAAAACAAACTTTTACATCATTGACAAATCTCCCCATTAGATGCTGCCTTGCTTAACCAATTTTTTCCTTTTCGTTTCTGGGGAAGGTCCCGTTCCATCGTAGAATTCCATCGCAAAATTCGTCTATAGGCTTGTTCACAAAAAACTATAGGGATCGATGTCGATCTGTATCCTCACGGTAGATGGAAGAGACACCTTAGAAAGCCAGACCTTGATAAGGGGTTGGGGAGGAAAATCCTTTGTTGTCTTCACAAGAAGCCGCCACCGATGTTGTCCTCTTAAAAAGGAAAGGGGTGCCGGTGTAGGGCCTAATAATTCGGCCTTTTCCGTAAGAGGAAACTTTTTTGCTAACATACGAGCTATTTTTTCAACATCGTGACTCTTTTTACCTGAAAAGATAAGGGCTGCAAGCCGCCCATGAGGAGGAAAGCCGTGAATAAGTCTTTGATCAGATTCAAGAGCAGAGAACTCTTCCCGACTCTGATGCACAAGGGCTTGCATGACAGGATGTTCTGGAATATGGGTTTGAAGAAGAACCTGCCCCTTTCGCACTTCACGCCCGGATCTCCCTGATACCTGATGGAGAAGTTGAAAGGACTTCTCCGACGCTCTTAAATCACTTCCTGAAAGAGCGCTGTCTCCATCGACGATGCCCACCAACGTTAACAGAGGGAAATGGTGACCCTTAGCCATTATTTGGGTACCGATCAAGATATCCACTTCATGATCTTGGATTTGTTGAACTCGCTCAGAAACCTTTTGAGCTGTTGTGAGCTGGTCGCTTGTCATCAGGACGCAGCGTGCCTCAGGAAGAATCATTTTAACTTCCTCATAAATTCTTTCCACACCTGGCCCTATGGCACGATAGCTGCCTTCCTCCTGACAAGCACAGCATGTTGAAGGCAGACGTGTCATATAGCCACAGTGATGACAAAGAAGCTTATCTTGAAACTTATGCTGAACAAGAGAAACACTACACTGGGGACACATAAGCCGATCACCACAACTTTGACAAAGAAGCAAAGGCGCGTATCCTCGACGATTCAAAAAGAGCATGGCTTGTTCACCGCGCGCAAGGGTCTGATGAAGAGCTTCACGAAGCTGCGGAGAAATCCAGTCTTGTGAGGCCTTTTTGACCTTTCGCATGTCAATGAGCTTCACATCTGGCATTTCCGCTCCTCCATATCGATCTGCCAATTGAAGAGAATGGTATTTTCCAGAACAAACATTCAATTCCGTTTCAAGAGAAGGCGTTGCAGAAGCTAGAACACAGGTGGCTTGACTCAGACGTGCTCGAACAACGCCCATATCTCGCGCGTTATAAATGACGCCTTCTTCCTGCTTGTAAGAACCATCATGTTCCTCGTCCACGATGATGAGCCTGAGATCTGGGAAGGGGAGAAAAAGAGAGGAGCGAGCCCCAACAAGGACGGGCACCTTTCCTTCAAGAATTGCCCGAAATGTAATTTTTTTCTGGCTTTGTTTAATATCCGAATGCCAAATCGCAGGCTGAAAACCAAAACGGGTCTCAAACCGTTGCAACCATTGAGCCGTCAGGGCAATCTCAGGTAACATGATGAGAGCCTGCCCTTGGCTTTGGAGGACATGGTCAATTGTTTCGAAATAAACTTCTGTTTTTCCTGAGCCTGTGACGCCTTCTAAAAGGAAGGTATGAAAGGTATGAGATTCCAAACTTTTCTTAATGGCTTCCGCAGCATTCGACTGATCCAAGGAAAGCTGAGGCTTCTGTGGAGATTTTTGAGGAGGAGGTGGTGGAGGAGCCCATGGCCGGTCCCCTTTTAGACTTAAGACTCCTTCTTTCAGAAGGCTTTTTAGCACCACTTCACTTACTTCTGTTTTTTCTGAAATCTCAGCAAGAGGAAGAGGTGTGGTGGAGGCTCCAAAGAAATCGAGAACTTTTTGCCGTTGCGGCGTCAGCCGTTGGGGAGGTTTTGTAAGACCATAGAGACTTTCCCCTTTTGCTTCAAAAACTTCAGGCGCAGGAAGAGCCATTTTTAAAATTTGCCCTCGGGGAGTCATGGTATATTCACTTACCCACTCAATAAATTTTAAGGAAACGTCAGGAAGGCGCACGTCCTCAAAAACGCTCAAAATGGGTTTCAGTGTTTTAGAAGAGGTTGGATTTTTTTCATTCCAGACGACTCCATAAAGTTTGCGAGGTCCAAATGGAACCTGAATCAATGTTCCCGGCGCCAAGGGTTTGTCGGACACATAATCAAAAGGATGATCTAAAGGAACTGGCAAAAGTACAGAGATCTTTACAGAAATAGAATTCGAATTCATAATAGTCCCATTCTTAAGTAGAAAGGTAACTACTCACCCATTTCCCACGCAGTGTCATCCTTGGCAAGAAAAGGTTGATTTTTCGAAGAAAACGCTTACCTTTTCTTGGCCGAGGATCTCGATATCAATAGATCCTCGGCCAAGAAATGCTAATGTTTTCCCTGGGAAAACAAAGCATTTCTTGCCAAGGATGACACAAACGGGTGAGTAATCACGTAGAAAGGATCATAGCGCATGAAATTTTTTGTTGATACAGCCGATGTCGAAGAAATTCGCTCCCTTGTGGAAACAGGCCTCGTTGATGGTGTCACCACGAATCCAACCCTGATTGCCCAGTCAGGCCGACGCTTTGAAGACGTTATCGCCGAAATTTGTAACCTGGTCCCAGGTCCTGTGAGCGCTGAAGTGACAGCAACTGATCAAGAAGGAATGCTCGCGGAAGGACGATACCTCGCCAAAATAGCTCCCAATGTTGCCATCAAAGTCCCTTTAACCCCTGAAGGGCTTATGGCCTGCCGCATCTTAACGGGAGAAGGCACACTCGTAAATGTAACTTTATGTTTTTCAGCAGCACAAGCCATCTTAGCTGCAAAAGCAGGAGCTAGCTTTATTTCTCCTTTTATTGGTCGCCTGGATGATGTGGGAGAAACGGGAATGGATTTGATTCAAGAAATTGTTGAAATTTATGATCACTACCCAGATTTTCGAACAGAAGTTTTAGCGGCCTCTATTCGAAGCCCCCTCCATGTTATTGAAGCTGCACAGATCGGGGCCGATATCGTCACTATCCCTCCAAAGGTTTTGCATCAACTTTTTAAACATCCCCTTACCGACAAAGGGTTGTCTGACTTTTTGGCCGACTGGAAAAAAACAGGTCAGAGAATTAGTGTAGTGTAAAATGGAAGAGCGCGCTGCTCGTCGCCTTCAAGAAACGCTGGAGCTAGCCTCTCAAGATCTCAAGGCCTTGTTAAAAAGCTTTTATCAACAGCTTGTTTATGAACGGCGCGCTTCATGGCACACAGTCCACGCTGTCTTTTCAGATCTAAAGCATTTTGTAACTTTTATGAATGACCATAAGGGCGAACTTCTCTGCCTCAGAGAGCTTGAAAGCTTATCGCCAATGGATCTCCGCTCATTTTTAGCAAGCCGTGTACACGCTCAATCAAGCAAACGAACAAACGCACGTCTTCTTTCAAGTCTTAAATCTTTTGTGCGATATTTAAGGCGGCAAGGACTCAAGGTTTCTTCAACCTTTGAAGTTATTTCATCCCCCCGATTGGATAAAAGCCTCCCTCGTCCTTTATCAAAAACACAGTCTCTTAGCCTTATAAATCGAAAGCCAGAAACGTGGATAGAGCTTCGCGATCAGGCCCTTTTTATGCTTCTTTATGGATGTGGCTTGCGCATTTCAGAAGCATTAAATTTAAACCGTGCTGATTGGACAGACTCTTTCCTTCTCATCAAAGGCAAGGGAGGGAAAGAGAGACACGTTCCTCTCCTGGCCCCGGTTGCCGAAAAGGTGGAGCAGTACTTGAAAGCCTCCCCCTACCCTTCCGAACCGGATAAACCTCTTTTCCGAGGTGCCCGTGGGGGACGATTAAATCCTGTTATCCTTGAGCGAACTTTGCGAAACCTCCGTCTTGAACTTGGCCTTCCGGATACAGCAACTCCTCATGCTTTACGGCACAGTTTTGCCACGCATCTTTTAGAGGGTGGGGGAGATTTGCGGCACATTCAAGAACTATTGGGACATGCGTCTCTAAGCTCAACCCAAATTTATACGGATTTAACTCAAGATAAACTTTATCAGGCTTATCGAGACGCTCACCCACGGTCTAGGAAGGTTTCTTGAGGGGGGAATCCTTCTCCTTTCTCCACTCTTGATTTGTTACCCCATTCCGTGCATAAATAATTTAATCTCATACAAGGGTTTAAAGAATGCAGGTTCAAGCTGACACCTCCCTCGGAACTAAACTTTTCCTTTTAAGGGCTCTGAAAAATCCCCTTCGGCTGGGAGCTGTGGCTCCTAGTTCGCGCCATTTGGGAGCCCTTTTAGCCCGTTATACAATAGTAGATGACTTCTCGCCTATTATTGAGCTAGGTGGAGGGACAGGCGCTCTCACACGCGCACTTATCAACACAGGTCTTGACCCTAAGCTGCTCTATGTCATTGAATTGGATCCAGCGCTCGCAGCCTATTTAAAATCAGCCCTCCCTCAAGTCAATGTCATCCACGGTAATGCGGCAGAACTGGATCAAATTCTTCCCCCGGAAGTGATTGGAAAAGTCCATCGCGTTGTCTCTGGTTTGCCTATGATCAATATTCCAGAGTCTATCCAACGGAAGGTTTTAGAAAGCTGTTTTAAAATTATGGCACCTGGCGGGGCTTATTTACAATATACCTATTCCCCTCGGTCTTCCATTGATGCCAAGGCCTATAACTTAAAGAAAAAGCGGTTAGGCACCATTTTCCGCAACCTTCCCCCAGCTACAGTATGGGAATATACGAAAGCAGTGTAGCAGAAGAGCAGAAGAGCAGAAGAGCAGAAGAGCAGAAGAGCAGAAGAGGCAAACAACTATCTTCAGATATATCAAGGACAGTTTTTCAACTTAATCTTTCTTTCTGTTTTCTGCATTTCTGCTCTTCTGCCATTCTGACCTACTCTACTAGGCCGTGTGAGATGATGAAGCTCCAGTAAGATTCAAGCTTACGAAGGAGTTTAAGCGTATCAGTCAGGTTTTGATCAACAATCCCATTGTATTTCAAATTGGAGGATTGTTGTGTAAAGATTTTATCAATTTTATCGTATAGTTTGAGCCCTTTGTCTGAAAGTCGAATCTTGCTGGCTCGCTTATCATGTTTAGCCTTTTCTTGGACGAAATAGCCATTTTCGACAAGCTTTTTTAGATTATAAGAAACATTAGATCCCAAATAATATCCGCGATTAGAAATTTCACCCACTGTCATTTCATTTTTGCCAACATTGTACAAAATAAAACATTGCACATTGTTTATATCAAAAATACGAAGGCGATCGAGTTCCGTTTTCAACACATCCAAGAAAAGATGGTGAAGCCGCTCTATAAGTGTGATAGATTCAAAATAAAGGGCTTTCATAATACGTCTCTTGCTATTTAATCCTCTATTTATATTTATAGCAAAAAATGTGTTAAATTTTATTTAATATGAGAAAATTATCTGACATCATTGCATTTGAATGGTAAATTATTTCTGAAAAAACACCATAAAACCTGTGGCAAACGAGAAAATATAAATGATAAGAAAGAATGGTACTTAAATGAGTCAAAGGAGTTCCCATATGGTTTTGTCTAAAATGCAATTCTCTCGGGCAAAAGGTTTCCATGAGTAAAGCACCCTCCCCCAAAACACCCTTTAAGGGGCGAACGGTTGGACGTCTTGTGGCCGTCCAAGCCCTCTTTCAAATTGAACAAACAGGATCTTCAGCATCTTCTGTCGTCTTAGAATTTCTCAACCACCGCTTGAAAGATACCCAGAAAGGTCGACGACAGGTAGACACCACTTTTTTTGTAAAACTTACGGAAGGAGCATGGTCTACCCATCATCGCAGCGATGAAGTGATATGCGGAGCTTTAAAAGAGGGATGGCCGCTTGACCGGATAGAATCTGTAACGAGGGCAATTCTCCGCGCAGCTCTTTATGAAATTTTGGAATCAAACACACCAACTGCTGTGATTATTGATGAATATCTTAATATTACCCATGATTTTTTTGACGATAAGGAAGTTGCCTTTGTAAACGGGGTTTTAAATGCGGTTGCAAAAAAGATCCGACAGGTACCATAAGCCCAACGAATTTCTCTTTACCGCCGCCGCTTTTGTCGAGATCCCCTTCTCGATGCAACCCTTCTTTTTGAAGAAACACGCTTATTTCTAGCAACTGTTCGCTTCTTTCTACTAGTTCTTACTCGCTTCCGAGGAGCGGACCTTTTCTTAGCTCTTACTCGTTTCCGAGGAGCAGACCGTTTTCTTGTACTCTTAGCTTGCCGTCTTTTTGCTGCAGGCTTTGCTACAGGTACAGGTGCTGGTGCTGCTATAGGTGCAGGTGCGGCAGCAATCTGTAAAAACTCAAGTCCTCGCTCACGAATTATTGGGTTAATCCCATTGATAATCTGATCACGATTAAGATTATTCTGTTGAATAAAGTGGGTATTCGCGAGCGTAATATGGGGATCCTGAACAATGGGATGGAGATCTAAATGACTCTGATAATTCGTTCCATTTGCAACATTAAAATTGTGAACTTCATCAAAAAGAGCAAGACCGATATTCTTAAAGTTTGCTACCTCCTGAGGTTGTGGAACGAGGACAAGAGGACACGCGTTGTGTCCACGATTCACAGTGTACCGTCGAACGGCAGAAGCCGTGAATGTTGCTTGCGGTAAATGAGCATTGGCAACTGCCTGAAGACGCGCTTGCAATAACGGATAATCATTTGGATTAACGTTTTTAATCCAAGCTAAAGTAACGTGATAATTATCCGGATTTGCTTTACCAGGAATATTATTATGAACAATGTTATCAAATAAGGCCTGATTCTTGTGAGGAGGCAAGTTATAAGTTATTATTATATCTCTGGTGTTTTGTTGAGGATTCGGATTCGGTGCTCGATTAATAAAGTTACGCAATGCACGCTTAGCTTGTTTTGTTTGGAGACTTCTGAAGAAAGGACTTGCCAAATCTTGGTTCATGCCAGGAAGCCTTCGGTTTCCGGTTCTAGCAGCGTTTAGAAGCTGCTGAACAGGAACATAGCACCAATCATCTTTTTCAACATGAGAATTAACCCCAAGTCTTTGATTAGCCAAGGCAGCATTGTTCCTAATCTCTTGAATAGAAGGCTTAGGTCCACGAGCATGGACAAAATACATACGATATATAAAATTTGTACCGACCTGTGAATAGGGAGATCCTGCAACATCCGCTAAAGTGATGTGGGAAGCACTCCAATATCCTGTTTCTTCCTTAGCTTCTCTTAAAGCGGTTTGTTCGAACGTTTCTCCGGGATCTTGAAGCCCGCCGACATCTTCCCAAACCCTAGCTCTATCACGATATCCTCTGCTAATGAGTGCGTTTCCATCATCCGTGAGAATAACCATGCCTGCTCCATGAGCATACAGAGCAGAGGGCAAGAAAAAAGTGGCAATTAAAACAAAGCTTAAAAATCTGCGAACCATAAATAAACACCCCAAAAAAAATACTACAACACACATATAAGCATAAATTTTTATTTTTCAAGAAGAAAGTTGAAAAAATGGTATAGATAAAGAATAATTCAATTAAAAAAGAAGCATAATCACATTGGGATAGAGAAAATAAATTTATTTTTTACTTGCGTTTTATTTCATTTTGAGGTATTCTAAAAATAAGGACGGAGAACTGATAAGTTAGATGTTTGCCGTATCTCTTTCGTTCTCCGTCCTTTTTTATGAACTGTACAAATGCAATTCCTAAATATCCCTCTTATTTTGAAATCCCCATTCGTCATTCCCGCGAAAGCGCACTGGTGTCCGGGGAAAATATAAAAGAACCATTGAAAGAGTAGAGCTGCTCAATGTTTTTTGCTAAAATACGAGCTGTAGACTTAACTTTAGCAGGAGCAGCTCTTATGTATAACAATAGCATGTTAAGTGAAATTTTAAAGTTACTTCCGAGAGAAACGATAAAAAAAATTATAGATAGCCACCAAGGTGATCATTACACGAAAACGTTTAAGTCCTGGGATCACTTGGTTGCAATGATTACGGGTCAATTGGCAGGAGTAACAAGCCTTCGCGCACTAGTGTCCGGGGAAAGTGTGGAGTGCTATTGAAAAGATTAAGTATTCCTTCTCTTAGAGAAAGATAGGCTGATTATAAACTTAAAAAGTTGAATTTCTTAAACTCTCTCAAAAAAGTTTGGATTGCTTCGCTCCGCTCGCAAAGACGGTTGGGGATTAGCAACGAATGTGCCACCAGTTCGTCTTTGCGAGGAGCTTTGCTCCGAAGCAATCCAGAACTTAAGGACACTTTTTTTGCATTTCGTATTTTCCCCGGACACTTGTGCGCCTTCGCGAGGACGGGAATGACGCCGAGGGGATCTTGAAAAACTATGGTGCTGAGACTCAAGCTTCAGGGACTTGAGTTGCCACAAGCTTCCAGTTGGGATCAGAACTTGCAAGGGAGCGAGAAAAAGTCCAAATATCTGTGACTTCTGAATACCGATCCGGATCTCCTTCAATAACCTTTCCTTTAGCATTTCGAGTAACAAGGCATTGTTCTGAAACGAATCTTACCGTATAATAAGCCTGGCCTTTTTCTTCTCGTTTGTCGATGATTTCAGACGTAACAATTCGAGACATATCAACCTCAAGGGTTTTCTTCGACTTGTTCCGTTTCGCAATCGCATCATCAAATGTCTCAAGAAGCGGGCCTTCTAAAAGTTTATGGAGAGTCGACGTATTCCCTGTCGCATAGGCCTCAAGGATTTTGCGAAAGGCAACACCTGCTCCTTGCAAAAATCGATCATCATCCATTGCATCTGGTTTTACTTCTTCTTGAGGAACCTCAGCTTGAACTTCAGAAGGGGCTGCGCGCTTTCTGGCGGGTATAACCACATCATCTTCCTCGGATTGCCTTTTGCGGATGGGTCTATCCTTCTCGTGGGTTCCAAGCACAACCCACAATCGATATCCTAAGAAAGCCGCAATGGCTGCGAGGAGTACAAGATCTAAAAAAGCCATGAATTTAATCCTTTCATTCCTATCGTTATACAGGGGTTTCTTTCTTTTGTCATGGGGTGTGTCATGACGAAGAGCTGTGGGAGTGGAAAAAAACATAGCTTTCCTCCTGGAAGACTCAAATAAAGTAACTACTCACCCATCCGTGTCATCCTTGGCAAGAAAAGGTTGCTCTTGCGAAGGCAAGAGCTTACCTTTTCTTGGCCGAGGATCTCTTGGCGGGTAAGATCCTCGGTCAAGAAATGCTAAAGTTTTCCATAGGAAAACTAAGCATTTCTTACCAAGAATGACACCGTGCGTGGGGGGACGAAAATTAAATTGAGCTTGCATCCCTTGAAAAAATAGTTAATATACGGATGAAATTGCTAATATGTTAACAGGAGTGGGTTGCGGCCCACTTTTTTATTGAGTCAAGAAAGACGATGAGTTTAGAACAGCACATTGATGACATCATTACACCTGCTCTTCTGGATAGGGGGTTTAGGGTCGTTCGTGTGCAACTGCAAGGTTCGAAACGAAAAACGCTTCAGATTATGATTGAGCGTGAGGATGGGGTAAATATTACTGTTGATGATTGTGCAAACGTCAGCAGAACAGTTTCCGTCTTGTTAGATGTAGACGATCCCATTCATGAGTCCTATGTATTAGAAGTAAGCTCCCCCGGTTTGGACAGGCCACTTATTACAAAGAGTGATTTTAAGCGATTTGCTGGTTCAATGGTTAAAGTTGAACTAAAGGCTCCCTATAATGGAAGTCGCCGATTCCAAGGCCATTTATTGGGGATAGAGGGTGATCTCGTAAAAATTGAACTTGATCCCCAAAAGGAAGTTGCAGAGTTTGCCTATTCTGACATACAAAAGGCTAAGCTCATTCCTAATTATGAAATGTCCAGCTCAAGTTGAGGAAATAGATGACGGAAATACATACAGGCCCTGGAAATCGTGAACTTTTATTGGTTGCTGAAACCGTAGCCCGTGAAAAGTCAATTGAAAAGGACCAAGTTTTAGAAGCCATGGAACAAGCCATCCAAAAGGCTGGCCGGGCCAAATATGGCTACGAGCATGATATTCGTGCTAAAATCGATCGTAAAACTGGGGAAATTTCACTCGTGCGTTGCCGAGAGGTTGTAGAGGAAGTTGAAATCCCTTCAGCGCAAATGACTCTTGCTGAAGCCCAGGCCATTGATCCAAATTTAAAAATAGGAGACGTTTTAACAGAAGTCCTCCCGCCTATTGATTTTGGACGCGTCGCAGCACAAACGGCAAAACAAGTCATCTTTCAAAAGGTGCGAGATGCCGAACGTCTTCGCCAGTTTGAAGAATATAAAGACCGCGTTGGCGATATCGTGAGTGGCATTGTTAAGCGCATCGAATTTGGAAATATTTTTATTGAATTAGGACGAGCAGAGGCTCTTTTACGTCGAGATGAGATGATTCCCCGTGAAAATCTCCGCGTTGGCGATCGTGTACGCGCCTATATCTTCGATGTCAGAGAAGAACCCCGCGGAGCTCAAATTTTTATTTCTCGAACCCGCCCCGAATTCATGGCCAAACTTTTCATGCAAGAAGTACCAGAAATTTATGATGGCATTATTGAAATTAAATCCGTTGCCCGTGACCCTGGAAGTCGAGCAAAGATTGCTGTAACGACTTCAGATCCTTCCATTGATCCTGTTGGATCTTGTGTAGGTATGCGAGGGAGCCGCGTTCAAGCCGTGGTTGCTGAGCTCCAAGGAGAGAAAATTGACATCATTCCTTGGTCAGGCAACCCTGCGACCTTTGTCGTTAATGCTTTAGCTCCTGCTGAAGTTGTAAAAGTTGTTGTCGATGAAGAAAGTCAACGCATTGATGTGGTTGTTCCTGATGATCAACTCAGTCTCGCCATTGGCCGACGTGGTCAAAACGTACGTTTAGCTTCAATCCTCACGGGATGGAAAATAGATATTTTAACTGAAGCCCAAGAGTCGGATCGACGCGCTGAAGAAGTGAAAATGCGCTCTGACCTTTTTGTTGAAGCGTTAGACGTGGATGAGATGATCACTCATCTCCTCATCGGAGAAGGTTTTACAAAAATTGAAGAAGTTGCTTACATCGATATCAGCGAGCTCGCCTCTATTGAAGGGTTTGATAATGATTTAGCAACAGAGTTACAAAATCGCGCTAAAACGTACCTTGAAGCTCAAGAACGTCATTTGACAAAACGCATAAAGGAGCTCAAAGTAGCTAAAGATTTAAGCTCCTTGGAAGGCCTTGATCTTGATATTCTTGTCACCCTCGCTGAAAAAGGGATTAAGAAACTCGATGATCTTGGTGATTTAGCAGTAGACGAACTTCTTGAGCTTTTACCGCCAGGACGTCTCACCGAGGAAAAGGCTCAAGAAATTATTATGGCAGCCCGTGCCCATTGGTTCGAGGCTGAGGTTCCATCAACTGAAAGTTAGTTGCTCATGACGAATACGGACGGGAAAACAACAGATAAAAAGCCACTGACGCTTTCTGCAAAAACGCTCACCTTGAAAAAAGGTGGCGAAGGAGCACATGTGCGTCAAAGCTTCACCCATGGCCGTTCAAAAACCGTCACGGTTGAGGTCAAGAAAAAACGTGTTGTTCTCCCAGGACAGCAAAAGCCAGAGGGAAGGCTCTCAGCGGAAGGAAAACCTCTTGGCAGCACTGGTCTTACACCTCAACAGGTTGAAGAACGTTTGAAGGCCCTTCATGGAGCCATGAAGACTCAAGTTGCAGAATCCGAAAGGACCCGTCAGGAAGCCCTTGAGGAACAAAATCTCCTCAAAGAAGAAGAAGATCAAAAAACGGAACCTTCTCACGCCGAAGAAGGAACCATTTCAGAGTCCCCCTCGCCTCCCCTCTTAAATGAGATGGATATTATCCCTCCAGCGGAAAGCACTCATAGAAAGAAAACTGTTTTCTCTTCTTATGCTGATGAGGAGGAAGAACTGACCCGACGCGGCAAAGGAGAGCCAAAAGTTAAAGCTCCTGTTGTTAAAAGGACAGAACCCAGACGCCGCAGCGGCAAACTCACCATTGTTCAGGCGTTAAGGGGTGATGAGGAAAAGCCAGGGCGCAGTCTTGCTGCCATGAAAAGACTACGTGAAAAACGTAAACTGGCAGGACTGGAAAAACCTCAGCAAAAGGTCATTCGCGAAGTTATTATTCCAGAAGTCATTACTGTCCAAGAACTTGCTAGCCGCCTTGCCGAGAGAAGTTCAGACGTTATTAAGGTTCTGATGAATATGGGTGTGATGGCAACCATCACTCAATCCATTGATGCCGATACCGCAGAGCTTATTGCTACTGAATTTGGCCATCAAGTTAAGCGCGTTTCCGAATCGGATATTGAAATAGGTCTTCATATCAAAGATGAAGATCTCTCCCAAATGAAACCGCGTCCGCCTGTTGTTACGATTATGGGTCACGTAGATCACGGGAAAACCTCTCTTTTGGACGCCTTACGCAAAACAGATGTCGTCGCTGGGGAAGCGGGTGGAATTACCCAACATATTGGAGCCTATCAAGTCATCTTAAATTCTGGCGATAAAATTACTTTTATTGATACTCCGGGTCATGCTGCCTTTACAGAGATGCGAGCCCGAGGAGCGAACGTCACTGATATCGTTGTTCTTGTGGTTGCGGCCGATGATGGCGTGAAAGACCAAACGATCGAAGCCATTCGCCACGCCAAAGCCGCTAACGTGCCCATTATTATTGCGATTAATAAAATCGATAAGCCTGAAGCGGACCCTGAGCGAGTGCGCAACATGCTGATGCAGCATGAAATTTTCCTTGAGAAAGTTGGCGGTGACATCTTGGACGTAGAAGTCTCTGCAAAACAAGGACTTAACTTGGATAAACTGGAAGAAACCATTCTTCTTCAAGCCGAAATTTTAGACCTCAAAGCCACTCCCAATCGCCCTGCCGAAGGTGTGGTTGTTGAATCAAAACTTGAGCGTGGCCGCGGCGTCGTTGCAACCGTTCTCGTCCAGAAAGGTACCCTTAAGGTAGGCGATCTTTTTGTGGCAGGAGCTGAACATGGCCGCGTGCGAGCTCTGCTTGATGATCGAGGAAATCAGATTGATGAAGCAGGTCCTTCCGTTCCTGTAGAAATCTTGGGCTTTAACGGTGCTCCTATGGCTGGAGATGATTTTGTTGTGGTCGACAATGAAAACCGCGCACGAGAGGTTTCTGAGTTTCGGCAACGACAGGCAAGGGAAGCAAAGTCTGCCCTTTCAGCCCGAGGAACCATGGAACAAATGTTCACACAAATCGCTGCTGGTGAGATCAAAGAACTTCCTGTCATTATCAAGTCCGACGTTCAAGGTTCTATGGAAGCCATCAGTGGCAGTTTGACTAAGCTTTCCACTGATGAGGTGAAAGTTAATATCCTTCACTCAGCTGTTGGGGAAATTACGGAAAGCGATGTTACGCTTGCAAAAGCTTCACACGCCATCATCATTGGTTTTAATGTACGAGCCAATCCACAAGCGCGAGAAGCTGCTCGACGCGATGGTATTGAAATTCGCTATTATTCTATCATTTATGATGTGGTTGATGATATGAAAGCCGCCCTTGGAGGTCTTTTGGCCCCGACGTTACGCGAAAAATACTTAGGAGCTGCGACTATCCGTAATGTCTTTAGTATCTCAAAAGTTGGTAAAATTGCAGGGTGTATGGTCACTGAAGGAATCGTTAAGCGGGGCGCTAAAGTCCGTCTCTTACGGGATAATATTGTCATTCATGAAGGAACCCTCAAAACCCTGAAGCGCTTTAAAGACGAAGTCAAAGAAGTTCGCGAAGGATATGAGTGCGGTATGGCCTTTGAAAACTATAATGATATCAAAGAGGGCGACACCATCGAATGCTTTGAGATCGAAGAAATCACCCGGACACTGGATTAATGATTGGAACCAAAGGAAAAGGACCGAGTCAGCGTCAGCTGCGGGTCGGCGAAGAAATTCGCCACATTTTAGCTGAAGTCTTGTCTCGCGGTCATTCGGGCGATGAACTTCTAGACCGCTCCTCGATCACGGTAACAGAAGTCCGCGTCAGCCCTGACCTTCAAAATGCTACGGTTTTTGTCGTGCCTCTTGGGGGGCTTCATGTCCCTGAAATCCTCGCAGCTTTCAAGGAAAGGGCTTGGTATTTTAGGAGAGAGGTCGCCCATAAGCTCCAAACTCGTATAGCCCCTCGCCTTGTCTTTCAAGCAGATCTTACCTTTGATGAAGCTCAACACATCGAATCTCTTCTTCGGTCCCCCAAGGTAAAAAGGGATATTGATGGAAAGGATTAGATTTTTCCAAGATAACACGTGTGGCAAGTAACCTGACATTTAAATTATGTAATTGACTTCCTAATCTCATAATCATAAAAATGTTTTTATTAATATTAATTTAGAAATGGGTTCCATATAATGAAAATCAAATTCTTTATATTTTCCCTAATGATTTCCGTATCTCAGGCTTTTGCCATGGAAGATCAGGTTCAAGAAGATGGAAATGATGCCGTAAAAACAGCAGGTTCTTGTACTCTATCTACTCCTAAGGTTATGCCTTGGGAATTGGAAGTGAAAGCCCTTTGTTATTTAGATCATCAGGGATTGAAATCCTATGTCCGCACAAAAGGCAACTCAGAAAGATTAAAAGCATTCAGGGAAAGATGTGATGAAATCTACAGCATAGCAACCCCTTATGTTCTTGAATACCTTATTTCCCCACCGGATATGGTGCAGTATGCAATGCAACAGCCAGTTTCATTAACCTATGATAACCTCTTCACAAACACGAAAATTCTTATAGGTAACCAAAAGTGCGATACCGATAAACGTTGGTTAAAAAAAGACCCTGAATTAAGGAGGTTGAAAACTCTGAGAACTCTCAATGGCATGGATGCCGAAAACCGTTCACCATTCGCAAATGAAGATCTTGAATCTTTTTGCAGTATTTTAAAGAAGATGCGCCCTCCGACGATTTGGAGTTTAAAATCGTATTTATATGTCCTAAGTTGTTTTGGAATATAGTCATGAGTGATTTGATCCTCCAAAGTTTTAAACTCTCTTTTTCTGGATGCAAAAGCGAAAAGCGAAATAATGTTGCTGATTTTATCTGAGACTTGTCCAATAATGGCGTGCCTGCTCTCGGTTTCCTCAAAGGAGAGCTCATTCAACCCTTCGGAAAGCTTGTACATAATGGGAACATAGAAGACAGCCCAAATGAATACAAATAAGCCAAGATAAAAGCTAACGATGGAAAGGGCGCAAAGACCGACAACGCTTTTCAGAATTTTTAGGAGGAGCCCATGATGCATCTCCGTCCAAAACTTATCATACCCGTCCAATATTCCTTTGAGTTTACTGCTGATGGTGCCCGTGAAATTATCTTGAAAATACAGGTAGGAATGATGCTGCACATAATCATAGGATTTCAAGAGAATCGAGCGTTGCACATAGGGTTCTGCTTTCCATTTTGCTATGTTACTGACCCTCCATATAGATTCTATGATGAGTTGTGACCCAATAAACAAAACCATTGGGAAAAGAATAGCATGATAAGTTAAAGGACTCGGAGCTGCCATCGTGTCAATAAATAGCTTTATGGCATAGTTATAAGCAAAAGGATAAAAGCTAGTGATTATTGGAGCTGACAACATCACAAGATAAAACCATTTGTAAGGCTTTATGTGCTGCCAAAAAAATGAAATGATGGATTGATTATGAGTTTCTATGGTTTTTTTATTTGTAAATGTCGTCTGAACCATAATTGCATATCTTTCCCATTTGAAAGTCTGTGTCATCCTTGGCAAGAAATGCTTGTTTTCCAAAGGAAAACTTTAGCATTTTTTGGCCAAGGATCTCTGTAGCAATAAGATCCTCGGCTAAGAAAAGGTAAGCTTTTTCTTCGAAAAATCAACCTTTTCTTGCCAAGGATGACACAGACTGGTGAGTCGCTATTTTAAAACAATCATGAAAGGGTCTGAATTCCTTTTTATATAGGATCCGTATCAAAAATCGTAACCTATTTTAAAAATTTTTATATGAATTCTCCAACAACTACTTTCTTATTTTTAATTCTTTAAGAAATTAATAAGTATTCGCAAAATCACAAAAAACCTTGACTTTGCCTCCTAAACCCGCAAAGTTACTCCCATCAGTTCACACAATTCCCTGGGGGTCGATGAAGCAAAATATAGCCAAGCTTATAACCATCCTTATGCCTCTCATAATTGCTTATGGTCTTGTTCTTTTTGTTTCACTCAAAGACTCACCCCATGAATCAGAAATGGCTCAGCCTCAGGTAGCTCAAGCAGAACAAGAACCAGAAGAAATCACGAAGTCCGATGAAGGCCCCTTTGATGAAACGTTGACCATTAAAGAAGGAGATACCCTGGCAAGCATTTTAAGCCGTCTCGGTATCCCCTCGGCTCAAGCCCATGAAGCTATTGCTGCTCTTTCAAAAATTTTTAATCCTAAAGACCTGAAAATCGATCAAGAAGTTTACGTTATCTATGACGTCCAAGCGGATGGTGAAAACTATGATTTAAAATTTCTCCGCCTCAGAGGGGATCTTGACCATCACGTCGAGCTGGTACGATCAGGTGGCGGCCTCTTTCAAGCCACAAAATATAAAAAAGAACTCAAGCACGAATATGTTGATGTTACCGGAGAGATTAAAATCAGCCTTTATGCAGATGCCTTAAAGGCAGGCGCCTCCCCCAAAATGCTATATGACATGATTAAGGCCTTTAGCTACGACGTTGACTTCCAACGTGATATCCAACCCGGTACGGGCTTTTCGCTTTTTTACGATACCTACAAGGACGAGGAATCGGGTCATGAACGCCCTGGTGAGCTTTTATACGCCAAACTCGTTATTGATGATAAACCTTGCGAAATTTATCGATTCCAACCTGGCGGTGGAGTGCCAGGATACTACACCAGATTGGGAGAAGCTGTTCAAAAAGCCCTTCTGAGAACGCCTATTGATGGAGCACGCATTAATTCAGGCTTTGGAAACCGCAAACATCCCATCAAGGGATACACAAAAATGCACAAGGGTGTTGATTTCGGCGCC
Organism: Alphaproteobacteria bacterium 41-28; assembly: GCA_001897795.1. GTDB lineage: Bacteria > Pseudomonadota > Alphaproteobacteria > UBA9655 > UBA9655 > UBA9655. The sequence continues at coordinate 152,952 of MKUL01000017.1, read as the reverse complement.
CCCAAAGGCACCCCCATCATGGCTGCTGGAGATGGCGTAGTGGAGCGCTGCAACCAATATGGAGGCTATGGAAACTATATTTGTATTCGGCATAACGGGAGTACAAAAACAGCATATGCCCATCTTTGCCGCTTTGCAAAAGGGGTATGCGCAGGGAGCAAAGTTCGCCAAGGCCAAATTATTGGGTATGTGGGTGCCACGGGAAGTACCACTGGACCTCACCTTCATTTCGAGCTTTTACTCAATGGGAAGCACGTTAATCCTCAAAAAGTTACTCAACTCCCTAAATCAAAGCTCGTTGGAAAGATGCTTAATGAATTTAAGACTTTCATGGCAAAAGTTGAGAAGATGAAGAAGGAAAGCAGTGTCGCAGAAAACAGTCTAGCAGAAGAGCCGAATATCAAAAATCAGAAAGAAATCTAAATTGAAAGGAGCCGTTGACTTATCTGAAAGCTATGTTACACCCCCACAATTTTACTGCTGAACCGCCTTTTTGTTATTTAGGGCATTATAACGAAGACGCGTGTAGGGTTGAATTTTAAACAATCCCTTGACAATGAGGGATGTAATCCTTATTTGATAAATTATATCTTACACCAAATTTATGAAAGGATTATTATGGTATATTTAAAAAGAATGGTTAATAAAATGTTATTATTGATTCTGACTGCGATGTTAAATTCAAATACATACGCTATGTCCCCTGATCAAGAAGAAATCCAGGATCATTTTTCACGGTTACCTGCAGAATCAGTTCAACATATTTTTTCATTTCTACCTCCCAAAGAGATAGGTCAAAATCTTTCTACAGTAAATCATCAATTTTGCGACAATTCAAATTCCGAAGATTTATGGCTTGGGTTATGTAAAAGTGAAGGCTGGACATCTAAACCAGGAAACCTTACCTGGAAGCAATATTTTAGTGATCAACACAAGAAAAACATTAGAATAGTTAGATTGAGTGTTGTGCAAGCAATCGATCCTCTTCTTTCTGGTATAGAGAGAATTGAGGTGAAATTTAATGGTAGAACTTATGCATGCCCTTATACTTATTATCCTGACGAACGACCTGAGAATGCTGAGGTGATAGAAGATAAAGGTAAAACTTATGTCAGAACCTTACTTGCGGAAAGGGTGAAGTTATACAGATCTGAATTTCAAAATCCTGTTCCATACACTTATACAATCTATTCTATTTATGAAGAGGATGAGGGTGAACAGATTGCTTGGCAAGACCTTAAAAACATAAAGGTTCGTGAAGTTACTGAAGAGAACTTATTTAATGTAAATAAAAAAATCGTTTCTTTCAGGCTTAATTTGCCACAGGACCTAGGGAAGGGAAGTTTGCTATTTGGCTATCAACCTAAATAGTTATAATAGCCCTACGAATTTAGCGGATTGCTTCGACATCACACTCCTGGCAATCTTAGCCAGGCTCTCGATTAAATCGGAGATGACCCAGGGAACGGTTGGTTCCCCGCTTTTCGCAGGAACAAGCATTGTGAGGCTCTACGCGTGCCGTATTTTTCTAGATTGCTTCGGAGCAAAGCTCCTCGCAATGACGCAGAGGGAAAATGTATAAACTTATCTGTAAAATACTGCAGTGACTTGGATTAATTTAGCCTATTGAACGTAGAGTGATAGGATTTACCCACCTATAGAATAGGGTCTTTTTCGGAATGGACACAACGCAAATGGCGTCCCCAGCGGGATTCGAACCCGCGTCATTGCCGTGAAAGGGCAGTATCCTAGGCCTCTAGACGATGGGGACTGGTGAGATCTTCTTACAGGGAGTTCTTACCAAAATCAAGAAAATAAAAATGACCGACATATCCGTCATTACGAGACTCTGAAAGTGACGGAGCAATCTAGTCAAGAAACTGCTTAATTTTGCCAACTATCATTTGCATTGGATTTCTAGTTATTATCCCCTCACCCGCCGCAGCGAATGGCGAGTGAGGGGTCTTTAGAGAGGCTAAACAAAATTGGTAGAATTAATTTTTAAATGGAAGGAATATTAAAATAATGATATAATAAACTATAACTAATAGATTTATAATTTAAATATATTTCACATTAACAGTATTTAAATTTTTTTGATGGTGATTGTTATGGTTAATTTAAAAAAAATACTCACATCTACTGCTTTGGTAAGCTTGATAGGAATTGGAAGCAGCTTTGCTGTTATAAAAGAGTTTGAAACGCCTGAGAAGTTAAAAGGGGTAAAAGTCAAAGTAAGAGTCCAAGGCCCTCAATCCGCAGAGGACAACACACCTCCCCCCACTCCCGTAAGGACAGAGAAAGAGAAAGAGCCACTAGAAACGGAGCCTCTAGAGACGGAGCAAGCAAAAGCTGCTGAATTTGACATGGATTTAGATGCAATACTGAACGCTGCCTTAGCTGAGGTCGACAAAGAACCTCCTCTTCCGACGCTTACAGAACTAAAGGAAAATGCTCCTGCTTCAACCGTTATAGTACCAAAAGAAGAAGAGACGCCAAAAAGTCAGGCACAACAACATGTTCCAACCGATAAAGAAGTGCGGAGGGAGCTGGCTGATAATCTTGTACGTGGGTTCCAACCCCTCATCGATTCTTTCATAACACCACCTCAAGGCCCGCAAATAGCACCATTTACAGGTTTTTTGGGTGCACTTTTTCCAGATGTCCCTCGCAAATTGGCTAGACATGAAAGACACGTTCAAGAGAGAGAAGCAAACAAAAAAAAGTATGGAATGTATGAAACAAACAGGCACATAGAGAAAATGATCAGCAGAGGAAAACTAAAGCGAATTACGTAGTAAACCAGATAAAATCCATTTTATTGAGGGCCTAATGAATCTATTCATTGGAAAACAAGGCCCTTCATATTTTCAGCCTTTCTCATCTCAACACCTCCCCCGCATTCACTTTCACCACTCCTTGCAGTGTTTCAAGGATTAACGCCCCTTCTCCATCAATACCTGTAAAAGTACCACTCTGTGTTTTTCCTTGTAAATCCAAGGTGATATTCTTTTCCAGATTGGCGGCTTCTTTCATCCATAAGGATTGTATGGGAGCGAAGCCTTCCTTTCGCCATAGCGTGATGTAACGATGAAAGGAAGCAACAATGCGATGAAGAACCTCTTCTAAGGAGAGGTAAACTCCCTCATTTTGAAAAGAGGTTGCGGGATACGGCATTTGCGGAGGGTAATTCTTCAGATTTATCCCACACCCGATCAAATAACCGTTTTCATTTTTCCCTGGAATGGGAACTGATTCTAACAAAAGCCCACCCACCTTTTTTCCATTCAAAAGGAGATCATTCGGCCATTTATACGTCAGAACATGGGTCGGCGGGAGCAAAGAACGAAGTTCTTCTCCAACGGCAACACACGCCACTAAGGAAAGTTGAGGGGCCTCTGAAAGAGGAACATCCAAATAGGTAATATACGTGAAGTATAGATTGCCTAAAGCAGATTCCCAAACGCGCCCCCGACGTCCTCGCCCTTGAGATTGTTGAAGAGCTACAATGACAGAATCATCCTCCGCCCCTTTTAAAGCTCTTGAGCGAGCCTCATCCATCGTACTTGGAAGCGTATCAAAATAATAAAAAAATGTCATACGCTCCTTTAAATCGGAAGTGCAAGAGCGGCACGTTGCGCCATTTCAAGCACTGGATTTGGAAATATAAAGAACAATAGTATTATAACAACACAAATATTTAAAACAACTGTCATCTCAGGAGACAAAACAAGGACTTGCCCATAAGTAACTGCTGGTGAACTGGGGACATCGTCAAAATACATAACCTTTACAATTTTTAAATAGTAATAAGCAGCAACAACTGAGGACAATACCCCTACGATTGCAAGACCAAAAAGACCTGCAGATATCGCTGCCTTAAAGACGTACAACTTTGCAAAAAAACCTGCCAAGGGGGGAATTCCCGCCAATGAAAACATAAATACGGCAAGCGTAAAGCTCATCTTTGGATGAAGGGTTGAAATGCCTGACAAATCTTCAATATTCTGAACACCCTCGAACCCTTTTCCACGTAAACATAAAAGACAACCAAAGGTTCCGATGATCATAATAAGGTAAATGGTCAGATAAACGAATACGGCTTGAATCCCTTCATCATTCGCAGCTGCTAGCCCCATCAAGACATAGCCCATCTGCCCAATAGCACTATAGGCTAATAAACGCTTCAGATCCGTTTGGCGTAAGGCTGCAAAAGCACCTAAGGCCATAGAAGCAAAGGAAATAAAAATAATCAATGATTGCCAATCTGCATAAAGGAGCAAAAAGGGACTCACCATGATACGTAAAAAAACCACCATTGCGGCTACCTTAGGCGCAGCAGCAATAAAGGCAGTAATGGGGGTAGGACAGCCTTGATACACATCGGGTGTCCACATATGAAAAGGGACGGCTGAAACTTTAAATGAGAGAGAAGCCATAATAAAAATGAGACCGATGAAAAGTCCAATAGACAATCCCCCCGTACTTTCAATACGAATCATGGAAGAAATGACTTGAAAATTTGTCGTCCCAGAAAATCCATAAATAAGACTCGATCCATAAAGGTATAGGCACGTCGCAAGAGCCCCCAATATAAAATATTTAAGGGCTGCTTCGGAAGCTGTTATCTGATCGCGACTTAAGGCTGCGAGGATGTACAGAGATAAACCCTGCATTTCAAGACCCACAAAAAGAGTCATAAAATCATTCGCTTCCACCATCAGAAGCATACCAATGGTTGCGAACAAAATTAACGGGGAGTATTCAAAGGATACAATATGTTCCTTCATCATACTCGGCAGTGAAATGGCCAAAACAGCCATCGACCCAATAAGAATTAAAATCTTAGCAAAATAAATAAAATCATCTTGAAGAATTTGACCTTCAAAAGTCACCCATTTCTCCCCTGTTTTGTGCTGGAAGACCAAAACAACTAATGCAAGAAAAAGGGCTATGATGCCATAATGGCTGAAACGACGGAATGAGGCAGAACTGCCCGTCTTTCGAAAAACCCCTTCCATCAGAATACCTAGGGCTGATAGGATAAGTATTCCTTCGGGAATGATATGTTTTAGATCGGGCATATAAAAGCTAATCATGCCTAATTTCCTTTACAAAAGATGTCTGGATTGCTTCGGCGCTTACGCTCCTCGCAAAAACGCGTGAGGGAGCGTCTTTGCGAGCCCCCAAAGGGGGCGTGGCAATCCAGAAATAGGAAATCTTTAAGCTCGCTGGGTGTAAGGCAATTTCTAAGGACTTCTTTGGATCAATGGCCCCGCCTGCATCTGATTCAAGGGCAAGGTTGTATTGATCAATGACATTTGCAACAGAAGTCTCCATCATCGTCAAAAGGGGCATGGGATAAATACCAAAAATCAAAACACCCGCAACCAGAGGGGCAAATATAATTTTTTCTCGCCAATGAAGGTCTGAGATTGATTTAAGATTCGGTTTCACGAGAACTCCGAAAATAACCCGCCTATAGAGCCAAAGGGCATAGGCTGCACCTAAAACCATTCCCGATGTGGCCAATGTTGTCGCCCAGGTACTCACTTGATAAGCCCCTAGAAGAACGAGAAACTCTCCTACAAAGCCACTTGTTCCAGGAAGTCCAACGGACGCTAAAATGAAAAACAGAAAGACAGCCGCATAACGGGGCATGCGGTGCACAAGTCCTCCATAATCCGCAATTTCGCGGCTATGAATCCGATCATAGACAACCCCCACACACAAGAAGAGCGCGGCCGATATAAGCCCATGGCTAACCATCTGCGTAACAGCCCCTTGAACACCTTGAGCATCGACCGTAAAAATTCCCAACGTCACAAATCCCATATGGGCAACAGATGAATAGGCGATCAGCTTTTTCATATCTGTCTGGGCAAGAGCTACGAGTGACGCATAAATAATGGCAATGATACTTAAGGTAAAAATCATAGGCGTAAAATAGGAAGAAGCTTCTGGAAACATGGGAAGAGAAAATCTAATAAATCCGTATCCACCCATTTTCAAAAGAACCCCAGCCAAAATGACGGATCCTGCCGTTGGGGCCTCCACATGTGCATCTGGTAACCATGTATGTAAAGGCCACATAGGAATTTTAACAGCAAAGGAAGCAAAAAACGCAACCCATAACCAGGTTTGAACTTTAGGATCAAAGGGTGTTGTCAAGGCTAAAGGAATATCACTTCCGCCAACCTCAAAATAAATGTAAAGAATGGCCAGCAAACTTAAGACTGATCCTAAGAGAGTATAAAGAAAGAACTTAAAGGCCGCATAAACGCGGTTAGGTCCGCCCCAAATTCCTATAATAAGGAACATGGGGATCAGGACACCTTCAAAAAAGACATAAAAAAGCACAAAATCAAGAGCCGCAAACATTCCTAGCAGCATGGTTTCAAGAACAAGAAACGCAATCATATATTCTGCAACCCTCACCTGAATTGAGGCCCAGCTTGTCAGGATGCAAATTGGCATAAGTGTGGCTGAAAGAAGGACAAGAGGAAGTGAGATTCCATCGACCCCTACATGATACCCAATATTTAAAAGAGGCATCCATTCAAACTTATCTTCAAACTGAAAACCAGGGGAAACTGGGTTGAAGTTTACCCATAAAATCACGGCTAAACCCAGGGTCACAAGTGTTGTCCATAAGGCAACCCATCGTGCATTATTAGCTTTAGCAACATCCCCATTTCCCCAATTTAAAGAAATGGCCAAGGCTCCCAAGAGGGGAAGAAAAAGAGTCATGCTCAGAAGGGGAAGGGTTGCCATTAATTGTCCTTTTTATTCAATATAATCATACTGAAAGATGGAATATTTCTGGATTGCTTCGCTACGCTCGCAATGACGGAGAAGGCTTGATCTGTTTATAATTTTACTCATAAGTCTCAGTTCCATCTTTCCTACACCCAAAAATACCAACCGATCATCAGCACAAGACCAATGATCATTCCAAAGGCATAATGGTAAACATAACCTGTCTGAAGACGACACAAAAGCCCCCCACTTGCTACAGATAATGCGGCAAGTCCATCGGGACCAAGCCCATCAATGGCTTCTTGATCCCCTTCCTCCCACAAAAATTTTCCTAGTTTGAAGGAAGGATCCACAAAAAGCCATTGGTAAAGGGCATCAAAATACCACTTATTCCAAAGGAAAGTATAGATCCCCTTGAAAGTTGTTGAAAGCTTTTCGGGCCAACTGCTTTGATACATATAGAGAAGGTAGGCAATTCCAATTCCTAACAAAGCAGCAACCGTGGGGGACCAATGAACCCAATTGTAGACATGATGGGCGGCAGTAATGACATCATCTTCAGGCAAAACGAAGATCGCTGATCCCCAGAAAGGAGTTTCCTCTCCGACAAAAAGCTCATATAAAAGACTTCCCGAAAAAAGAGATCCCATTGCCAAAAGAACAAGGGGAAACAACATAATTAGGGGTGCCTCGTGAATATGGCCCATTACAGCTTCATCAGCACGTGGCGTTCCATTAAAGGTTAAAATGAGAAGGCGCCAGGAATAAAATGCGGTTAGGATTGCAGCTGCAAATCCGATGGCAAATGCGACTTTCCCAACAGGTAAATACGAAACCCAATCCACTTCCATAATCATGTCCTTAGAATAAAAACCCGCAAAAAAAGGAATTCCTGCCAAGGCCAAACTTCCAATCCACATCACGACATATGTAACCGGAACATATTTCCAAATCCCACCCATCTTTTGGATATTGTACTCATCCGACATGGCATGGATCACTGATCCTGCCCCTAGGAAAAGAAGTGCTTTAAAGAAAGCATGCGTTGTCAGGTGGAACATTGCAGCGCTATATCCTGAAAGACCCGCTGCCATAAACATATATCCCAGCTGACTGCATGTCGAATAGGCGATGATCCGCTTGATATCATTTTGAACACAAGCAATCGTGGCTGCCATGAGGGCTGTTGCGGCCCCAATCAGGGTAATGAATTCCCTTGCAAGAGGCGCATATTCTAAGATAGGCGAAATGCGGACGATAAGGAAAACACCTGCCGTTACCATCGTCGCTGCGTGGATGAGAGCTGAGACGGGTGTGGGAGCTTCCATGGCATCAGGAAGCCAGGTATGAAGCCCGATTTGAGCCGACTTTCCCATGGCTCCAATAAAAAACAAAAAAGAGGCGAGTGTAAGGGCATGATACTGGCCATTCAGGAAGGTAAACGTATCATTTTGATGGGCATCGACAAGCTCAAAAATGGCTGTAAAATCAAGGGTGCCAAAAATAACAAAAAGCGTTAGAACCCCAAGGATAAACCCCACATCTCCTACCCGGTTAACAAGAAAAGCTTTAATGGCCGCTGCATTGGCACTGTCTCGATCATACCAATACCCAATTAATAGATATGAGCATAAGCCAACTCCTTCCCATCCAAAGAACATTTGAAGTAGATTTGAAGCTGTAACAAGCATCAACATGAAAAAAGTAAAAAGACTTAAATAAGCCATAAATCTCGGGAAGCCAGGATCTCCCTTCATATAACCAATCGAGTAGATATGGACAATCCAGGACACCAACGTAACCACTGCCATCATCACATAGCTTAGACTATCGAGCTGTAGCTGCCAACTTACCTCAAAGAACTCCACGTGAATCCAAGTAAAAAGAGGAACAAGAAGGGTTTCTTCGTGAAGTCCTAATTGAAGAAAGAGATATCCGGCAAAGATCGTAGAAAGACCCATCAATCCGCATGTAATGCCCTGACTAAATTGATCTCCTAATTTCTCTCCCAATGATCCAGCTAAAAGAAACCCTAAAAACGGTAAGAACACAACTAAGATGGCCAAAATGCTCATGATTAACCCTTCAACATGGTAATGTCATCTACATAAATATCGCCGCGATTACGAAAGTAAACGACAAGAATAGCAAGGCCTATTGCGGACTCAGCTGCAGCAACTGTCAACACAAATAACGCAAAGATTTGTCCAACAAGATCCCCAAGATATAAGGAAAAAGCCACAAAGTTTATGTTCACTGCAAGAAGCATAAGCTCTATAGACATTAAAATAACGATCACATTTCGACGATTGAGAAAGATTCCCACCCCTCCAACTGTGAACAAAAGAGCCGCTACAATGAGATAATGATCGAGGCTAATGGTCATAATTTTTCCTGAAGTCTGGATTGCTTCCCCCTCACCCGCCACTCGCTTTGCGCGTGGCAACCTCTCCCACAAGGGGAGAGGTAATACAGCAAGCACTTAATCACCTCTCTCCTTGTGGGAGAGGTCGCCGCAAAGCGGCGGGTGAGAGGGCCTAAGTGGTCTCGTTTAAGTTCTTTGCGAGGGCACAACGTGCCCGAAGCAATCCAGAAAAACTTACTCGTAATTCCCATACCTAAATCCCTGATCCACTTGGAATGTCAATAAGGCGGACACTTTCTTTCGCTTGCCGTCCTATTTGATCTCCAAGTTTTTGTTTTTTCACCCCTTCTCGGGTGCGTAAGGTCAGAACAATAGCACCAATCATAGCGATAAGCAAAATAAGTCCTGCGCCCTGAAAAATAAGGGCGTAATGCGTGTAGAGCAAATTTCCAAGAGACTGTGTATTCGACATGCCATTATAATTGACAAGGGGTGCTGACGTTAAATCTAACGCTTCTGGAGACGTATTCCAGGCGATGACCACTCCCATCAGTTCAATACCTAAAATGCCTCCCACAAGGCCACCTATAAGGGAATAACGCCTCATTGATTCTCGAAGGGACCCGAGTTCCACATTGAGCATCATCACAACAAAGAGAAAAAGGACAGCAACAGCTCCCACATAAACGACAACGAGTATCATCGCTAAAAATTCAGCATGTGCTAAAACAAAAAGCCCCGAAGCATTAAAAAAAGCCAAAATCAGAAATAAAACTGCATAAACAGTATTGCGAGATGTGACTACCATCACAGCTGAGGTCAAAAGAACGCCTGAGAGAATATAAAATGTAAGGGCTGCAACATTAATCATAAAAAAACTCCAATCCTAAGATTCTGGATTGCTTCGCTACGCTCGCAAAGACAACAGAGGAAACCGTCTTTGCGAGGAGTAAAACGACGAAGCAATCCAGAAAATTGCACAATTTCGAACACATTATAGTTTCTTATCATTCTTCACTCCTATCGATACAACGCATCACGCTCAAGGCGCTCTGCAATTTCAACTTCCCAACGATCTCCATTGGACAGGAGCTTTTCTTTATTATAGTAAAGCTCTTCCCGGGTTTCAGTTGCGAATTCGAAATTCGGACCTTCAACGATAGCATCCACAGGACAGGATTCTTCACAAAGCCCGCAATAAATACATTTTGTCATGTCAATGTCATAGCGTGTCGTTCGACGACTTCCATCTTCTCGCTCTTCAGCTTCAATGGTAATTGCTTGGGCAGGACAAATTGCTTCGCAAAGCTTGCAAGCAATACACCTTTCTTTTCCATTCGGATAACGTCTCAAGGCGTGCTCTCCTCGAAAACGGGGCGACAGGAAACCCTTTTCATAAGGATAGGCGAGCGTGACTCTTTTTTTGAAAAACATATACTTGAGCGTTAAAAAGAGTCCCGACCAAAGTTCCGCTAAAGAAAAGGCCTTTAAAATGCGAAAAAAGGGTTTTGAAGTGGGTGATTCTGGCATGCCCTCAGCTTCCTGGTAAAAGGTTAAAGGTGATCAAAACGCTTGCTGTGAGAACAACCCATATCAAGGAGAAGGGTAAAAAAACCTTCCATCCTAAACGCATCAACTGATCGTATCGATAACGGGGAAAGGTCGCGCGTACCCATAAAAAGATGAAAAGAAGAAAAGAAATTTTTAAGGCAAACCACACAATTCCAGGCACCCACGTAAAGGGCGCAATATGAAAAGGTGGAAGCCATCCCCCCAAGAAAAGGATACTTCCCATTGCACTCATAAGAATCATATTGGCATATTCACCTAGGAAAAAGAGAGCAAACGTCATGGAAGAATACTCAACGTTATATCCGGAAACGAGTTCAGCCTCGGCTTCCGGCAAATCAAAAGGCAGCCGATTCGTTTCTGCTAATCCTGATATCATAAAAATCACTGCCATGGGGAGATGGGGTATAATGAACCAAATGCTCTTTTGGGCTTCAACAATATCGGTCAGGTTTAAAGATCCTACGCACAGAATGACAGCAATAATAACAAGCCCAATAGAGACCTCGTAAGATACCATTTGGGCGGCAGATCTTAAGGCTCCTAAGAAAGCATATTTAGAGTTGCTAGCCCAACCAGCTATAATAATTCCATAAACTCCCAGAGAAGAAATCGCAAAAAGGTAGAGAACTCCAACATTTATGTTGCTAATGGCTAGTCCAGGCTCAAAGGGAATGACGGCCCAGGCTGAAAGGCTTAAGCCAAAAGTAACCAAAGGAGCAATGATAAAAATGATGGGATTTGAACGAGTTGGAATAATAGTTTCTTTATGAAGAAGTTTTAACCCATCGGCGAATGGCTGCAAAAGACCAAACCAACCCACAACATTCGGTCCAATGCGAAGTTGCATCGCTGCAATGACTTTACGTTCGGCATAAGTCAAATAAGCAACAGCCAACAGCAATGGAATAATGATTAAGAAAATAAGACCCATTGTATGCAGAGTTGGTAGAAGGGCCTCATGCCAAAGATTGTCTATGTTAAACATGGGGTCCATCCCCCCTATCGTCATTTCGGAATTTAGGCTTGTCCCCACGAAAGTGGGGAACCAGGATAAAACTAAAATAGATTTTGTTTCTGGTCCCTCGCCTTCGCGAGGGCAGGCTTAATATCCGGAACCTGGTAGAAGGCTTAAAAGAAATGTCAACGACGTTCCGGGCATTAAGAAACCCTACCCCTCCCCCGGGTCTTAGCCCGGGGTCGTTGAGGGTTTCTAAATCCCGGAATGACGCATTATTTATTGACCTCACCATCCCCCTCACCTCTCCAAAATTTCTTGTGTACATTTTGCCATCGTAATGGAGTGGCGAGAAATGGAATCAGTCATATAAAAGTTCTCAATGCTGGGTTTAAAGGGGTCTGTATTTAGAATCTCCTCACGACCAAACTCAACCCACGGCGCTCGGCTGACCCTGTCAAGCTCATCAAAAAGGGGGTTAACCTCAACAAGCCGTCTACGAACTTCATCAAGTGAATTATAAGGCAATTCCAGGCCAAGCCTTTCAGAAAGAGCTCTGATAATCTTCCAATCTTCTTTGGCATCACCAGGAGGCGAAGCAGCCTGCAGGCCGCGTTGGACTCGTCCTTCTGTATTCACATACGTCCCAGACTTTTCTGTATAAGCTGCCCCCGGCAAAACGACGTCAGCAATCGCTGCCCCACGATCTCCATGGTGACCTTGATAAATAACAAAGGTCGATTTGAGCGCCGTCATATCGATTTCATCGGCGTCCAAGAGATATACGGCTTCAATTTTTTTGCGACGTGTTGCCTCGAATATTTCTTTTATATTATGCCCTTTGGGGCCGGGTAAAAATCCCAGATCAAACCCACCCACGCGGCTTGCCGCTGTTTGTAAGACATTAAATCCATTCCAATAGTCTTGAAGATGGAGCTTTGTTTTATGGACAAAATCATATTTATCAGCAATTTCTCGCGCAGTGTTAAGAATCCCATCCCCATCTTCACGCCCTAAGGCTCCTTGCCCTATAATCATCATAGGATGCTTAGCTGCTTTCAGTGCAGCAGAGATGGGATGTTTCCCTTTCTTGATTTTTTCAAGAAGTAAGGGATCGTTCCCAAGGTAATCCACAGGATATCCTAGCTCATGGAAAGGTCCGATGAGGGCAACGTTAAGACCTGTAAAAAGGTAATTTTTGCGAATTCTTGCGTTAATGAGAGGCGCTTCCCATCGAGGGTTCGTTCCAATCAGAAGACAGAAGTCAGCCCGCTCAACTCCCGCGATTGTTGTATTAAAAAGATAGCTACAACGAGGGCCTGTCCCAATCAAAACACCATCCTGGCGACAATCAATGTTAGGTGATCCCATAGCTGTCATCAAATCCTTCAATGCAATCATGGCTTCTGCATCCACCATATCCCCCACAATGGCGGCTACATGATTGCCAGGAATGTGTTGAAGACGGCCCACAATTACGTCAAAAGCTTCATCCCAACTGACCGGTCGAAGATGGCCATCTTCTCCTCTGACATAAGGACGATCGAGTCGTTGGTATTTAAGACCATCACAAGCAAAACGGGTTTTGTCCGAAATCCAGCTCTCGTTCACCTCATCATTGGGACGCGGAAGAATCCGCATAACTTCCCTTCCCCGCGCATCGATACGAATGGAACACCCCACCGCATCGAAAACATCCACAGAAGGCGTACTTGAAAGCTCCCATGGTCGCCCCTGAAAACTATAAGGCTTTGAGGTCAGGGCTCCAACAGGACAAATATCGATCAAGTTCCCAGAGAGTTCTGAGGTAATCGTTTTTTGCACGTAGGTGCCGATTTCCATATCCTCACCACGTCCTGTGGCTCCCAATTCAGGAGTTCCGGCAATTTCAGTTGCAAAACGAATACATCGCGTACATTGAATGCAGCGATTCATGGCCGTTTCAATGAGAGGGCCAAATTCTTTGTCGGGAACAGCTCGTTTGTTCAGGTTAAAACGGCTCGTATCCCCCCCATAGGCCATGGTAATGTCTTGAAGATCGCATTCCCCTCCTTGATCGCAAATGGGACAATCCAAGGGATGGTTAATGAGTAAAAATTCTAAAACCCCTTGGCGTGCTTTTTTCACCATAGGAGTTTGCGTCCGAATGACCATACCCTCGCTGGCTGGCATCGCGCAGCTCGCAATCGGCTTCGAAGATTTGTCCATTTCAACCAGGCACATCCGGCAATTGCCCGCAATGGAAAGTTTCGGATGATAGCAAAATATAGGAATTTCAACCCCAAGCATTTCTGCTGCTTGAAGGACAGTCATTCCCTCTGGGACTTCAATTTCTTGCTCATCTATCAAAAGCTTTGGCATTGTCTCTCCCTAAGCCGCTTTGCGAGCACGAAGACGGCGCTCAAGTTCAGGACGGAAATGACGGATCAACCCTTGCACGGGCCAAGCGGCTGCATCTCCAAGGCCACAAATGGTGTGACCCTCGATTTCGTAAGTAACATCTTCCAAGCGATCAATATCTTCAATTGCACCAATCCCATCAGCAAGGCGGATGAGCATACGCCACATCCATCCCGTTCCTTCTCGACAAGGAGTACATTGACCGCAACTCTCATGCATATAAAATTTTGAAAGACGAGCGATGGCTCGAACAATATCCGTAGATTTGTCCATTACAATGACAGCCCCCGTTCCTAAACTGCTATTAAAGCATGCAAGTGAAGGCGTATCCATGAGGACTTTTCCACAAACATCAGCTGGTATAAGGGGCACAGAAGACCCACCTGGAATCACCGCCAAAAGATTATCCCATCCTCCACGAACGCCACCGCCATGCACTTCTATGAGCTCTTTGAGAGGAATGCCTGAGGCCTCTTCCACATTACAAGGAGTGTTCACATGTCCGGAAATACAAAAAATTCTTGGGCCCGTATTATCAGGGGTTCCAATTCCTGCAAACCAGGCTCCCCCTCTTCTTAAAATGGTAGGAACAACTGCAATCGTTTCCACATTATTAACAATGGTAGGGCATCCATAAAGACCAACAACAGCAGGGAAAGGTGGCTTTAGACGTGGCATGCCCTTCCTTCCTTCTAAACTCTCCAAAAGCGCCGTTTCCTCGCCGCATATATAAGCCCCAGCTCCGCGATGAACATAAAGATCAAAGTCCCAACCAGAACCCGCTGCATTTTTTCCTAAAAGCCCAGCCTCATAAGCTTCCGCAATGGCCGTTTCTAAATGTTCAGCTTCCCGATGGAACTCACCTCGAATGTAAATATACCCCGTATGGGATCCAATAGCGAATCCAGCAAGAAGGGCACCTTCCACAAGTTTTTGGGGCTCATGACGTAAAATATCTCGGTCTTTACAGGTCCCTGGTTCACTTTCATCCGCATTGATAACAAGAAAGCGTGGCGTCACACCATCATCCTTGGGCAAAAAGCACCATTTGCGACCCGTGGGAAAGCCAGCCCCTCCCCTTCCTCTAAGGCATGAGAGTGTAACCTCATCGATAATCCACTGTTGCCCCTTGGCTATCAAGGCTTTTGTTTTATCCCAATCTCCCCTCTTCTTAGCTCCTTTAAGGTGCCAATCATGTCTGCCATAAAGATTCGTGAAAATGCGATCACTGTCCTTTAACATTAGGCCTCCTTCTTCAAGGGGGCAGATCCTTGGCGTCCAAGGGCGGATCCAGGCTTAACCTTAAGCCCCGATTTCAGATCCTCAAGGAGATGGTGAAAGCTGTCTTTATCTAAATCTTCAAAATAATCATCGTTAATTTGAACGGCTGGGGCATTCACACAAGCACCGATGCATTCCACTTCACTTAAGGTAAAAAGCCCATCGTCTGTTGTCTCGCCCCGCTCAATCCCTAGATGTTTTTTACACACGTGGAAGAGCTCTTCACTTCCTCCCAGCATGCACGGTGTTGTCCCACAGACTTGAAGGTGATATTTTCCAACAGGCTCTAGGTTAAACATACTGTAAAAGGTGGCAACCTCGTACCCTCTAATAACGGGCAATCCAAGCATTTCAGTAACCTTTTCAATAGCGCTCCCCGGAAGCCATCCCCCGCATTGCTTTTGCGCAAGATAAAAAAGAGGCAGAATCGCACTCGCTTGTCTTCCTTCAGGATACCGTTTGAGAATCTCTTGAATTTGGGCTTCATTTTCCTTTGAAAAATTAAAAACTTCTGACGCTTTTTTCATCGGTCGATCTCCCCAAAGACAATGTCTAACGACCCGATTATGCTGGGTATATCCGCAAGCATATGTCCTTTTCCCATAAAATCTAAGGCTTGCAAGAATGCAAAGCTAGGAGGCCTGATTTTACACCGATAAGGCCGATTACTTCCATCAGAAATGAGATAAACGCCGAACTCTCCCTTAGGCGCTTCAACAGCTGTATAGGTCTCACCTTTTGGAACGTGATATCCTTCCGTATAAAGTTTAAAATGGTGAATGAGAGCTTCCATAGATGTCTTCATCTCACCTCGTGGTGGTGTTGTAACTTTGTAATTTTTAATTTTGACAGGCCCATCTGGCATTTGTTCTAAGCACTGTTTCATAATACGCACACTCTGACGCATTTCTTCCATCCGAACGAGATAGCGATCATAGCAATCACCATGTTTTCCGACGGGTATCAAAAAATCCATCTGATCATAGACTTCATAGGGTTGTGCTCGGCGCAAATCCCAAGCCACATTGGAGGCGCGTAACATAGGACCCGTAAACCCCCAGTCCAAGGCTTGTTCCGCATTCATCGCACCAATGTTAACCGTTCGCTGCTTAAAAATACGGTTATCCGTCAACAACTTTTCAATATCATCAATCACCTGCGGAAACCGATCACAAAAGGCCGCAATATCTTCCACAAGACCTTGGGGAAGATCTTTATGAACACCTCCTGGTCGAAAATAATTGGCATGCATGCGTGCACCCGATGCGCGCTCATAAAAGCCCATGAGAATTTCCCGCTCTTCATACCCCCAGAGAAGCGGGGTCGTTGCACCTAAATCAATCGCCATTGTTGTAATATTGAGAAGGTGGTTTAAGATGCGTGTTATTTCCGAAAAGAGAACGCGGATGTACTTGGCCCTCAGCGGAATTTCAAGGTCCAATAATTTTTCTACGGCGAGTGCAAAGGCATGCTCTTGGCACATAGGCGAGACATAATCTAAGCGATCAAAGTAGGGTATGGCTTGAAGATAGGTTTTGTACTCAATCAGTTTTTCTGTGCCCCGGTGAAGAAGTCCGATATGAGGATCGGCTCGCTGAATCACTTCGCCATCCATTTCTAAAATTAATCTCAAAACCCCGTGAGCAGAGGGGTGCTGTGGCCCGAAGTTGACTGTAAAACTTTGGGTTTGTGGAGCTTCTTTTTGGAGGGACTCAGGCATTAGCTTGCTTCCCTTTACTTTTCCCCCACGGTGTCATCCTTGGGCTAGAAAAGCCTTGATTTTCATATGAAAAACAAGGACTTTTCTTGACCCGAGGATCTTGTGGCCGAAGAGATCCTCGGCCAAGAAATGCTAATGCCCTCGCTTTCGCAAGAACAAAGCATTTCTTGCCAAGGATGACACTTATGGGAGTAACCGAAGAAGACCAGGAACGACGTGGGCAAAGTATGCAATCACAAGATGTCATTAATTCCCCTCCCGATTATCTTCTGGCTTCAACGTTTGCGCAGCGTAATCCATACCCTCCCAAGGGCTTTCAAAATCAAAGGTTCGGAAAGCTTGGGGTAATTTAACAGGTTCATATACAACGCGCTTTTGCTCCTCATCGTAGCGCACCTCCACATACCCCGTCAGGGGAAAATCCTTTCGCATGGGATGTCCCTCAAAACCATAATCGGTGAGAATCCGCCTTAAATCTGGATGATCGTCGAAGGGGATTCCATACAGATCAAATACTTCCCTTTCCCACCAATTCGCGCTGCTGTAAACGGATGTTACAGATGGAACAGGCATCCCCTCCTCCACCTCTACTTTAAGACGGAGACGGCGATTATGAGACAAACTCAAAAGATTATAAACCACATCAAAACGCGGTTCTCTGCCCAAGTAATCAACACCGCAAACATCCATCAACTGGACAAAGCAGAAAGACTCAGAATCTCTTAAATAGGTTAAGACACGAACAATTGATTGTCGTTCCACCGTTACCATTAACTCGTTGTAAGCCACTGTCCTTGAGAGAATGTCTGTCCCGATTTCTTCTGCAATCAGACTTCCCAAACTTTCCAGTTCTTTAGATATGCCCATAAGTCCTAACACCGTGAAAAATGTTTTTCGCGCCCAATCTTCCGTTGAAGCTGTAAAATGCCATAAAGCAAAGCTTCTGCGGTGGGTGGGCAGCCTGGCACATAAACATCAACGGGAACAATTCGATCACACCCTCGCGTAACCGAATAGGAGTAATGATAATAGCCTCCCCCATTTGCGCAAGATCCCATGGAAATAACATAACGGGGCTCTGCCATTTGATCATATACTTTCCGCAAAGGAGCCGCCATTTTATTTGTGAGCGTTCCTGCGACAATCATAAGGTCCGCTTGACGAGGACTGGGACGAAAGACAACCCCAAAACGATCAAGATCATAGCGAGCAGCTGCTGTTTGCATCATTTCAATTGCACAACAGGCAAGGCCAAAGGTCATTGGCCAGAGAGACCCTGCTTGAGCCCAGGCTGCAACCTTATCTAGTTGGGTCACAATAAAACCTCTTTGGCTCACTTCTTGACTAAGCGTTTCAAGGAGAACATCAGGAGAAACACCTGTCGGGATAGCTTCAAAACCATACCCTCCTCTTAAAGCTTCTTCTGATAAAAACGGCTTTTTTATTCCCATTCTAAGGCCCCTTTGCGCCATTCATAAATAAACCCCACTGCCAATAGGGTTAAGAAAACAAGCATAGAAAAAAATCCAAAGAGGCCAATATCTTTTAAACAGATCCCCCAAGGGAAAAGAAACGCAATCTCAAGGTCAAAAATAATAAATAAAATCGCAATAAGGTAATAACGCACATCAAACTTCAACCGCGCATCACTGAACGCGTCAAATCCGCATTCATAGGGAGACAGCTTTTCAGAATCAGGTCTGCGAGGCCCCCACCAAAAGGACAAAAGCACCAAAAGAATGGATAACCCAAACGCAATCCCGATAAACACAAGGATGCCGAAATAGTCTTCAAGACTCCCATTGAGCGGTGCGTTCATAAATTGACTTGAAGAAAGATCCACAATCCACGCCTTCTCTGATTCTTTGGCCTTATTCTTACTATGAATGGGAGCAATTGAAAACACCCAATTTTAACCAAACTTACCCTATTTTGCCTTGTAAATTTTATTTCATTCTCTTAATCTAAAGATCGCCATTCTTAAAACATTTTGTAAAGAAGGTTAGATATTGTGAAAATATGGACTTTGGCACTTTTTTTACTATTTTCCTCTGGAACAACAATAAATGCCAATGGCATCGTCGTAGAACCGCGGGGCGAGTATGCAAAAATCAGTAAAAATAATAAAGAATCTTTTGATTTATATGAAATATTAGCCGGCGCAAAACCAGGAGATAAAAAGGAAGCAGCCCTCAAAGTACAAAAAAATTTAGGATCGCAAATCCCTCCCACAATTCTTGAGCTAGGAAACTACTATCTTTCACAGGGTGACTTTGAAAAGGCTGCTCTATATCATAGACTTTCAATGTTTCGTGCTCTTATTGATGTCCGTGCCAGCAATGATGAGAGCTTAGGCGACGTCATACCAACACTTTACTCTTGGATCCAAGAAGCAACTTCTAAGCTCAACCAGGGGGATCAAAAAACATATATAAACAATATAAAAACAGTAACCAAGAGAATTATTGCCTTAGATAAAGAGACACCACGGAACTATGATATAAGGTGGCCCAGTCTTCATAGTATTCAAGCCTTCATCAATGGCCCTTTAAATTATCCAAATGAAGATGGTTTAAAGAAAATTATTGAGGAAGAGCGCGCATCGTACATATCTACGGCAAAAAAAGAAGGAATTTGGTGATATTGCCTTCACGGAGGACGCTTCTGAGATCTCGTTCAGTGACCGTTTCGTTTGGTCTTTCTAAGGCCCCCCTCACCCGCCATTTGCTTCGCGCATGGCGACCTCTCCCACAAAGGGGAGAGGTAATGCAGCGAGCACTTAAATCACCTCTCCCCTTTGTGGGAGAGTTGCCCGAAGGGCGGGTGAGGGGTTTAAGTGAACAGGCATAAATAGAAATTAGGCAAAATATAATACTAGGTTCTATCCACATAATGAGGAGGTCATAATGAATTGGCTTTTAGCAGAAGCAAAAGAGCGATTGAGTGAGGTTGTAACCCTAGCCCTAACACATGGGCCACAAAGAATACGACATCGTAATCAAGCCGTCATTGTTTTATCAGAAATGGACTACCAACGCTTAACTAAGACACGTCCAAGCTTCAAAAACTACCTCATGGAAGGCCCTTCTTTTGAAGGACTCGACCTCACACGGGATGAAAGCCCTAGTCGAGATTTTCTTTAAGAACATTTGTAACTACTCACCCACACGTGTCATCCTTAGCAAGAAAAGGTTTATTTTTCAAAGAAAAATCTTACCTTTTCTTGGCCGAGGATCTCTCGGACAATAAGATCCTCGGTCAAGAAATGCTAGAGTTTTCCTTAGGAAAACTAAGCATTTCTTACCAAGGATGACACTATGTGTGAGAAAGGGTGAGCTGTTACGAATATTTTATCGATAAACGATAAAAAATGATTGCAATAGAATAATTTTTGTCATATCCTCCAAATCATCAATCACCAAGGAGATATAAGATGCACCCCATTCAAAAAGTAAGTTCCTACCTTATCTGGATTTTTAACGTTCTTCTTATAGCCTTTCCTTTATGGATCGTTTCCATATGGATACTTGTTAAATGGGCACCTTTTAAGAATTTAATTGCCCAAGGCTTTATCTCAACCCCGATACAAACACCAGAAGGGCTTATCAACCTTGCTCATTTGAAACTCACTCCTCTCAGTTGGAGCATTGGAATTTTCGGTGCTTTTGTTAGCATAGTTCCCTTATTTTTAGGGCTTCTTGTTCTTAAACACCTTTTTCAAAACTATCGAGACGGAAACATATTTTCATTGGAAAACGCACAAAAATATAAATATCTAGGGTGGCTCTTTCTTCTCGATGGCCTTTTAGCCAAACCCATTTGCGATATGCTCCTCATTCTCTCAGCAACACTCTCTAATCCCACTGGGCATCGTTATATCTCGATAAACTTTGGAACCCCGAATTTAGAGGTGCTGTTTTCAGGTGTGCTTGTCATTGTCATTTCTTGGGTGATGGCTGAAGGCTATAAGCTTCAAGAAGATCAAAGCTTAACGATTTGAGGAGGAATGACGATGGGAATTATTGTGAACCTTGATGTTATGCTGGCCAAGCGAAAGATGAAACTTCAAGATCTTGCTGAACATGTAGGAATTACAGTTCAAAACCTTTCTATCTTGAAAACCGGAAAAGCAAAGGCTATTCGGTTTTCAACGTTAGAAGCCATTTGTAAGGCGCTCGACTGCCAACCCGGAGATATTTTCGAATATGTGTGCCCTACTCTTAGGGAATGAGATAGCTTTCAAATGTTGCTTCAAGAGTAAGATAGTTTGGTAGATCTGGAGAAGACCGAAATTCGAAAAATGTGTATACCTTTGCTCCGCCTTTTCCATCTCTTGTTAAAGGTGAATTCTTTTCAAATTCTACTTCGGCAACCCGAAAATTCACCGGTACTCTCGATAATTTTTTGAGCTTCCACGTATAGCTACCCTCTGTTACCGTTGCATCACGACCAGAAGTAAATTCATTAATGAGTCGTTCGGCCTCATGAGGTATTAGAGTATGGGTAGGCTCAAAATCATGCACCTCATCCAGATATACTGCAACAGTCTCAGTTTCCTCATGAGCCCCATCCGTTAGCACGACATCATATTCGCAACTAAGAGATGGGTCTGTGTTCTGAGTTATTTGACGTATTCTTTTGATTGCGTATTTGTGTAAGGCAAAGTCTCCCGATTTCCAGGTATAGTGATAGTTTCCTATTTTTCGAGGCGCCTCCACATGGGCTGATGGCCAATGAGGTCGCCACTTTACATCATTATGTATATCGAGCTCAGGGCATGGAGTAGCCATAAGAGGAGAAGAAAAAAAGATTGATAAGGTGGAAAATAAAAGAAGATTTGTGCGATTTCTCATGATTTTATTCCTCCATTTTATTTCTATTAGAAAAATATATATTTCATTAAAAGCTCACGTAAAGATAAACATATCAAAAAAAGTCTAATTTTTTACTAACACCATTTTTCACACTTAAACCCCAAAAAATCACATTTCTCGCTTCTTAACACTCAAAAGATCTCGTATAATTGGATTACGGAGACACTTAAGGCCCAAAATATCTTTTACCCCCACTTCAATCGTAGAGAATTTGTAACCACAAGAAGGCTGCTAGCTGCCATGGCGGCACCTGCGAGTTCCGGACTAAGATGGCCCAAGGCCGCATAACCAATACCAACAATATTAAAAATAAAAGCCCAAAAAAGATTTTCTTGTATAATACGAAAGGTTTTTTTCGAAAGCGTAAAGGCCTGTGGAATAAGATTAAGGGCAGGACGCATCAACGTAATGGGGGCTGCATCCATGGCAACGTCTGTCCCTGATCCCATAGCAAATCCTACCATTGCTGCAGCTAAGGCCGGAGCGTCATTGACGCCATCGCCCACCATGGCCACGATATGATGGCGCTGCTCTTGAGCTTTCACATATTTAATCTTATCTTTGGGCTGAAGCTGGGCAATAACATCATCAATCCCCACTTTTTCCCCAATCAGTTGGGCCGTTTCCTTCCGATCGCCCGTCAGCATGACTGTCTTTAAACCCATGCGCTTTAATGCTTGAAGGGTTTCCCATGCACGCCTTCTCGGCATATCCGCAAGATAAAAGACCCCAAGAAGATGGCCTTCTTCCGCTAAATAAATCGTCGTCTGCTCGGCTTTGCGGACTGGTGGAACCTCTATCCCCAGCTCAGTCATCAGCATTTCAGATCCTAAAGAGTAAAGGGCCCCGTTCATTTTCCCTTGAATTCCTTTTCCTGGAAGAGAGAGAAAATCTTTAACCTCAAGGAGCATTTGTCCTCTGGTGGCTTTTAAAAAAGCTTTGGCGAGGGGATGTTCACTTCCTTTTTGAAGGGAAGCAGCAAGAAGCAGCAATTGATCCAGAGGTGTTTCTGAGAAGGACTTTGAGAAAGTCAGGCTAAACTCTCCTTTCGTAAGGGTACCTGTTTTATCAAAGACAACCTGATCAACTTTGCGGAGGACTTCTAAACTTTCAAGATCTCTGATGAGAAGCCCTTTCCGAGCCGCTTCCCCCATGGCAACGACAATGGCTGTGGGTGTCGCCAGCCCTAAGGCACAAGGACAAGCAATCACAAGAACAGAAATAGCTGACAAGAGAGCTTGCTGAAATCCGGGCCCCACGACAAGCCAACCTCCAAAAGTTGCAATACTGATCAGAAGGACAATAGGAACAAAGATTGCAGAGACTTGGTCCACGAACTTTTGAATAGGGGGTCGAGAGGATTGCGCCTCTTCTACCAACTGAATCATTCGCGAAAGGGTTGAGTGATTTCCAACAGCTGTGGCTTCAACGTAAAGCACTCCAGATGTATTGGTCGTGCCCCCAATAACCTTGTCTCCCTCTTCTTTAAAAACAGGAACGCTTTCTCCCGTAATCATCGACTCATCCACTTCTGTCGTCCCTTTGAAAATGACGCCATCTATGGGGATACGTTGCCAAGCCCTAACCATAATGTGGTCACCTTTTTTGAGGTCGTGACTTTGAACTTCTACATAAACGCCATCCTTCTCTACAAGTGCTGTGGGAGGGGTGAGCTTCATTAAAGATCTTACAGCCGCATTCGCTGATCTTTTGGCACGTTCTTCTAAGAGACGCCCGATAAGAACGAGCGTGATAACAATCGCGGAAGCTTCAAAATAGAGGTCATTTCTATGGAGAAGAACGTCCACAAAGCTATATCCATAGGCAGCTGAGGTTCCGAGAACAACAAGGAGGTCCATATTAGCAGTCAATCTTTTAAGAGATCCCCACGAAGCTTTATAAAAGCGGCGTCCTGCCCAAAATTGAACTATACTAGCGCAGACGAGTTGAAGGGTGGGAGCAACGTAAATGCCTAGCATATGGGCCACAAGAGGAAGGGTAAAAATAATCGCAATAACCACATCCATATAGTTCGGAGGAGAGTGGTCCATATGATGATGACTCTCAGGGGCACTTTGTGATTGATATGGCTTTGCTTCATACCCTTCTTGATCAATGGCAGTCAGAATGTTTTTAATGAGCTGTGGCGTTGGAAAATCGACTTCTATGTCGGCCTTTTCATTGACAAAGTTGACCTGAGCTCGTTTGACCCCTTCTACCGAGGCAATGGCTTTCTGC